>NZ_KV802412.1:1453-1968 GCF_001810675.1 Facklamia sp. HMSC062C11 | reverse complement strand
CAAGCATGTTAACCCCTACACCACCGGACCAATTAAGTTTTAACATTATAAGATGCTAATTGCGGGGGTAGGATTCGAACCTACGACCTTCGGGTTATGAGCCCGACGAGATGCCAACTTCTCCACCCCGCGATTATATTATACCTATAATAAAAGGTAATAAGGAGGATGTGGGATTCGAACCCACGCGCGCTTTTACACGCCTGACGGTTTTCAAGACCGTTCCCTTCAGCCGGACTTGGGTAATCCTCCAAAAAATAATGACCCGTACGGGATTCGAACCCGTGTTACCGCCGTGAAAGGGCGGTGTCTTAACCACTTGACCAACGGGCCGTGTCATTATTATTCAAATAATTTTAAACGGAGAAGGAGGGATTTGAACCCTCGCGCCGGTAAACCCGACCTACACCCTTAGCAGGGGCGCCTCTTCAGCCACTTGAGTACTTCCCCATGTGCCAATTTAAATATTAATTATTAAACTGAATGGGCCTGAGTGGACTCGAACCACCGACCTC
>NZ_KV802412.1:0-1353 GCF_001810675.1 Facklamia sp. HMSC062C11 | reverse complement strand
GCTGAGGTTTTACCACTAAACTACACCCGCATTAGGAAGGAAATTAAGATCAATTGCGGGGGTAGGATTCGAACCTACGACCTTCGGGTTATGAGCCCGACGAGATGCCAACTTCTCCACCCCGCGATAATGCGCAAAGGAGGATGTGGGATTCGAACCCACGCACGCTGTTACACGCCTGACGGTTTTCAAGACCGTTCCCTTCAGCCGGGCTTGGGTAATCCTCCACAATCAATATTTCAAAATCCAATAAAATGGACCTTGTAGGACTCGAACCTACGACCGCCCCGTTATGAGCGGGGAGCTCTAACCACCTGAGCTAAAGGTCCGTCCTATTATAGCGGCGAGGGGGATCGAACCCATGACCTCCCGGGTATGAACCGGACGCTCTAGCCAGCTGAGCTACACCACCAACAATGGAGAATAGCGGGATCGAACCGCTGACCTCCTGCGTGCAAAGCAGGCGCTCTCCCAGCTGAGCTAATCCCCCATTATATATAACAATCGGGAAGACAGGATTCGAACCTGCGACCCCTTGGTCCCAAACCAAGTGCTCTACCAAGCTGAGCTACTTCCCGTTGATAATACACCCGGCAGGATTCGAACCTGCAACCGCCTGATTCGTAGTCAGGTACTCTATCCAGTTGAGCCACGGGTGCAAAATATTAAAATCTTTACATAACGAATCTGATAGAATGTATCACAGTAACTATTATGTAATACACCCAGCAGGATTCGAACCTGCAACCGCCTGATTCGTAGTCAGGTACTCTATCCAGTTGAGCCATGGGTGCAAGTATTAATTTATATTCACTTTTGTGAATGCCGAGGGCCGGAGTCGAACCGGCACGGTGATCACTCACCGCAGGATTTTAAGTCCTGTGCGTCTGCCTATTCCGCCACCCCGGCTTTTTAAGCCTTTGGTCTTTAGGCAAAGCGGAAGACGGGGTTCGAACCCGCGACCCCCACCTTGGCAAGGTGGTGTTCTACCACTGAACTACTTCCGCATTAATGCCGGCTAAAGGACTTGAACCCTCGACCCTCTGATTACAAATCAGATGCTCTACCAACTGAGCTAAGCCGGCTTATCAATTGTTATAAGTGCGGGTGAAGGGACTTGAACCCCCACGCCGTTAGGCGCTAGATCCTAAATCTAGTGCGTCTGCCAGTTCCGCCACACCCGCGATATTATAAATCCAAACGGCGCTGCCGTCCTGGCTAGATGTTTAATCAACTAGCAATGACCCGTACAGGATTCGAACCTGTGACCCTCTGATTAAAAGTCAGATGCTCTACCTACTGAGCTAACGAGTCAATATTTAAATGGGGGATAACGGGTTCGAACCGCTGACA
>NZ_KV802411.1:0-287 GCF_001810675.1 Facklamia sp. HMSC062C11 | reverse complement strand
AAGGTATGGGTAGGTGGACCAAAAGTTAAGCCAACCATTACTTTGGAATTGTTGAGACGGGTAACCGATCAGATCTTGAACTCAGACTTCGATGTTAACAAGCACTCCTTTGTTGAAGGGGATGGAAGTCAGTTTGAAGAAGTGGTTAGTACGATTGAATTGGTAAACGGTACGACCAGCTATCCATGGACTGACCTTCCAGCAACCGATGGAGCAGGTCATCTCTATGCCTATACCGTAAGAGAACGAATTCTTAATAATCAAGACTATCAGTTAGGTACGGAATT
>NZ_KV802410.1:0-218 GCF_001810675.1 Facklamia sp. HMSC062C11 | reverse complement strand
CAGTCTGTTCCTTATGATTATAAGGAGATGGGACCAATTGGGGGAAGACACTTTCCTCTTTTAGGAAGGTGTCATATTCGCATCAAATATATTCCTGATGGTAAGGAGCATCAGATATCTTGTACCATTAATGATGAACGTTTAGGAAGAGGCTATCATGAATCTGGCGAACGATTGGCTTGTATTAGCTTTTACGGTGACAATCGAATAAAACTATC
>NZ_KV802409.1:0-308 GCF_001810675.1 Facklamia sp. HMSC062C11 | reverse complement strand
GATTTGTCTTTATTTAGTTTTGAGTGAGCTTTCACTCAGGGTTTGAGTAAGAAGCCTGGGCCTGTAGCTCAGCTGGTTAGAGCGCACCCCTGATAAGGGTGAGGTCGGTGGTTCGAGTCCACTCAGGCCCATACAAAATATTGCTTAAATAAGTAAAATTTTGTATAATAACGATATTCGCTAGTTGGGGGATTAGCTCAGCTGGGAGAGCGCCTGCTTTGCACGCAGGAGGTCAGCGGTTCGATCCCGCTATTCTCCATTGTTGGTAAAAGCCAACAACTTGATCATTGAAAACTGAATAACACCAA
>NZ_KV802408.1:0-540 GCF_001810675.1 Facklamia sp. HMSC062C11 | reverse complement strand
GTTACTTTAGAGTTTTCTATGGTGAGCGTTCTTTCTTGCTCTCCCTTTTCACCCTTCAATTCATTGCCTTCATCATCTGTGGCATATTTCCATTCACCTTTCTTAAGGGATGGGGTCTTTTCTAACTTCTACTTCAAATGGAATTTCTTCCTTAACTTTTTCAGTTCCGTTAGTCTTACCACCGATTTTCACAACTCTGTTTTGACCTTTTTCTTCTGTTTCAGAAGTTACCACTTTCTTTTGGTCCTTGTCATAAGTTGTTGTAATCGTCACCTTGCCATTTTTACCTGGGGTTACTTCTTCAGTTTTTCCAGATTCAAGATTTTCGTCATAAACATACTCGGTATTGAATGGTTTTTCTACCACTTTAGTAACTGGTTTTGTACCAACTTTTACAACACGATCAGTTGCTTCTTTAGTAGTCTTGAATTCACCTTCTTGGGTTTCCGTTACTTGGCCATCCTTGATAACAAGTGTATTTGTTCTTTCTTGTTCTCCTGGATTTCCTTCTTTGACAACTTCTTGTTGGCCAGCGTCTAG
>NZ_KV802407.1:0-48562 GCF_001810675.1 Facklamia sp. HMSC062C11 | reverse complement strand
ATTGTAACTCTCAACCCCTTGAGAGTACTAAATTAGGGTCGAATTGTAACTCTCGGGTCTCTGAGAGTACTAAACTAGGGTCGAATTGTAACACTCGCCCCTTTGAGAGTACCAAATCAGGGCCAAATTGTAACACTCAACCCCTTGAGAGTACAAAAATATAAGCCGAGTGTTAATGCAAGCCTGTTTGAATGTACCAAGATTAGTTCGCCTAGTTATACTGGAGTCACTTAGAATACTGGTTTCCATTCAAATTCTCATTTTTTAATTCTAGAAGCTGTTGCTTTAAAAGTTCTTAAATTCTTCGATAACAAGAATTTTTAAGAATATAGCGCATTTGAGAACCTACTTAATATTTATTGTTAAGAGGTGAGACTATGCAAAAATTTCAACAGTTACAAGAATTGTATTATCGTGGTGCTTTAAAAAAGGGGAGTCCTGAATGGCGTGAGTATTTTGCTTTAAAATATGGGATTGAAGGAGAAGCGCAGGCCAATGAGTATCTCAAGCGTCATTTGCCAAAAAATATCAAATTGATTCACAATTTGAATCTTGATATCGCTGGTAAAACACAGATTGACTATTTAATTTTAGCTAGACATCTCTGGTGGGTCATAGAAATTAAAAATTATAATGGAGTATTGAAATATGAAAATCAACAAGCAACATTAAGAGGAGAAGCTTTCCATAATGACCCATTTGCTGCGATGCGACGTCGTATGACATTAGTTAAGGAATTAAGTCAACAAACACAAAGAAGTTTAAACGTTGTTGGTACATTTATTAGTATTCATCCTGAAGGGGAAGTAATCTGGGATAGTCAGGAAGCATTTGATATTGTTATGCGACACCAACTAAATCGATACCTCGTTCAAAAAATTCAGGATTGTAATTTAAACCAAGCGGATTATGTTCAAGCAGACATGGATTTAATAAATCAAGTGGTTAATCAAGAATTCGCTTGCGTGGATGACATCTCACAGGAGACATGGCAAGCACTAAGAAGGGGATTACGCTGTAATCGTTGCGGGAGTTTTAATCTTGAGATTGAGAATCGTCGTTTAACTTGTTGCGATTGTGGGGATCGTTCTTCTAAAAAACAAGCCATTCAAATTGCGATGGATCAATATCATGCACTCTACCCAAGTCGACCTAAGGTGAGTGTTCAGACTTTGTATTCTTTCATAGATTGTCAAATCTCCCGAAAAACCCTCTTTTATGCATTAAAAAAGGATTAGTCCTTCCAAGTTCCATTTTGATCCAATTAGAAAGCTCTATTCCTACTACTCTTTGCATATCGGATTTTGATCAAAAAAACTGAGTTATTGAAAAATTTAGCCTGAGCCAATGCAATAGGGCGAGCCATTCCAAAACCCGCCTTCAATCAATAAAAAGGTCGAGTCGCTCCATTAGCTATCCTAATACAATAAAAAGATTGTCTCATACCTAGCTAGCGTTTCACTTTTTGCTTAAAAATGATAGAATAGACCTAGTTTATTGATTATTAGGAGGAAGTAACATGACAAAATATTTAGTTTTTGGCCATAAGAATCCAGATACGGATGCGATTTCTTCAGCCTTGACTTTTGCGTATTTCTTAAATCAACAAGGTCATGAAGCTGAGGCGGTTGCTTTAGGTGAAGTGGCGGATGAACCTGCTTTTGCCTTAGAAAAATTTGGCTTCGATAAACCCCGGGTGGTCAAGACGGTTGCTAACGAGACGACCCATGTGGCTTTAGTAGACCATAATGAACCCCAACAATCAGTGGAAGACTTGGATCAAGTTCAAGTAGACTATGTCATTGACCACCATCGTATCAACGGCTTTAATACGGCTCAACCTCTATACTATCGTTGTGAACCGATTGGATGTACAGCGACTGTCTTATTCAAAATGTTCCACGAATATAATATAGAAATTCCGGCTAATTATGCTGGGATTATGTTATCCTCGATTATTTCCGATACCCTCTTATTAAAATCACCAACGACCACTCAAATTGATATTGATGCTGCACACAAACTGGCTGAAATTGCTGGCGTAGACCTCGAAGAATATGGTTTGGAATTCTTAAGAGCGGGCGCTGATCTCTCTAAACAAAGTGATCTATCCATTGTGGATGGCGATGCTAAGAACTTTATTATGAATGGCCAAACAATTCGGGTTGGTCAAAGCAACGTGATCGGCTTTGATGAAGTGATGAAGCGTAAAGAAGGCTTGCTAAAAGTCATGGAAGACAAGCGTCAAGAATTAGGCTTGACCCTTTATCTCCTAGTGATCACCGATGTACTGGAATCCACCTCAATTGGTTTAGCAGTGGGGGATGATATTCGTATCCTAGAAAAAGCCTTTAATACGACCATTGAAGATCAAGAATTTGAATTAAAAGGCATTGTGTCACGTAAAAAACAAGTGGTACCGCCATTAACGGCTGTCTTTGGCGAATAATTCAATCTATAAATAAGCCACCCAAGGGATCAAGATTGATCCTTTGGGTGGCCTTTTGATTAGTCTTCTTTAAGGGTTAGTTGTTGGACTTTCTCCTGACTTGGGGTGACATAGAGTGTCTGCTGTCCTTCATAAATAACAAAACCGGGCTTGGCACCATTAGGTTTGCGAAGGCTCTTTACTTGGACGGTATCGACGGGGACATTGGCTGATTGAGAAAATTTTGAATAATAAGCGGCGAGCATGGCTGCTTCTTCTAGGGTTTGGGCTGAAGGCTTATCCGATTCAACAATCACATGCGCCCCCGGGATATCTTTAGCGTGAAGCCACCAATGATTTTTGCTAGCTTTTTTGAGAGAGAGCTGGTCATTTTGTTGATTATTCCTTCCGACATAGATCATCACCCCATCACTCGACTGATAGCGGCGAGGTTTAGATTGGATTTGAGCCCGCTTTTTGGTTTTGGAAGGTTTTTGAGAGACGTAGCCTTGTTTAATGAGTTCCTGCTTGATCTCTTCGACATCTTCTAAATCGGCTTGGCTCAATTGGACCAAGATCCCTTCCAGATAATCAATCTCTTCTTGTGTCTTCTTCTCTTCGAATTGGACATACTTTAGGGCATCCCGGTATTTTTGATACTTTTTAAAATATTTTTGTGCATTATCAGTGGCAGAAAGTCGAGGATCTAAAGAAATCTTTAGGGGTTGATTATCGTTATAATAATTGGCTAAGGTGACTTCTTGACTGCCCGAAGCCACTTGATGGGCAAAGGCATTTAAGAGTTCCCCTTGGAGGCGGTACTGGTCCGCCGCTTGGGCTGTTTTTTTGTCCTGGGCTAGCTTCTTAAGTTTCTTTTGGTCTTTGTCGAGCACTTGGTTGACTTTCTGTAAGATCGACCCCGTTAATTGTTTAATGCGGTCTTGATGGATTTTTACTCGATAGAAGGATTCGAGAAGGCTAGATAGACTAGGGTAGGACTGGCGTTTATTGGCATCGAATTGTGGTAAGCTGAGGGCATAGAAGTCCACTCGATCTTCCTGTGGATAGAGGCTAGGATTCGGGTAGTCGATGGCTGATTTGACCCGTTCCAAAGCTTGATAAGCCGATAGGTCTTCTTCCTTCATCCAATAGGCAATACTTTCTGCTAGGAGTTTGCCCATCCCCTGGATAAGTTGATAGGCGAGACCGTCCTTGAATTCAGCCTCATGGGCTTGACAGAAGCTATACAGGTCAGCTTCAGCTAAATCATAGGGATTAATCTGGGTCTCATTATGAGGTGGACGCTTGAAGCTTGCGCCTGGTGTCAAAGATCGATAGGCATTCAGGTTGGAGGGGACGTGCTTAATGCAGTCGATAATTGCTCCCTGGGCTTGATTAATCAGAATGATATTAGACCGCCGTCCCATTAACTCGAAGCTTAGGCAATAAGTCTGTTCCAAGCCAATCTCATCCCGACCTGAGAAGATAAAATCAATGATCCGATCATTCTGGTATTGTCTAATTTCTTCAAGCAAGGCTCCTTCTAAGTGCTTGCGCAACAACATACAAAACATGGGAGCCTGTTGAGGGTTGGCAGGCTTGTCCTGACTCAGATACAGGGAAAAATAATTGGCATGAGCCGATGCGGCCAGTCGATGAATTTGGCGATCTTTACGAATAAGGATCTGAAGTTCTTGTTCAAAGGGTTGGTATATTTTATGGATTCGACCACCTTGGAGTTGGTTGGTCAATTCTTGCGTCAATGCTCTGGTAAAAAAACCATCAAAAGACATGGTATCACGCTCCTTTTCTAGTAATCACAAGCGGATTAACAGTCCTATTTTACCGAAAAAAAGGCACTTTAGCTAGAAAAAGCTTGACAGAAACCTAGACGAGCCTTAAAATCAATAAGTAATGATTACTATTTATGTAAAGGAGTCAAAAAATGAAGCAATTATTAAAACATAACTTAAAAAAAGCTAGCTTAGTATTAATCATGGTCGCATTAAGCTTGGCAACAAGCTTGACAGGTCTGCAAGGGGTGCAAGCAGAAGAAGGAAAGCAGCTACGCATCGTCACTTCCTTCTATCCCATGTATGCCTTGACCAAGACCCTGGTTGGTGATTTACATGACGTACGGATGATTAATTCAGCGAATGGTATCCATGGCTTTGAACCCTCCGTCAAAGATGTAGCGGCCATTCAAGAATCGGACATCTTTATTTATCATTCGAATATTCTAGAATCCTGGGCCAAAAAGCTAATGGGAAATTTAAAATCTTCGGGTGTTGAAGTTGTAGAAGCCTCTAAAGGATTAGAAATGGAAAAAGTTCCAGGACTGGAAAATCTAGGCAAAATTAAAGGCATGAAAGAAGAATCCTCATATGACCCTCATACTTGGTTGGACCCGGTTGAGGCAGCGGATGAGATTCAATTAATTGCCGATGCATTGAGCAAGATTGACCCAGACAATGAAGCAACTTATCAAGAAAGAGCTAAGGCCTTCAAAGAAGAAGCTGATTCCCTAGTTAGTGAATACCAAGACAAGTTCAATGCTTTAAGTAATAAGACTTTTGTGACTCAACATACTGCCTTTTCTTATTTGGCACGCCGGTTTGGCTTGGAACAATTAGGGATTGCTGGGGTATCTTCTGATATCGAGCCAGGATCAAAAAAGATGATTGAAGTACAAAAGTTTATTCAAGACCATGCGATTAAGACGATTTTTGTAGAGCCTAATGTCAGCCCTAAGTCGGCGGAGACGATTGCTCAAGCAACCGGTGTCGACGTTCAACAGATGAGTCCTTTAGAGAGTGATCCTCAAAATGATAAGACCTTCTTGGAAAATCTTCGTCAAGTCCTGGAAACGCTCTATGAAGGATTAAAATAAGAAAAAATTGACAATATTATGAGAAAACCTTTCATTTTTCTTGACAGAATGAGTTTTATCTTATAGACTAGACTCAAGTATTAAGAAAGGGGTCTGGTTATGAAGACAAGGATGATCACAACTCAAAATAATTGGCAAAGCTTGCTGAGATAGGTTGTAGACTTGGATTCGTCCCTGGATACAGCCGTAGTTTAGTGTAACTACTTTTGTATCTATGAGGCCAACCTTTCCAGTCTACCCATAGATATGTGGACCATATACTATGCGGTAGGCGATGATATCCGTTCATGAGGAGCTAACACGCAGGGTATGTGTGTTAGCTCTTTTTTTGAATCAATGATGGAGTCAGTATAGAAAGGATCTCACTATGAAAAAAATAATAATTGTATTTAGCTTATGTTTCTTAGCCTTTAGTTCAGTCCTATTGGGCAAGCCGTCCAGTGTACAAGCCAAGGATCAAAATTTGTCGATTGCGATCGTTCAACTTGTCTCGCATCCTTCCTTGGATCAGATCAATCAAGGGATTATTGATCAACTTCAATCAGCGGGTTATCAAGAAGGCGATAATCTTCAGGTTGATCAGGTTAATGCCCAGGGAGACCTCAACCTCCTGCAGTCCATGAGTCAACAAGTCGTGTCAAAGAAGCCTGATCTGATTTTTGCCATCACGACACAAGTCGCTCAGAGCTTACAGGCAGCGACGTCAGATATTCCTATCATTCTAGCGGGGGTGACAGATCCAGTCGCAGCTGGTTTGCTTGATGACTTGGAGCATCCAGGGGGTAATATTTCGGGAGTGTCGGATTTGATTCCACTGGAAGATCATTTTAAGTTGATGTTAGCGATTGATCCATCCATTAAGAAACTGGGTTTGATTTATACGACATCGGATGATTCTGCCAAGGCCACCTTAGAAAAGGCTCAAGAAGCTGCTCAGGCAGTGGGAATCGAATTGGTGACTGAAGGAATTAGCCAGGCACTCGACTTACAAATGGTCGCCGAAAAATTAGCCCCTCAAGTGGACGCTTTCTATGTAGGGGCGGATAATACGGTAGCAGCAGCCTTTGATAATTTACTGACGATCACGGACAAGGCTAAGCTGGGTATCTATCCATCCATTGATCAGATGGTCAATCAAGGAGGAGTGGCTGCCTTAGCGATTAACCAGGCAGAAATTGGCCATTTAGCAGCTGATTTTGCTTTAAAGGTGGTTGATGGTCAAGCCATTGGAGACCTGCCGGTAGCTTACTTGGATCATAAGGAAAAGATTTTTAACAGCAAGACCCTTAAATTATTAGGCTTAGAACTTCCCGAGGATCAAGCCCAAGACTTCAAAGACGTGGCAGGTGACTAGAGATGGCTCTTTATTATTCAGCATGTATTCAAGGAATCCTATGGTCCTTAATGGGGATGGGATTATATATCTCCTTTCGGATTCTAGGTTTTGCCGATCTGACTTCGGAAGCTTCCTTTACTCTGGGGGCTGGAGTAGCAGCTATCTTAATTCAGTCCGGTTATTCACCGCTTTTGGCTACGCTGTTAGCGATTGGAGCAGGAATGTTGGCTGGTTTGGTGACAGGCTGGTTGACGACCTTCTTGGCTATTCCAGGATTATTAGCGTCTATTATTACGATGACCGGACTCTATTCAGTCTCCTTGCGGGTGATGGGCCAGCCCAATTTGTCACTTAGAGGCAGTGATACTTTATTTAGTCTCATGGAACAGGTGGTGGCATCGAGTGATCTGGCAAGATTGGTCCTAGGCTTGGTCTTTGCCTTACTGGTTGTCGCCATGTTGTCGCTGCTTTTTAAGACGGATTTGGGACAAGCTTTAGTTGCTACAGGAGATAACCGGATCATGGCTGATTCCTTGGGGATTAATACGCATCGGATGCTTCGGTTGGCTTTAATGTTGTCCAATGGATTGATTGCTTTAAGTGGGGCTCTGGTGGCTCAAGATAATGGATTCGCTGATATTCAATTAGGGAATGGAACTGTCGTGATTGCCTTTTCTGCCATTGTCATTGGCGAGGTCATCTTCCGTCAGCAGCTGTCCTTAACTAAACGCTTGATGACGGTGGTTTTGGGGGCGGTTATCTATCGCTTGATTTTAGTAGCTGTTCTTCAATTAGGTTTTAATGCCAATGATTTCCGCTTCCTATCGGCCTTTGTGCTAGTCCTATTCTTAGCCGGCCCAAATCTCATCAAACGCTATTTCCGACAAAAGGGAGGTTACTAAGATGGCCTATTTTGAATTATCAGATGTCAGCAAATATTTTAGAAAATCCGACGGCAAGCAGGTATTAGGTCTGGATCACATCAACTTGAGTCTTGAAAAAGGGCAAGTTCTGGCCATTATAGGGACCAATGGGGCAGGCAAGTCCACTCTTCTCAATAGTATCGCGGGTAGTTTGGCGATTGATCAAGGAACGATTCAGATTGATGGTCAAGAGGTGAGTCAATGGGGACCACAAAAAAGAGCCAAGTTAATTGGTCGAGTCTTTCAGAATCCATCGCACGGGACTGCACCTCGGATGACGGTTTTTGAGAATCTGGTACTCGCTCAAAAGCGAGGTCAGCGCCGCTTATTTAATTTTTCCTTGACGGAGGCAAATCGCCAAGCACTGGCTGAGGAATTAAAGGGCTTTGGATTGGGCTTAGAAGAAAAGCTTGATTTGCCGATGGAATCTCTATCGGGAGGCCAACGGCAGGTCGTCTCTCTAATCATGGCTATCTTGAATCGGTCCAAGTTGCTCTTATTAGATGAGCATACTGCGGCCTTAGATCCTCGGATGGCTCGTCAGGTGATGGAGGACAGCCGTCGTTTGATTCATGAAAAGGGGCTCACGACCTTGATGATCACCCATCATTTGCAGGATGCCTTAGATTTTAGTGATAAAATAGCGATCATGCACCAGGCTCGCATTGAACACGTTTTTGATGGGGAGGAGATCCAGCAGCTGACTGCCGCTGAATTAATGGATTATCTCAATCAATTAAGCTATCAAGTTGGATAAATTGGATGAAAAAGCTCGCTAACCCGGTGTGGGTGGCGAGCTTTTTTGGTTTGTGATGGGGGGCTATTTTGCTGTTTGTGTGAGTGATAATAGAAGTGAAGTTGTAACACTTAGTGGTGTGAGAGTAACAATTTGGGGTGTGATTGTAACTCTTGGTGGTCTGAGAGTAACAAACTGAGGTGGAAATGTAACTCTCGTGGTTGTGAGAGTACCAAATTTGGGTGTGATTGTAACTCTGGATGGTCTGAGAGTAACAAAACGAGGTGAAAATGTAACTCTCGTGGTTGTGAGAGTACCAAATTTGGGTGTGATTGTAACTCTGGATGGTCTGAGAGTACCAAAACGAGCTGGAAATGTAACTCTGGTTGAGTTGAGAGTAACAAAATGGGTTGAAAATGTAACTCTTGGTGGTCTAAGAGTAACAAACTGAGGTGAAAATGTAACTCTAGTAGTCGTGAGAGTAACAAACTGGGGTGGAAATGTAACTCTGATTGGTCTGAGAGTAACAAAAAGGTTTGGAAATGTAACTCTTGGAGGTCTGAGAGTAACAAACTGAGGTGAAAATGTAACTCTCGTGGTTGTGAGAGTACCAAATTTGGGTGTGATTGTAACTCTGGATGGTCTGAGAGTAACAAAACGAGGTGAAAATGTAACTCTCGTGGTTGTGAGAGTAACAAATCGGGGTGGAAATGTAACCCTCGTGGTTGTGAGAGTACTAAAACGAAAGGTAAAAGCCCGATCTCAATGAAAAAGGATCGGGCTTTAGTTTATTTAATGATGGATTTGGCGTACTGAGAAGGAGACTGGTTAAATTCTCGTCGAAAGGCCCGCGAGAAGTACTGGATGGATCCGTAGCCTAGTTTTTCGGCAATTTGGGATAGGGTTAACTGGGATTCGTAGATGTACTGCTTGGCTTTTTTTAATCGAAGTTGGTTGATGTAGGACTTGGGTGATTTGCCGGCGTACTTATTAAATAGAGCTTGAAGGCTTGACCGTGATAAATCAAATTGGTCGACCAGTTCTTGCACTTCATGCACTTCAAGAATATGGGTCTCCAGGTAGTCGATGATCGCTTGGAAGGTCTCATCCTCATAATTATCCCGCATAGAAGTCTGAGGAAGTGCATGTCCAGCTTGTTGGGCACCATTGATACACTGAATAAGAAGAATATCCAGGATAGCCATGACCTCATCATAGCCGTAAAGCTTAGCCGGTGATTGTCTTGATAATTGAATGAAACGTTCGATCAACTGTAACTGTCGATAGCCGAGCTTAAAGGGACGAAGGCAGAGGCTGTCAGGAATCCCCTCCGCCGCAAATAAAATGGATACAAGGGTAGTGAGGCCATCTTGCTTAAAACTAAATTTAGGGCGATTTCCTGGAGGGGTTAGCCAAGCCATACTTGATTGGAGTGTGACGGGTTGGGCACCGACAGGATGAATCTGGACCTGTCCTTGATCAACGATCACCAATTCATAAAAGTCTTGTTGTCCTCGTGGAATAACTTCGCCACTGGCATAAGCTTGATAATAGCTGGCATAAATCTGCTTTAGTTGTAAGGTTCGACTAGGAAGCTGAGCCTTGATCCGCTTGGGACTCGTAATGATCTGGGGTTCTTCATTTTGGGTCGGCTCCAAATAAACCTGGCAATGATCTGTGAGTGCTAAGGTATTAAAGAGGACATGCGGTTTAATCTGGATGGACCCTTGAAGAAGAAAATATAAATAATCATCATAGGCGGATAACTCTGGTGCAATGACTAAGAGGGCTAGTCCCTTGTGGTCACTTAGACTGACAGGACGATCAAAGGATAGGAGAGCTTCTGATTGGGAGCGTTGAATGGTCATCAAACGATGATAGGGTCTTAGCTGATGGACCGCCTTGGCCTGAAAGCTAAAATAAGCATTGGATTGATTCAAAGTAGTCTGCAGGTACATGGTCGCGACCGTCCTTTCTATCTTTCTTCTATTATAACTGAAAAAGACAATAAAAAGCATAAAAACATACGACATTAATTAGTTAATTATTTATCCTTTTTAACAAAAGTCGTTCAAATACCTTAAATCCTAGTTTCTTCTATTGGAAGAGCTTCATTTTTTTGCTTAGGTCATGGTATAATAACATTATTGGATACATGGTGAAACGGTAAAAAAATCTAATAGTAAGGACAATGATTATGTTAAAAAATATTCAAAAACTTATCTTAGGCTTATCCTGTGCCTTCTTTCTAACGGCCTGTCAGCAGCCTAAGAAAGAACCGGTTGCTACGGTAAGAGAAGAAAATACGGCGACGACTCAAGAAGCCATTCCTGGTGCTGGAAATACGGTGACGATCCGATCAATCGGGGATATCCTCCTTCATGACGGTGTCTACTATAATGGTCAACAAGGGGATGGAACTTATAATTTTGATTTTATGTTGGAGCCGGTCGCTCCTTATCTAAAGAATGCAGATATTACGACCGCTAATATGGAAACCATTGTAGCTGGCCATCAATTAGGAGTCTCAACCTATCCGCAATTCAATGCCCCAGAAGAGATTGTTGATACACTCTTGAATGTTGGGGTTGATATTGTCTCGCATGCTTCCAATCATACGGTTGACTTTGGAGCGGCGGGGGTTCATGCCTCGATTAAGACCCTCAAGGAAAAAGGGATGCCTTATGTGGGGGCTTATGAATCTTGGGATGATTATAATCACTTAAGAATTCTGGAAGCCAATGGCATCAAGGTAGGCTTTTTAAATTATACCTATGGAACGAATGGTCTGCCCGTACCAGAAGATGAACCTTATCTAGTTACCTTGATTGATACCGAATTGATTCCTTTAGAGATTCAACGTTTGAAGGAATATTGTGATGTTGCTGTCGTGATCTTTCAATTCGGCGATGATGCCATGTTACCTGTCCAGTCACAGTTGGACTTGACCGATCTGTGTATCAAGGCCGGAGCTAACTATGTTTTGGGTGGTCATCCTCATATCATGCAACCCTTCAAACGCTTTGGAGACTCTCAGGTGGCCTGGTATTCACACGGAAACTTCCTATCTGGTCAGATTAAGCCTTACGAAAAAGTAGGTGGAATTGGCGAAGTGACCTTCAAAAAGCACGAAGATGGATCCATTACGGTAGAGGATGTGCGGGTCATGCCGACCTATAACTTTGGTTATCCAGAATGGAATTCCTATCTAGTGGTACCCCTAGCCCAAGCCCAAGAACGAGGCCTTTATAACGGGAATGAGATGTTGAACGAAGTGAAACAACGTTTTACCGAATATGATAGCAGTGTCAAAGTGGTTGATTACCTCGATGATACGCCAAATGCTGAATAGATTTAGTCAAGAATTCAGGCTGTCTCCAAAAGGAGGCAGTCTTTTATTTTGCGACTTAGCGCAAAACACCTTTAGCAGACTACTTATAGTTTGGAGGTGTTAAAATGGGTAATAATAAAGAAAAACATCGCAAGCCAATGATGAAAGCCTGTCTAGCAGTGGCGCTAATTCAAAGCCTGAGTCCTATGATATCAGTTAGGGCTTATGCTCAAGAGGGGATTGATTACGACCAGTTAGTATCGCGAGAGGCCTGTCAAATTCTCTTAAAGGGTGAGGGACAACTGAAGGAAGCCGACCCCAGTGCCAGTCAAGCCCAAAATCAATATGATAAGAATCAAGTAAGGATGACAGCAATTAATGAACGCTATCAAGTGATCAATCAGGAGATTGCTCAATTAGAATCGGGTTCCGTTAATTCCTTAGCGGAAGCCAAGGCAGCGATTAGTGAGATTGTCGACACGCTTTATGAAGAATATAGTCTTGCGGATAAGCAATTTGATCAATTGGATTCAGACCAGCAGTGGGCAATCTTGAGTCAGGACGAACGTTTGAGCGAGTGGTTGACCTACCAAGCCAAGATTGAAGGTCTCATCCAGGATTATGTAGTGGAACGGAATGAATTAGAGGGGGAGTATCGTACCTTGAGTTATGACAACGAGACCTTAGCGGCTTCTTTGGACCAGGACCAATCTGCCCAGGCACAGTTAAATCAGTGCCAACTCTATCCCTATTCCGTAAAACGCATGGCTCCAGAACACTTGATGTTGAATCCATCCAGTGCCTCCTTGTCGGACTATTTATTGGATGTGGACCAGTACCTAGGCCAGCTGGTCCCTAAGGCCTATTCTAAACTTTCCTACCAGGCGATCTTTGATATCTACAATAAAAAGACCAGTCTGGAAGAAATTAAGCAATTCTTAGCCGACAAATCCTTGAAGAAGTTGGATGAAGACGCCTTTGCAGCTTATCAGTATGCCCGTGAGCTTTCACTCTTTGATATTCAAGTGATTGCGGCTTTGGCTTTGCAGGATTATTATCAGACCAATAACAAACAAGTCTATCATGCTTCTTACTCGAACTTGTTGAATCTCAAGGAGCGCCAGCTTGCTTATTTTTATAGTTTGAACGAAGAAGTTTTCGAAAAGCTCAAACAGGGCTTGGCCAACTATCTGAATCAAAAGGGCTTTACCAATGATCAGACCATCCAACAAATTCGTAATCTCCATCAACGCTATCAGATGAAGTTGGTCTTATTTGACCCTAATCAGGGACAATGGAAGGCAAATCCAGCTAAGGAATCGGGCTATTTTACAGAATTTGCCAACCAGACCTTGTGGCAGACCCCGCAAGTCGACAATAAGGGGAATCCCATTCAGACCAGCACAAATCAACCCGCAGAGTTACCATTATTGACGTCGGACAAGAGCTTGGAGCCATCAACCCCTTCTGTTAATAAGGACAAGTTAGCTCACTTAAAAGACAAGTTAGACCGAGCATCTGAAGGATCTAGTCAGGCCAAGAGCCAATCGCTGGCCAAACCACCGAGTCTGAACTTGAAGAAGAAAGAAGCGGATTCCACTACTCAGGAGGCAAAGAAGCCTAAGAGCTTGGAGGATTCCTTGCCGACTACCGGGGAACAGCGTTTTTATTTTTATCTATCTTTAATCGTCTTACTGTTAGGAATTGCGGTCTTGATCTATAATCGCTATCTTAAACGTAAGATCAAGCCACCGATGGATGAGGAGGACTGGGACTAAGTAGTCGCTATTTTCCCTGACATCTTGTATAATAATAATACTTAGAAAAAGGGGGAATTATCATGACAACAGAAAATGAATTCTTACAAATTGCTCAGGCTGCCTTCCAAGCAGTGGATGCGGAACAAGCGCAAGCCTTATTAGAAAAAAAAGCAGGAGACTTGATCTTTATTGCACGTGAGACTTGTCCTTACTGCCGTAAATTCATCAAACGTTTGGCTAAGACCACTGAAGAGCACTCAATTCCAGTCTATTTCTTACATAGTCAAGTCGATGATCCCGCTCAAAATGAAGCGACTCAAGCCTTAAGAGATCGCTATGATTTAAAGACGGTACCGTCTTTAATCTATCAGGATCAAGATGGCATTCATACCGTGTCTGACTCTAGTATGAAACCCGAAGAAATTCTAGCCTTCCTCAACCGTTAGGGAGGCGCGAGATGAAGTCAGAACCTAAGTCCAATGCCTCGTACGGCCCCAACAAACGGGTTGTCTGGCCCTTACTGGCGATTATCCTATTCTCGCTAGGGATGCTTCTATGGTTAAACCGCCAACAGGAAGCGAATTCAGAGCTTGAAAAAATCCCCAGTCCGGAAAGTAGTTCAGTCACTTCTGAACCTTTGTCCCAAGATCCGAAAGGAAGGGTATCCAGCAGTCTTACTGAATCGAGCCTTGAAGAAGAGGATGAATCAGACAGTTTAGCTGAACAATATGCCAAGCTTCCTAAGGCTGAGACCTATTCCAGCATTGAATACCATGAAAATCAAATCCATGATCCGCATGTTCGGCGGGCTTTTGAGGTAGTGATTGAGCGTCTCAAGGACGAAGGCAAGTATTATTCGAGTGTTGACTATGAATTAACGGTCTTTCCAACCTTGGACGAAAACATCTCTAATCTGAGTGTGGACGAACGGTATGCCGACCGGACGGTTCATCGAGGTCATTACCGATTCGATTATCGAGGTAAGAAGGTCACGCGTTATTAAGGCTTATTGAAAAGCTCCTCAGGGAGCTTTTTGTTTTTGCGGGATCCATCTGATAAAGCACTCAATCAATTGACCGCTAAATATTGAAAACGATTTACAAATAACTTATAATGGACTTGAGTACAGATGGAAAGGAAGGATTGTATGACACAAGTTTATACGAACTACTGGATCAATCGCCGTAACAATGTAGTCAAGGAGCACGGATCTTATGCCAGTGAAGAGGCAGCTAAGCAAGGAATCTTTGCCTGGTGGGAGCTGCAAAAAGATAAATATCATGATGTCGAAGAGCGCCGTACTAATTCAGGGGCTTTAGAGATCACTTATGGAGATGATAATTATTATTATCGGATCGTGAAGCGGGATGTTGACTTTGAACTTCCACCGTTGAAGGTTAAGCTGAGAAGCTCGGGCGAAGTCGATAAGTTGCGCAAGCAATTATCGCTCGATGACGAGTATTATCTCTTTGAAGAATTGGCAGAACCTTACCGAGACCGACTGGTTGAAGCCATGGGCGATGGTCGCAAGGTGCAAGATTATATCTATGATCAACATGGACGCATGATTTCCAGTCTAAAAAAATAACCCCTCAGCGAGTGGCCTGGCTACTCGCTCTTATCTTTGTTCGCTTTGCTAAGGCAATTAGAAAGGATCTATTATGAAACCATTATCCCTTGAAGCGATTCACCAAGCTATCCAACAAGATCCAGCCAACCAGGTCTTTCAAGAAAAGGGCTGGCAACCCGTCTATCAAGCGGGAGCTGGGGCAAAGCTTGCGATCATTGGGCAAGCGCCTGGTATTAAGGCCCAAGAAGCCCAGATTCCTTGGCAGGATGCCTCTGGAAAACGCCTACGTGAATGGCTGAATCTTTCTGAAGCCGTCTTTTATGATCCGGATCAGGTGGCCTTGATTCCGATGGACTTCTATTATCCAGGAAAGGGGAAGACGGGCGATCTGCCACCGCGTAAGGACTTTGCTTCCAAGTGGCATCCCCAGCTTTTTCAAGCTATGCCAGATCTGCAACTAACCATTCTGGTAGGCAATTATGCCAATAAAGCTTATCTTAAAGACCGCTATCACAAGAACCTGACCCAAACGGTTCAAGACTATCAAGACTATCTGCCTCAGTATTTTCCCTTAGTACATCCTTCACCCCTCAATGGACGTTGGCTTAAACAACATCCTTGGTTCCAAGAACAAGTCGTCCCCGTTCTCCAAGAGCGAGTGGCTGACTGCCTAAAAACTCATTAGAAAGTAGCTTACTATGTCAAAACGTTATTCGAACTTCGACCACCTTCGGGCCTGGTCCATCTTAGCGGTGATTATCATCCATCTAACCGCTCCGCTTGCTAAAGAGCAAGCCCCATTGGGGATTGTCCTCAATCAATTAGCTCGCTTTGCGGTCCCTAGCTTTCTCGTTCTATCCGGTTGGGGACTCGATATTACCGATGCCTTCGACCGGTCTGATCATTATCTGGATTATCTTTGGACCCGCATCAAAAAAGTCTGGCCAGACTACCTGATCTGGTCCTTGGTCTATGCTTTGACGCACTTTATCTTGGCGGGACATCCTTTAACGATTAAGCAATCCCTGGTCTATTTACTAAATGGAGGCTTTTCCTATCATTTATACTTTGTTCCCTTGATTACCGGTCTATATATCTTATATCCTGCCTTTGTCTACCTGACCAATCATCCAGGCCTTTATACGGCTTTCAATTTGATCTTTATCTTCCAACATATTACGGATGATTACTTAGGATACATTCCTTTTGATTTGCTACAGGACTATTATACCTATGCTTTTTGCTTTGCCTTTGGAATTTGGTTGAGTCATGACTTCGAAGCTAAGATTCACTATCTCAAGCGGGGTAAGCACTGGGCCTATGGGGCGCTCTTTACCTTTACACTTTTTACGGTCTTTGAATCCTTGGAAAGTCAAGGCGCTGTCTCAGCTACAACCCGTCCTTTTGTGACCTTTTATGCCTTATGCTTGATCCTTTGCTTTATGGTGACAGACTTAAAGCCTAATCGCTTCTTTAGTTACTTGTCTAAGTATTCCTATTTTATTTACTTGTCCCATGTCTGCATGGTGGAAGTGATCGAAGCCTTCATCAAGCTTCCTAATGGTTGGATGGGAACCAGTCTCTATCTTGGAGCGAGTTTGTTGTTGGTTTTAATCTTTGAATTTGCCCTTATATACCTAGTCAAAGGAATAAAAGGGTGGATAAACAATAATAATGAAAGAAAATCGACTTTATCGTGAAATAAGGTCGATTTTTTTATGGGGTTATGATTAAATAGAAAGAGAGTATCAAGTTTGTGAAGTTGCTTTGCCAAAGGGCTAGCGACTGAAGGATTGGGAGGGTATTAGATGAAGGAGTTCCTACATCGAATTAAATTAACACGCCGTCGTAAGCAGGCCATTATTATTGGGAGTGATCTGGCCTGTATTTTATTGAGTGCGGTATTAGCGGCTTGGATGGTGGCCTATTATGTCCAGACGAATTTCTTTGCTTATGGCTTTATTGCTTTGGCTTATTTTTTAGCTTATGCGGCCTTGTCATTCTACCTTCATAACTTCTCGGGGATTGTGCGTTTCTTCAATATCCGGGATGCCCGTAGTCTGATCCTGATTAATCTTTTTGCTTCAGGGGTCAGCTTCATCCTAGGGAATCTTGTACTAAGGGCGGTATCTAATCGCTATATCTTCTTGTTGACGGTCTTTGCGATCGGATTGATGATTCTTAGTCGGATCCTATGGAAAACCTATATCGACTGGAAGAATCTGGTCAATGCTGGACGTCAAGAGGATGCACCCAGATTGCTCTTAGTCGGTGCCGGGGAAGGGGCCAATATCTTCATTGAGAACTTCGCCAAGCACCCAGACCGATTTTCGATTATCGGTCTCGTCGATGACGATCCCAATAAGCAGTCGACTTATCTGCGAGGAGTGCCCGTTCTAGGGGCCATTGACGATCTGCCTAAGATTATCCCGAGTCGGCGGATTGAGACCATTACGATTGCTGCTCCTTCCCTCAGTTCCGAAAAAGTCGAACAAGTCCTTAGATATGGGAATGAATATGGGGCGAGTGTGAACCAGATGCCGGAAGCTGAGCGCGTCCTTTCTGGTGAATACAAGATGCAGATGAAAGAAATTGATATTGCCGACCTCTTAGGCCGGAAAGAGATTCACTTGGATGATCAACCAGTGATTGATGCGATTGGCGGCAAGGTGATTATGGTGACCGGGGGTGGTGGATCCATCGGATCTGAGATCTGCCGGCAAGTGCTTAAATTCGGTCCTTCCAAGCTCTACTTTGTGGGGCACGGAGAGAATTCTATCTATCAACTCGATCAAGAATTAAGTCAGATGAATCTTTCACATATTCAAACCATCCCAGTGATTGCGGACATTCAAGATAAAGAGCATATGGTAGAGATTATGAACTTATATCAACCAGATATCGTCTACCATGCGGCAGCTCATAAGCATGTTCCGATGATGGAATATAATCCAACCGAAGCCGTTCGTAATAATGTCTATGGGACTTACAATGTGGCCTATGCCGCTTCCAAGGCGGGCATTGAGCGCTTCGTGATGATTTCAACGGATAAGGCCAACAATCCACCCAATATTATGGGAGCCACTAAACGCATTGCTGAAATGATTGTGACCGGTATGGATAAAGAAAGTAAAACCACCTTCTCGGCTGTTCGCTTTGGGAATGTCTTGGGATCTAGGGGATCAGTCATTCCACTCTTCAAGAAGCAAATCGCCGCTGGAGGCCCGGTCACGGTCACCCATCCCGATATGCGCCGATACTTTATGACCATTCCTGAAGCTAGTCGCTTGGTGATTCAAGCCTCAGCCTTAGCTGAAGGGGGCGAACTCTTTATTCTTAATATGGGTAAGGAGGTCTATATTAAGGATCTGGCTCGTAAGATGATCGCTTTATCCGGTTACCGGGAAGAAGAAATTCCAATTGTCTATACCGGTATTCGTCCGGGTGAGAAGCTCTATGAGACCTTGATCATGGATGATGAAGTAACGGATAAGAAGATTGACGAGAATATTTTTGTCGGCAAGGTAAAGAACAAGAGTCTAGAAGAGATCAAGACCTTTGTGGAAGGGTTAGACCTATCCGGGAAGGATAATCGGTTGACAGATAAGGTGACGGAGTTTGTGCATCGGGAAAGTAATCGGGATTAGAAAGAGGCTAGAAAGATGTATATCCATGTTAAACGCATTATAGACTTTATATTGTCTATGTTGGGCTTAATAATACTTAGCCCTCTTTTTCTGATTTTAGCTATCTGGATAAAATTAGACTCTCCAGGACCGGTCTTCTTTAGACAAAAAAGAATAGGTATTCATCGAACTTTCTTTGATATTTATAAGTTTAGAACGATGCGGACAGATACTCCTCAGGATATGCCTACACATATGTTGAATAATCCACAGGCTTTCATTACCCGATCAGGCGCTTTCTTAAGAAAAACGAGTCTCGATGAACTCCCTCAATTAATTAATATTTTAAAAGGGGAAATGGCTGTCATTGGACCGCGACCTGCCTTGTGGAATCAAGATGATCTCGCGGAAGAACGCGATAAATATGGAGCTAATGATGTGCTTCCCGGACTAACAGGTTGGGCTCAAATTAATGGCCGTGATGAATTACCCATTCCTATTAAAGCCAGACTAGATGGTCAATACATCGAAAATATGGGGATTAGAATGGATCTTAAGTGCTTCTTTGGGACGATTCTCAGTGTTCTAAAAAGTGATGGAGTTGTTGAAGGTGGTACGGGAGCCATTGAATTAGCTAAATCTGAACTCAAGGAGGGAGACCAGTGAAGCGAATCCTTGTAACTGGTAAGAATTCTTATATTGGGGATAACTTTACGCATTGGATGAATCAGTGGCCGGATAACTATCAAGTGATTCAAGAAAGCTTAATCGGCCAAGGCTGGAAGCAGAGCGATTGGTCGAATTATGAGGTTGTTCTTCATGTTGCAGGCCTTGCTCATAATTCAGCAGATCCTCAATTAAAAGATCAATATTACCGAATTAATCGAGATCTAACGATTGAAGCCGCTAAAAAGGCGAAAGAGGCTGGAGTCAAACAATTTATCTTTATGAGTAGTATTATTGTGTTTGGCAGTAAAGTTTCTCGGATTACAAAAGAAACGCTTCCGAATCCAGATAATTTCTATGGAGATAGTAAGCTTCAAGCTGAATACGGACTAGAAGAACTTATCGATGATGACTTCAAAGTTGCGATTGTACGACCACCCATGGTGTATGGACCAGGATCAAAAGGGAATTTCCCTAAGTTGGTAAAAATTGCAAAGTTTACTCCGATATTTCCAGATTATAATAATAAACGAAGCATGATCTATATTGATAATTTAATGGCTGTTCTAAAAGAAGTTGTCGATCGGGATGGTTGGGGATATATTCATCCACAAAATAAGGAGTATGTAAAAACCAGTGAAATGGTAAAACTTATTGGTAAAGCGGCAAACCATAAGATATATTTTGTACGATGGTTTAATTTTGTGATTCAAGCTATGATAGGAATTGGATTGATCAATAAGGTGTTTGGGGATTTGTATTATGAGGAACATATTGATCATATAACGGATACTATATCCTTGGAAGAATCAATAAGAAGGAGTATTTGATGAAACGAGCTTTAATGTATGCTTCAGTGGCATCCATGATTGATTTATTCAATATGGACAATATTAGGATTCTTCAAGAATTGGGTTATCAGGTTGATGTTGCATGTAACTTTGAAGAAGGTAGTATTACCTCCGTTGAAAGAGTTAAAAAATTTAAACAAGAATTAGAAAAACAAGGAATTAGGTATTTTCAACTACCTATTCCACGTTCAATCACTCGAATAACAGATATCTTAAA
The DNA here is from genome assembly GCF_001810675.1 of Facklamia sp. HMSC062C11. Classification (NCBI taxonomy): domain Bacteria; kingdom Bacillati; phylum Bacillota; class Bacilli; order Lactobacillales; family Aerococcaceae; genus Facklamia; species Facklamia sp. HMSC062C11. The sequence goes on along the minus strand of NZ_KV802407.1, from coordinate 28,228 downwards.
ATCTTACAAATTGACCAAAAAATTAACTAAAGAAAATTATGATTTAGTTCATTGTCATTCGCCGATTGGATCAGTTATTTGTCGACAAGCTTTTAAGAATACACAAACAAAAATAGTATATACTGCCCATGGATTTCACTTTTATAAAGGGGCTCCTTTAAAAAATTGGTTAATATTCTATCCCATTGAAAAATATTATTCCAGATGGACGGATGTCTTAATTACGATAAATCAAGAGGATTATGATAGAGCTAGGCGTCAAAAAATGGCAAAAGTAATTGAATATGTTCCTGGGATAGGGATTGATCTCAGCAAGTATAACAATGGATCCCAGTCAAAAAGTACCCTAAGAGCTGAACTATTACTTCCTGATGAGGCATTGATTCTAACGTCGGTTGGAGAATTAAATGATAATAAAAATCATCAGATTGTTATTAAAGCCCTTGCTGAAATTAATGATCCTAAAGTTCATTATATTATCTGCGGTAAAGGTGATAATAGAGATAACTTATTAAAATTAGCTAAAGAACTTAATGTATCAGATAAAATACATTTGTTAGGATTTAGAAAAGATATTCCAGAAATTTTAAACCAGTCTGATATATTTGTATTTCCTTCTTTAAGAGAGGGATTACCAGTGTCTTTGATGGAAGCAATGGCGTCTGGGTTGCCATGCATTGTATCAGATATTAGGGGAAATAAAGATTTGATTGAGCATGTGAAAGGTGGTTTCCTATGCAAAAAGAATATAAAAGAAGAATATGTTGAATATATTAATTATTTATTAACTGACTCTAAACTTTTTTGTGAGATGAGTGCATATAATAAAGCTAAGGTAAAAAAATACGATACTAATACTATAAATCAGAAAATTATGAAAATATACCTATCTATTTCATAAATAGGTAATTGGGAGTATGGTAAATGAGAGTAGTTTTACTTAGAAGTAACCCAGTGAATCCTGATTCTAGGGTTGAAAAAGAAGTGAATAGTCTAGTTGGGGCAGGTTATCAAGTTCAGATATTAGCGTGGGATAGAGAGAATCACAGGGATAGTTTATCAAATCTAGATTTAAAAAATGGTATAGTACCAATACATAGATTTGGTATACAAGCGAATTTTGGTGGCGGCTTTAAAAAAAATAGTATTCCCTTGATTAAATTTCAAATGCGACTTTTTTCATGGTTAACATGTCATAAAAATGAGTATGATATCATTCATGCATGCGATTTTGATACATCATTAACAGGTTTATTAATATCTAAATTATATAGTAAGAAATTAGTGTATGACATATTTGATTATTACGTAGACTCCTTTAATGTTCCTAATCTTTTAAAAGCTTTTATTGAAAAATTAGATCGGATGGTTATTAATCGGGCAGATGCAGTGATTTTATGTAGTGAGAAAAGGAAAGAGCAGATTTTGGGGACCAAACCGAAATATTTGGAGATAATCCACAATACTCCTGATATTAGAAATATTGAAAATGAATTAATTTCTCTTGACAGGGTTTCAAGTAGTAAAGTTTCGATTTGTTATGTAGGAATTTTACAAGAGGGAAGATTACTCATTGAATTAGGACGTTGTGTTAGCAAATTAGATAATGTAGAATTACATATCGGTGGTTTTGGACAACTTGAAGATTATTTTTTTCAGTTATCTCAAAGTAGTGATAATGTATATTTTTATGGAAAACTTCCTTATGAAGAAGTATTAAAGCTTGAAGCTTCATGCGATGTTTTAACTGCAATTTATGATAATTCCATAAAAAATCATAAATATGCAGCGCCAAATAAATTTTATGAGGGTTTACTGTTGGGGAAACCAATTATTATGGCTAGAAATACAGGAATGGACAATTATATTGCGTCATTTGGTAATGGTTGGATTATAGACTTTAATGAAGAGAGTTTATTTGCGTTATTAAGTAAAATAAGTAAAGATAGTCTGGCTTTTGAAAAAGCGAATGACTATAAATTAAAAATGCTTTTCGAATGGAGAAAAATGGAAATGAAGCTGATCAAATTGTATGGTCGGTTATAGAAAGGTAACCTGATGAATATAAAAAAGATTTTTGTTTATTTATATGCTTTTCTTCTAATTTATTTACCTGATTTTAGTTATTTAGGTAGTCTACTTAAATTATTCAAACCTTCGATTTTACTGTTTCTGCTAGCGATGATAAACATTATTTTACTAAATAGAAGACTTTATTTTTTTATTAAGAAAGCTAGAGTAGGTTATTTGTTTTTATGTATTTTATTAGCAACTGTTACAACAGTTTTGAGAAATATGTCAAATACTTTTTATTTTCCTGATTTAGTCTCACCAATACTATTAATACCGTTACTTGTGAATTATATTGCATTAATTATATGGAACGAAAAATATTATAAGAATTTAGACCTTTCTGATTTATTAATAAAAATAGGTTTAATTCAAACGTTTATTATGGTGCTTATGTATATTTTTCCTCCTTTTAAACAAATTGCAAATAACTTATATTTATCAGCCGGAGAATTAAGAATGGATTTAGTCGGGATTACTAATACTCGAATATATGGCTTAGCAAGTAATTATACGACAACACTTCCTTTTGTTCAGGCTCTTTTAGGATTGATAGCGTTGAAGAAATTTCACGATTCAAAAAGTTATAGATATTGGTTTATTTCATTAATCTTAGCATCAGGCTCATTACTTAACAATCGGACAGGTTTTATAGTTTATGCTTTTGTTTCTATACTATATTATTTATACTTATTATTTTTCGAGCGTATTAGTAAGTCTCGAAGACTATACGATACTTTTCTATTTTTGTGGCTATCTATAGTGTTAATGTTTTTTTTCAATACCGAACGTGGTATTTGGTTAATACAAATATTGAAAGAGATTAAAGATTTTTACATTCATGGTCAAGATAGTCAATATATGTTAGCCTTATCAAATCAGTTTATTAGATTTCCAGATGGAGTAGACTTGTTAATTGGAACAGGGCACAGGGCATACGGGGAGTTTTCAATAATTTTCCATGGCTTTCATTCTGATATTGGATATATTAATGATTTATTTAGGGGCGGAATAGTATATGTTGTATTGTTATATGGAAGTGTTATTTATACAATATTGCATAAGGTTTCGAGTAAATTATGGGGAGTATTATTTATAATTTTCTTGTTTCTTATCAATTACAAAGCAGAAGTTATTAATGGTAGTGCAGTTATGATGATATTGTTAGCTGAAGCTATTTTTGAACAGTACAAGAGTATGATAGATAAGGAATGTGTTGTTCATGAATAAAGTTTTAATGGTAGGTGATTTTAAGTCGAATGATGGCGTAGCTAATGCAAATAAAAATTTTGAAGCTGGCTTTGAACAATGGGTTAAATCAGGACAAATTTCTTATACTTATGAATCTGGGATAATCAACAGGATCATTGAATTTATTCGACTTTTCTTCAAGGTAGATGTTCTTTGTTTATGTGGAATCTCTAAAATTAACATTATTGCAATTATATTCTCAAAGATTTTTAGGAAACCAATTTTTTACCTTATGCATGGATATCCTTATTATGAACAAAGGGTTGAACAATCTTTAAGCAAATCAAAAATTGTATTTATTAGAATAAAAGAGTTTTTAAGGATATTTTTATGTAACGGTATTATTTGTGTATCCGATATGTTTAAAGAATATATGATAAGTCAATATCCATTTTTTTCCAAAAAGTTTTTTTGCGTTTATAATCCGATTTCTATTGAGAAAATATATAAACCAGATAATTCGATTCGATTAGGAAGTAAAATCATTGTTACTACTGGGGGAGGAAGGCGAATAAAAAATAATCTATCTTTAGCATATGCTATTGAATCTTTAAATAATAAATATCATCTCGATTTTCAGCTTTTTATTTTTGGAGGTGATGGACCACAAAGTCAAGAATTAAGTATGATTCCAAGCGTAAGATTGCATGAAAAAGTTAGTCAAGATACCATGTTATCCTTTTTTTCATCAGCTTTTCTTTACGTACAAAACAGTGAAATGGAGACTTTTGGATTAGCTGTCATAGAGTCTTTAATGTCAGGATGTAGTATTTTGCTATCTAAGAATGTTGGAGCTATTGGGGTACTACATAATGTCAGAGCCTCAGATATTATAAATAATAATAAAGATGTTCAAGAAATTAGTAAGAAGATACTAGAAATTTATAATAAAGGCAATAATGAAAGAATGCTGGCTGGATTAGATACTATTGCAATTGATCCCGTACAGTGTTCAGTTCAATTATATAAAATATTGACAGAATGGAATGATCAAGAGCTTGAAATTTAGTATTATAATGCCAGTGTATAATGTTCAGGATTACTTAGCACGATCAATTCAATCAGTACTTGATCAAAGTTATACAAATTGGGAATTAATTATTACAGATGACGGGTCTACAGATAATTCGGCAAGTATAATCGACTTTTATGAAAAAGAATATGTTAATATTAGATTAATTAGACAACAGAACTCTGGATCTGGTATTGCTCGTCAACGAGCTATTGATATTGCAACAGGTGATTATCTAGTTTTTCTCGATCCTGATGATTATATGTTATCTTCATCGTTGGAAAATTATTATAAGATTTTGAATAAATATCCTCTAATTGATGTGATTTTTAATGGATATATTCAAATTGTTTCAGATAAAAATGCGTCATCTCTAATAACTTTTAATTATCCACATAAATTAAGATTAAATAAAGAACAATTTATCGATAATTTCCCTAATGTTCGACAAGTATCTCTGCGTTCAATTTGGAATAAAGTGTATTCAAGAAGATTCATACAGAATAATAACATTAAATTTACTAGTCAGCGCGTTGGTCAAGATGCTTTGTATAATTATGAGGTTTTGAAGTATGTAAAAAACGTTTATATTAATACCGAAGCATACTATGTTTATGATACAACAAGGGAAAATTCAGCAGTAAAAAGTTTTCGTCCTGAAAAATGGAAGTATGAACTAAATATAGCAAAAAAATTTGAAAAATTAGTTAATAATTGGAATCGATCGGAGTTCTCAGAGTTTGTAAATCTTGAATACTGGTATGCACTATTTCATTATTTATTGAATATCAGTCATAAAGAAAATCCGGTTAGTTTAAATAATAAAGTGCGTGAATTATCGTGTATACTGAATGATTATCCTTCTATAAAGGTATCGATCAGTTCAATTTCTATAAAAGATGTTCATTCAGGTTCTGAAAAGGTTTTACTATTTTTATTAAAACAAAATATGTTATATTTAACGGTCATTATTAATAGCATATTAGCTAAACTAAGAAGTCATTGACTTTATTATCTAACTATTTATAAGATAATATGAGAGGAGCCTTTATTTGATTTTGAGTATAATTGTACCTGTATATAATACAGGTGTTTATTTAGAAGAGTGTTTAAATAGCCTTTTAAATCAGGGATTAAAGTCATCTGATTATGAAATTATTTGTATTAATGATGGATCTACAGATGATAGTCAAACAGTCTTAGATATGTATACGAGAAAATATTCAAATATTAAGGTTTTTAATCAAGTAAATTGTGGTTTAAGTGTTTCACGAAATCGAGGAATTGATTTGAGTTGTGGTAAATACTTATTTTTCATGGATAGTGATGATATTTTAGAAGATAACTTTTTATCTTATGTAATACAAAAAATGACCGATAAAAATTTACAACTTTTTTTGTTTGATGGTAAAAGTTTTTTGGATGGTGATGATGCTTCTTCTCTTTTTATTGATTATAATAGAGAAAAAAAATATGGATTTTATAGAAGTGGGGCAGAGCTTTTAAATGAGTTATCTAAAGATAGAAAATTTTATAGTTCTGTTTGTCTATATATTGTTGCTTCAGAACTAATTAAAAATAATATTAGGTTTATTGAGGGTATTATTCATGAAGATGAAGCATTTACAACAGAAGTTTTTTTACGTGCGAAGAATGTTTACCATATTAATTATCCAGGCTTTCAGCGACGGATAAGACCAGAATCGATTATGACCTCTAAAAAGACAAGCAAAAATTTTCAGGGTTATTATTATGCATTTTTGAAGCTAAATGAGCTACTTTTAAACTCTCAATTTAGAAAAAGTATGGGATTACGAATTCGAATTGTTGAATTGTATGAATCGTTGTTAAATATATATAATGAATTGGATGAGCCTGAATTAGAATTAATCACTTATGAGTTAAAACGGGTAAAAAATATAGCGAAAGAAAATAATTATTATTATTTTAAATGCTGGTTAAGACATTATAATGTATTTACAAGATTAGTGTTTAATAGTGTCGTGAAAGTGAGACAAGTATGGGCTGATAGATATATAAGGAGGAAAAATTGAATACACTAAGGCAAGGAATTATTTATAATACGATAGGTAGATATTCAAATTTAGCTATTTCAATATTCGTTCAAGTTTTCCTGGCTCGATTACTTTCACCAGCTGAGTTTGGTATTGTAGCAATCGTAAATGTCTTTTTAGTTTTTTTTCAAATGTTAGCAGACTTTGGTATTGGTCCGGCTTTAATACAAAGAAAAGATATTGATCGGGTTGAGATTAATCATATATTTTCTTTTTCGGTTTACTTTTCAGTAATCCTAGCTCTAATTTTTATTACACTTTCAGTTCCAATTAGCAACTTCTATCGGAATCCTGAATTAAAAAGTGCTATGCCGTTAATGTCAATTGTTTTATTATTTAATAGTTTGTTAATGGTTCCCCAAAATCTTTTATTAAAAGATAAGCAGTTTAAATTTGTAAATTTAACTCAAATTTTGGGAAGTATAGTAAATGGATTAGTGTCGATAATACTAGCTCTTTTGGGATTTTCTTATATTGCGATTATTATAGGTTCAATAGCTAGAGGATTTACGCAGCTAGCTATTTTTGTTTTTAGAACAAGGTTAAAATTTTCAATAAAATTTTCAATAAAACCGTTGAATAAAATTTTTAGCTTCGCTAAAAACCAGTTGTTATTTAATATTGTTAATTATTTTTCTAGAAATTTGGATAATCTATTAATTGGTAGGTATATGTCGCCTGATCAGCTTGGTTTCTATGACAAAGCATATCAACTTACTCTATATCCAAATACAATTTTTACAGGAGTTATTACTTCAGCGATTCAACCTGTATTTTCTGATTATCAAGAAGATCTCAGTAAAATTATGAATGGATATCTTAGTATTTCGAGAATTTTGGCTAACTTTAGTATTCCCTTGACGATTTTTGTTCATTTTGCTGGAAAGGATATTATACTGTTGTTATATGGGGATCAATGGGTTAATAGTGTGATTGTTTTTCAAATATTAAGTATTTCAATTTGGATTCAAATGTTGCAGGCTAGTACTGGAGCTTTTTTCCAATCTGCTAATAGAACTGATTTACTTTTATTATCAGGTGTCTTATCTACAACTTTTAATGTCATCAGTATTGTTATAGGAGTTTATTTAGGGTCTATTATTTGGATTGCTTTTATGGTTGTTATCAGTTTCTCATTTAATTTTATTCAAACAAATTATTTATTGATGAATAAAGCCTTTAATAATTCATTAATTAATTTTTTTATTATCTTAATTAAGCCTATTATAGTTGGTGTTATAACTTTATTAAGCTTTGTTTTATTGCCTAATTATAATTTTACACCTTTCATTAATTTGTTTATAGAAGGACTTATATTTATGGCTAGTTTGTGCATTGGTTTAATTCTTACGAATCAATTAAAGGATGCATTGAATCTTGTTAAGAAGTAGCAATATATATAAGAATATGAAGAAGTAATAAACTGAAAAAGAAATAATTGGAGTCCTAATATTTGAATATAAAGCTATTGGAGTGATTATATGAAAAAAATTATGCTTGTTTTTGGTACCCGTCCTGAAGCTATTAAAATGTGTCCTTTAGTTAATGAATTAAAATCAAGAGAAGAATTTGAAACTTTGGTATGTGTTACAGGACAGCATAGAGAAATGCTAGATCAAGTTCTTGAAGTTTTTAATGTTATTCCTGATTATGATTTATCTATTATGAAAAATAAACAGACTCTTTTTGATGTGACAACTAATATTCTGAATCGTATAAAGAACGTCCTAGATGAAGCAAAGCCAGATATTGTCCTAGTTCATGGAGATACTTCCACGACCTTTGTAACTTCTCTTGCTTGTTATTATTCACAAATTCCAGTTGGACATGTTGAAGCAGGGCTTCGCACCAATGATATTTATTCTCCTTTTCCAGAGGAATTTAATAGACAAGCAGTTAGCATTATTTCATCTCTAAATTTTGCTCCAACTGAACAAGCAAGAAAAAATTTACTTCATGAAGGTAAAGATGCTAGTAAAATTTTTGTAACAGGAAATACTGTGATTGATGCTTTAAGGACTACTGTACGTAATACTTATAGCCATCCTGATTTGGAATGGGTTGGAAATGACAAGATGATATTATTGACAGCTCATCGACGGGAAAATTTAGGTGAGCCAATGGCCCATATGTTTCGTGCGATCCGTCGTGTTGTAGATGAGCACACTAATGTTAAGGTGATATATCCGATTCATATGAATCCAAATGTTCGTAATGTTGCTGATAAATATTTAAGTGGGAGTGATAGAATACGCATTATCGAACCATTAGAAGTTCTTGATTTTCATAATTTTATGGCGGCATCTTATATTATCTTGACTGATAGTGGTGGGATACAAGAAGAAGCACCCAGTTTAGGGAAACCCGTTTTAGTTATGAGAAACACTACTGAGCGACCGGAGGGAATTGAAGCTGGAACTTTGAAATTAGTAGGTACTGATGAAGAAGTAATATACAAGAGTTTTAAAGCACTGTTGGAAGATCAATCAGAATATGAACGTATGAGCCATGCTAATAACCCTTATGGAGATGGTAAAGCTTGTCAGAGAATTGCAGATATAATTGAGAGAATGTTAAAAAATGAATAACATAGATTTTATATCAATATTAAAAGTATTAATACCCGTAGGATTTGGATATTTATTATCGATTATTAATTTATTAGGTAGGGCCTTTTATAATAATAGAAAATTCTTACTTTTTATTAATATGATACAAGAAGTATATCTGTTACCAGTTGAAAAACTTTTTGATGAGTTAGTATATGGTAAATATCATATACAACAAGAATTGATTAGAATAATAGATGATAGTATAAATAGGTTAGAATATTTGAAGTCTGAAGAAGTTATCTATTATGCTAAAGAAAATACTGGTCGAATGATTCGTTACATTGAATTTTCAAAAGCTTATCTTTATCAGCTTAGAGATCTATCAAAGTATTATTTCTTTAATACTATAAATCGCAATCAGATATCAGATACACTTAAGGATAAGTTGTTTATTGAAGATAAAGTGAGAGCTGCAAAAGAGCTTAAAAGATTTTATCAATTGAATTATAAAAAATATTGTAATTTTCAAATTGATAGATTTTTATGTTGGGAACAAGTTTTCGATAAAAGTAAATATGAATAGTATTTATTATAGTAAAAAATATCTGCATTTAGACGAATTAACCCATAGTGTAAAATTTCTTGTGTAATCTCCAAAGTCCATAGAAAAAGATAAGTTAGTACTATCTTTATGATAATCTATATCAAGTAAACTTATAGTAAATTGGTTGAATCTCTTCATGAACTTATAGAAAAAGAACAAAATAGTCCAGATGTTTTATAAAATTGACAATTAATAATTGTATTAAGATGAGGTAAAATCATGAGAAATAGTTTGTTAAGTGAGCATAAATTTAGTAAGAAAGAAAAAGGAGTTTTAAAAACACCACTCAGTGAACATGTGACCTTATTAGAAAAAGAAGTTAATTGGAATTTCGGAAAGTCTGCTGAATATATTTGGTTAGCTTTAATTCTTAATAATAGTAAAAATAGGAGACAAGATTTAATAAATTGCATGGAAATGTTTGATGATTTAAATAGCGTAATTTCTGATGAAAAGTTTAGTCTTCCCACATTATCCAATATCCTATCTTTTAATCTTTACGAGCAAAAGTATTTTGTTGAGATATTAGAAAGGTATGGTTTTATTGGAAAGTTAGCACCTCTTTCATTAATTTTGGATTCTAAATTTTTAGAATATAAACGAGCATTTAAATGTTACGTATTAACTATTGAAGAAAGGTTATCTTTATTGGAGGAAGCTATTCAAAAAACTAGCTCAAAATATTCACAATTATCAACCGATATTAAGTACCTAAATGTATACTTCTTAGCTGTTGTAAAGGATAAATTGAGATTTGTAAATGGTAGTACTTCATTTGTTCAAAATCTTAATAATTATTTAGAAATAGAGGATAATAATTTTAGAGAGATGATAGAAGTTCAACTAAGTAGTATTGACGCATCATTTGCTCAAGTGTTTTCTGACGAGTATAAAATCGCAAGTGAATTGTGGAATAAATTAGGTAAGTATTTTGACTGTGAGGGATTAGTATTGGAATTTGAGGAACAATCAGTAGATATGAACAGGTTTAAAAATGAAGTGTACAAGGGAGTAAAGTACTATAAAGAACTTTCACAAAATTTTTATCCTTTAGATGAGAGACTTTATGTTTTATCAGCTATTTTGATGTTTTCATATAAACGGTTAATAGAATTAGTAGACCATAATTTGTCTGAGACAATCTCAGGAAGAAGTATCTTGAGGTCATGCTTGGAGTCTTTGATGATTTCAAAATATTTATTGGCAAACGAAGAAAATATTCCTGATAGTAAGATTTGGGAACAATATAAAAATTACGGATTAGGAAATTATAAATTAATATACGAACGTTATTTCGAAAAAAATCCAGAAATCGAAATAAGACATATTAATCATAGTTATTTAAATTACATAATATCTGAGTTTTCAGATAAAGAATTTTTAGATATAGATACAAGATATTTTGGTGGTGGAAAGAATATAAGAAGTAAATTCAAAGAGGTTGGATTAGAAGATTTATACATTCATATGTATGAGTATGATTCGCAGTTTGAGCATGCAGAATGGGGAGCAATTAGAGAGAGCTCTATTCTAAAATGTGATACACCTGGTCATCATTATCATGGAATTTTAGATATTGAAAATGAGCAAAAGTTACCTAGTGTTAATAATGATATACAATTTGTTTTTAAAATGCATTTTGATATATTGGACGATTACTATCCTAATCCGCATAATTCATCAATTCAAGGGGAAAGTAAGGATGATTAATACATTAATACAAATACAAAATGATTATTTGAATTTGTTGGAGCAATATATTTCTAATCAGTATGACAATGCTAAACTTATATTTTTGGATGATATACAATGTTTTTGGTATAAAAATAGGAACATGATAACATCAATTGCAGACAATATTTTTCATGAAAATATCCCTTATATTATTACTGGGGTTAGTTACTATATTTTAGATGAAACGGAACAATATATTATATCATTATCAAATTCTATTCTAATTTTTGATGACCCTTTCCCTGATTATTTGTCCCAATTAAGAGTGTCTAGAGAAAATGAGAAGTTTGAGTCATTTAATAGAAAAATGGAGGAAATAATAGATAAAGGAATTTCATTAAGTATCAGTTTGTTGAAAAATGAAAAAAATTCTGTTTATATTATACCTATGAGACATCTATTTCCTTTTGATAAATTAAACATCAATGTTGATAAAATAATTTCAGATTTTTTTCTTATTGAGTTAGATAAGTTACCTTTCTCAGGAAATCTTGAAGATGAAGAAGTGATAAATGAAAATAATTTGAGAAATATTTTGTTGTTTGAATATGATAATCCATCATATCCCATCGAAACTCGTATAAGTGATTTGTTTGATTATATCTCTTTTGAATTCCCGACCTCATTAAATAAATATGAAAAGTTAAGAAGTATACTATTTGGTAATATAAGTCAGACTATTCATATAGTAATTTCCAGTATTCATTTTAATACAGCACCATTGTTTAAAAGTTTTAGACAATTACATGAATTCGTCTATATTATTGATTTTCTTATCAATCCGACACAAGATGAATTGATACCCAATGAGTATATTGATAAATTAAAATGTATAAGGGAAAAGAGTATAAAAGGCTATTTTACATTATTTGAAATAAACAAGCGTAAAGAAGAGTTTGATATTGAGGTTCTAAAAAAGAATGATAGTAATACGTCTTATAAAAGTTATATGGAGATGTTAGAAATTACAAATGATTACCATAAACTACAAATGGACATCAATAGAGGGTTAGATTTATTGATTTTAGAAGTAGACTAGAATAAAATTAATTATCTAGTTTATTTAAATAGTTTGTAATTTTATCAGTATTTTAGTAAGTATTGATAAATGTCAGCACGGTCTTAATTAAAAGAACATACATAAAATATTTGTTATTATGATGTGGGTGTAGTAACATAAAATTAACATAAAAAGGTGTTAAATAAGATTCTCAAACTGATTTTTGAAATTAGTGCATTTGTTTCAAAACAGGTTCATTAAGCCGTACAGACCGAATTGCTAAGTATAATCAATTGCTTCGCATTGAAGATGAATTGGGAGACTTAGCCCAGTATAAGGGGAAAAAAGTATTTTATAATTTGAAAGCTTTTAAATAAACGAGTTTTACAAATTTCTTAAGAAGTTAAGTTAAAAAATGAGGCTGTGACATAAGTCCACCAAAAACCGGCTGAATCGTTGATATTACAGGCTCTATGTCAAATAGGTTTGATGACTCAATTTCCGAAGGAATCAAGCAGCTAAATACTGCTTGATTGTTTATTTATTTCTTCTAGAAATATAAAGTTTTGCTATTAAAAGAATACGGTGACTGAAGTGAATATAATTGCGATATCCAAAGATGTTTCGTTTACGAACCTTGATCTTGTTGTTAATCCCTTCGATGGGTTAGTTACTTAATCGGGGGTGGTGACAGGTGTTGTTAATGGTCTTTAGATATTTGTTACATGATCAAATAACACGCTTTAGTCCTTTGGGAAAAGTTCTCGAATTAAGAGGATGTGAGTAAGATAGAAGTCAATGGCAATGGCTTTGACCGTTATTCCATCTAACGCGGTAGTGGTGCTTTTCATTGTCAGGTAACAAGCTTGACCAGCTGTATCTAAATAGGTAATGCGGTAAGATCACGTTCTAATTCTGACGATGGACTGTTTATCACGACATTAGGGTCATTTTTCCAGAAAATAGTAAAGGTACAAGATAGTTCTTTATGTTATTACTTGGTACCTTTAATATAAAGGACGTCTGTGTTTTATTAAGAAAAAGGGGAGGGTTGACGGAAGATAAAATTTCTTCCATCAACCCTATTTATTTTAAAACTCATTTTAAAAACTAATTAAACATCGATGTTGATTCATCATATCTTAAGAGTTATTATTGGTATTCCATATGTAAGTAAAGGGAGGCTATATTATTTTAACGCAAATTCAATTTGATGATTTGATTCGTACAATTAAAGCTTTACAAGCCCCTGAATATCTTGAGTGTATTCAAATCATTTCCGTGGTTATTTCTACCTTAAGTCTTATTATTGCCTCTTATCTTGGTCATCAACAAATTAAGCAGCAAAAAATTGAGAATGATAGAACATTCGAGTTAGATTATGCAGATTTTTTATATAGTGTTAATTATGTTTTTGAACTAATTAACACAATGGAGTCAGAGTGTGATGCCATTCATTTTCCATTATCACGAGAAAAAATAAACCAAATTGAAAATAATATGATTCGATTATCAATTGAAATCGCTCATATTATTGGCCGTAAAACTGATGGGTTTGGTAAGATTAAATTTGATTTACCGAGAGAGGATCAGTACTTAAGAATTCCTCTTAAATATGTTAAACCTAGTAATAATTTGGCAATGACAGTCAGTGAAAATTGTTCTAAGCTAAGCGATTATACCGAAGAAGAATTAGTTAAAGCTAATGAAGATATCATTAATATGGTGAAGTCATCTTATCATGGCTTAGAAAAACATATTCATTTGTGATTTTGATTAAGAATGAATATTGTATCTGGATACATTTACTGATCGCAATTTTCATTCCAATTAAGCTAGAAATAAATAGAATTGGTTTTCTGTTGAATTGGTGAGAATTTAAGAGTGCTGACTGTTAAAGTTATTGATTGAGTAGCAAAAACATGTTGCAAGAGAATAAAATGGTCACTAAATACACAAGATCTATATCAAATAGTATACAGATTGAATTTTCAGAGGAATCAAGTAGTTAAGTTCTGTTTGATTCCTTCTTTTTTGTATTAACCGTATGCATTCTAGAATCTTTCTTAATCACCAGTACTTGCTTTTTGCAGAAGATTTTTTTATTCAGGTTAATCGATAAGACTTCAATAATTGCAGTGATCAACTTGGTTTTGAAACCAATGATATATTGAGGGTGAAGGTAAGTGCGAAAAATACACAATATATTGTGCTTATTTAACGGAATTATGCAATATATTGTGTTTCAACCTTGTGCTTAATATTTCACATTGGTATACTTAGGAGTGTATTGAGAGTACTCGGTAACAAAAGATTATTAAGATATATTTTGATGGTTTGCCAAATTGAATTAAGGAGAAATATGAGAAGAGAAGAATTTTCTTAACTTTCTAAATGCATAATGATAGACGGTATAGTCTAGGCATCTTAATCCTTGCACTAAATACAGATTTATTAATGCTATTTAAATTTGGAGGTAGAATATATGTCTGTTTATCATTTTTACCAAGGAAAAAATGAAAACGAAGAATTAGAATTAAATCAACGGTATCACAGATGGTTAAAGGTGGGCAGTGCCTTATTCAATAGTTAGCAAGATTTGTGGGTAATTTAATTCAGATACAGGGGGTATAGATGATGAAAGATATAACACATAACGAATTCAATGCGCTTACTCCTGAAGTGTTAAAAGAAAACAATCCTATATATACTGAAGCACTTGATTATGCTTTTAGTAATGATGATATAAAAAATATCGCAATTACGGGTATATATGGTGCAGGGAAAAGTACAGTATGGAACACTTATGTGAGTCAAAAAGAATTAACTGATGTAATTACTGTTTCATTGGGAAATTATAAAAAAGGTAGTACTAGTGATGATAGATATTCAAATGTGGATAGTAATAAGGGTAGTTATAGTATTGAAAATCAAGAAAAAGAAGATATAGATGATGATAATAGGGTTGAAAGACAACTCATTAATCAAATATTATCTCAGATTGAATCAAAGAAAATTCCACTTAGTAAATATAGTTTTAAATCTAATAAAAGCAAAATGAGTATTTGTTTACAGTCATTAGCATTTATTTCAATAGTTTGTTCAATATTACTTTGGATAAACAGAGATACTTTTATTTCTTTTGTTAATGAGTCGTATAAAAATTTTAATGGCATATCTTTGATGAAATTATGTGGTTTGTTGCTATTTGTACCTCTGTTTTATTATTTGTACATATTTAATAGGGGAAATAAATTTAAAATTTCAAAAATAGCTTTTAAAGGTGCTGAAGCAAATGTTAATGATAATAATAGTGATGAGTCAGTATTGGATAGAGATATTAAGGAGTTAGTTTACTTACTGAGAAGTTCTAATTCTAAGATTGTTGTTTTTGAAGATTTAGATAGATATGATAATGCATCTATTTACACTAAGCTGAGGGAACTGAATTTTTTATTAAATAAATATGTAAAAGTAAATGACGAGAATGAATTTCCGATAAGATTTGTCTATATGCTTAAGGATAGTTTATTTTACTCCAAAAATAGAACTAAATTCTTTGATTTTATTTTACCGATAGTTCCTGTGGTAGATTCAAAAACATCAGAAAATGTACTTATTGAACTATTAAAGGACGTAGATAATGCTCCCGACAGAACTTTATTGAGTGATATTTCTTTATATGTGGACGATATGAGGCTTCTAAAAAATATTGTTAATGAGTATATTGTGTACTCTAAAATTATACCTTTAGGACAGATTGATCTGGCAAGTAATAAGCTATTCGCACTCATTACTTTAAAAAATATATTTCCAAATGAGTTTGATCTTTTGCAAGAAGATAAAGGTTTTATAAGGACTATATTTGATGAATTAGAATCCAAAAGAAAAGAAGAGGTTAGTAATTTTAAACGAGATCTGGAAAAGATTAATGATAAAATCAATTTTATAAATAGTAGAATTGAAAACGATAAATTTGATGCAATGGCATTGAGGATCTCGGTTGATGTAAGACCGATTTATACGCAAGATAAAACGATGTCACAGTTTTTAAAAGATTGGAGTCAAACACCTAATACCAGTGTCTATATCGATCATCCAGCTGGAAGTAGTAATTATAATTATAGTGAATTTGTAGATAGATTTATTTTAAATGATGATGAAAAGAAAGATTATGTTAAAAAATTCCCGGGAGACTTTTCTGTTGAACTAAATAAACTTAATTTAGATAGAGATAAAATAAATCAACAAATTAAAGACATTGAGATTTATAGTTACAAAGAAATAATTTCAAAGTTGACCGCTGAAAAAAGGGATGAGCTTTTTTCAATAAATGGTTTTGGTATTGTAGAAAGCCATTATTTTCCTTTAATTAGATTTTTAATTGTAGAGGGTTTGTTAGATGAGACATATTGGTACTATAAAGGGAATTTTAATATTGATACATCAAATGTGTTAAAAAGAAATGATGTAATTTATATTAAAGGACTAAAGGAAGGTAAAATCCTTGATATTTTTTTGGATGTCGAATCACCTAGTGAGATAATAAGCCGTTTGAAACCGTCTGATTTTAGTCGTTTTAATATACTAAATAAAAAAATATTTAAGGCGTGTTTAGAACAAACCAAAACGAATATGATATTAGCTATTGTTGATTCTGTCGATACATATGACAACTATGAAGATTTACTGAAGATTTTAGATGAGTTTGATTTAGATTTAGTAAGAACCTATTCTGGTATTTTATTGGAAAATAAAATAGATAGTCTTGTTGATACTTTGAGGGTTTCTGAAGATGAAAATATTCAAACTTTTAAAAACATACTAGTTTCAGTTTTAACACATAAAACTAAAACTAACTTAGCTGCATTTAAGACGTATATAGAACAAAACGAGAATATAATTTCTTTAATACCTGAGGAAGATTTTGAAACTTTTATCAATAATATTCGATCTGCAGGTATTAAATTTGAAGATGTGTCGGAGTCAAATTGCGTTAAAGAAAGATTAGCAGCTATTGAACAGATTCAGGCATATCAGTTAAATATTAAAAATTTGTTGTATATAACTAAAGAGATATTAGATAAGACTATAACATACGGAGATTTGCTGAGTGAGATTTATAATTCTGGGGAATTATCAACAAGCAAGGAATATATTGAAAAAAATTTTACTAGTCTTATATCAGATTATATCGATGAAAATAAGAGTAATAATTTATATACGAATAATGAAGAAATGCTATTAAAAATTATCAATTCCGATATTTCTGATGAGTATAAGTTAAAATATATAGAAAAGAATGAAACAGTAATTTCAAGATTAACTGATCTACAAGAAAGCTCAGTAACTACAGAAATACTTGATTGTTTATTACGAAAAAATAAGATTAAATTCTGTTCAGAAAATATAGCTGTATATTGGAACATGTCTGAAGATTATAGCAATGACTTTGTCGATTATTTAGATAATAACTTGACTAAAGATAATCATGAAGATATATTAAAAAATAATATTTCTATTTGTAATAACTTTATAAATAGTTCATTGGTGACTGATAAAATTTTTTACTTTGCCATAAAATTTGCAGATGAACGAATCAGTATTCTCAATCGAAATCTAACACAGAATAGAGTTAATTCTTTAGTTCACCACAAGTTGATTGAAGTGACGGAGAATAACATTGAAAAATTATTAAAAAACTCATATTACGATGAAATGATTTTGTTAGCAAATTATGATGAAGATGAGATAGAAGAAATTGTTATAGATACTCTATTAAAATATGATCTATCTGATGAGTTGATATATAGGTTAGTCAATAGTAATATTGCGATTGAAAATTCTAAGAAACTTATAGATTCAATAAAAGATAGTGTCTTAGTTGAAAAGATAAAGCCAACTGAAAAGTCTATCTTGAAATATATTATATATAGTGATTTATCCTTGACAAACATTAACTATATTTGCAAATGCTTTAATAATTTTGAGTTAAAAGATGAATTTATAGAGTCATTAGATAAGGAGGATAAATTAGAGAAATTGGAAGATGAGAATCTTAACGAATTTTTTATGCAGTATGTATTAAACTCACCAAATATAAAATTAGATACAAAAATAGCATTAATTGAAACAAAGATAAACAATGATTTAGATGTAAATATTTTGAAGCAATATATTTCATCGATTGAGGATATTGCTGAATTATCTATGGTTTGGAATAATAAACACCCTTTATTAGATAATAAGTATAAAGAAAAAATTGGACAAGCTTTAATAATCTCAGGGTATGTTAAATCTCGTAAATCCAAGGAGGGTCAACGAATTATGCCTACAAAATAATAGAATAATTCCACTATTGATACGCATTTATTATGGTATCAAGGAGAAATAGTTTCTACCTATTCATTTATGGCTCTATTTTAGATTGGGTTGATAACCCCATTTCCGAAGGAACCACGCACTTTTAACCGCTTGGTTCCTTTTTTAGACGCTCTAAAAAGTTTAGTCAAATCGCTTGACTTTACAAAGGGGTAATGATTATCATTTGTATATAGTAATTTTTACAATTTACAAGGAGGAACTATGAATTTCACTAAAAAATATCAATCAATCATCTTATGCTCTAGCGCGGCTTTTGCATTAGCAATGGCTCCTTTGGCTCAAACAACGCCAACGATCTTTGCCCAAGACAAGTCAACGGTTGAAGACAAAGACCATGATCACGATCACGACCATGAACATGATCATGAAGGACATGACCATGACCATGAAGGCCACGACCACGACCATGATCACGAAGGTCACGACCATGACCACGATCACGAAGGACATGACCATGATCACGACCATGAAGTAGCTGGAGAACAGATTGTGGTAGGGATCACGGAAGATGGTTATACAACTTCTCACGGTGATCATTTCCATGAGAATAGTGGCGAAGTGCCTTTTGATGCTATTCTTTCAGAGAGTTTGCTAGCACCTGAAGATTATCAATTCAACGAAGACGATGTCGTCAGTGAAGTGGAAGATGGCTATATTATAAAGAGCAATGGTGAGTACTATCTCTATGTAGAAGACCTCAGCAAGTCTAAGAATGTTCGTTCTAATGATGAGTTAGTCTTACAATCTTTTGGCCTTCATCCTGAAGTTGCTAAAGAGATTAAGGCGATTAAAGACCAATTAGGCTTGGATGAATCCAGTGAGATCATCTATGAATATGAACATACTCCGGAAGAAGTCGCTGAAGAAAAAGGTCTAGACTTAGAATTTATTGTTTTATATGTTACAGAAGAAGAGTATGTAACGCTTTACGGTCGCGACATCTATCTCTTCCCAGGACAAGCGCCAGAAGACGCCATCTTTGCTGAAACGGTAGCTGCGCCTAGTGACTACGAGTTGAAGGATGAGGATGTCCTATATGAGACTTCCGCAGGTAAGATAGTTAAAGTCGACGACAGGGTCTATCTGTTAGCTAATGACGGTCAAAGCCTAATGCCCCTTGATCAAGTCAAAGAAGGACTCCCACAAGCCTAGTTAGCCCCAAGCCCCCCAAGCCACCCTTAGTGGGTGGTTTTTTTATTTTGGGTTATTTCATTCATTATTCAATAAAAGTCAAGTTTTATAGTAGGGTTTGTTTTTTTTTAAAGTCTTTAAATCAATCCTTTGTTCAGAAATGCTTTTATTATTGACATTTTAATGTGAAAGAGCTTCTTTTTATACAATATAAATAGTATAATGTAGTCGTAATCAATTCGAATTGTCGAAAGGTTACTTGTTCGAAGAGGATATATTGGATCCCAAGAAAGGTGGTGATTGATAATGAAATTTAATATATTTAAGAACAAAATCAAGATTGCTGTAACAACAGTTGCTTTATTTTCAAGTGTGACGTTATCAACCATTCAGGCACAGGAGACTCAGCCTGATTCGAGTGAGGTTCATCCTTCAACGAGTCAAGTGAGGTCGATTGAGCCCAAAGTTAATGAGGCGCCTCCCACAGTTCCGGCAGATCTGAATCAGCCAGCAGCTATAGAGGAAGAGCCTAACACGACTGTGACTCCACAGCCGTCATCGTCAGACGCTAACTCTTCGAAGGAAAGTACTTCCTCGACGGAAGAATTGCTTACAAGCGAGTCGTCATCAGAAGCCGATCCGGCTAACCAAGAGGACACTCGCAATCTTCCGCAAGCAGAGCCTGCAAGTTCTGATGATGTAGCGGTTATTGAAGAAGCAAAAACAGATTCTTCAGTAACTGAACTCAAGGAAAGTGACCCGGAAAAACCGGAGTCCGGCCAGGAACTAGCAGGACCAAGCAAGGAAGAGGCTCAAACTATTTTGAATCGCTATAAGGCAGCGGATCCTTCAGGAATGTCTAAAGAAGAACAACATTACTTGAAGCAAGCTATAAATGATGTAGACCGGCTCTTAAAGCAAGCTGAACCTAGCGAACCGCTTCAAAAAGAACGTTATCTCAAGGATCTTCAAGAAGCCTTAAATCGACTGCAATCCTTCCAAGTCACACCAGCGACTGAAGAAGGCAAGCCATCAACCTTAGTGGCACCTAAGAAGGAAGAATTGCTTAAGCACTTGAATGCCATTAAGGACCCCGCTAAATTAGCCCGTCTATCGGCGGATAAGGTTCAAGAAGCCAACCAGTTGATCTTAAAGGCTCAAGCCTTAGCGGATCAAAAGCAGCCTAACCAGGTAGCCTTGCATCAAATGATTGAGCAATTAAAAGCCTTTGAAGCTCACATTCCACGGGCGATGACTCATAAGGAACGCAATGAATTAGTCCCTGAACTGACTCAAACGGATAACATCTTGCGTGAAAAAATCAAGGCCAGTGCGCCAGAAGATCAAAAAGCGACTTATAATCAGTTAGCCAATGAGCTTCAAGCTAAATTAGCAGCTGCCAAGTCCTTGAATAATCTTTATGGTCAAGCACCAACCGATGAAGCGGTAGATGCTGCGATTGCTGATTTGAAAGCGGCTCAAAAAGCCTTTCAAGAATTTTTGAAGGCAAACCCAATGAGCATCGAATCCGATTATACGGTGGGCGATAGTGACCAAGAATTCAATACTTATCACAATAACCAAGGAATGCCTCAAGCTAAATTGGATAAAGATCAATACACGGTGACCAATAATGCGCCGATTGACCTAACCCTACAATTGGTATCCAATAAAGCAACGGGGCCTGTGGCTTTAGTAGTTGAGTTAATGAAGGGGGATTCAAACAGTCCGCTTACTTTTTCAGGAATTGATCTGCCAGGATTTAGCAATCATAAGATTGTATCCAGCGATCGTTCTGGCTCTAAAGTGACACTCTATTATGATGATGTGGCCAGTCGTTTCTCAACGACGCGACTTGTTTTTAATTTATTAAATGGTGAATTCCATGATAAGGCCAAATTAAAGATGTCGCTTTATCAGACTAAAGTGGATGAAGAGGGCAGGAGAATACTTCAAGGCGATCCGCTCGCTTCAAAAGAATTAAACTTCCTAATCACTAAGTCTGGCTACGAGGATATTGCCCATGTGGGACCTGGAGCGGAATTTGCTAAGCCGGGTTCTGGCAATTATTCCAACCCCTATGATCCAGATGCCGATTCTTATGGTCAAAAGGAAAAGAATGTTGAAAATCCTTTAGATGCAGGGCATGTAGACCAGAATGGCAAGGTCATTGATGATAAGCATACCAAGACCTTGGATTTCTTACATCAATTGGTGAAGGATGGTAAGTTTATCGATTCGAATCTCTTAGTAGCTGGGGGAGCCGATCCGATGGCACTTAATCGTGTCCGTGTGGAAATTACTATTCCAGAATCTGATGGGGTTAAGGCTAAGCACATCTTGAACAAGGAAGGGATTAACTTCTGCGAAAAAGATGGCAAGTTGATTCTTGAATTAGAAGCTAAAACCCTTGCTGGTAAGTCGATCTATAAATCAGGCGGAAAACTTTATGTTGATGGGCAAGCCATCGGAACCGTCGATACGATTACCGACGTGCTCTTCACGGATAAACAAGGACAACTTGTCTATTTGGATAAAGAGGGTAAGCGTCACTACGTTGTTAAAACTGAAGGCAATGTCTTGATGAAGGCAGATGGAAGTAAGAGTGCTTATCAATTCCAAGATAACCGCTTATTAAAAAATGGCAAGCTAGTTGCTCAGCTAGTTGGGGATTATCTTGTATCCTTGGGTGAAAAGCCTGAAGATCCTGTTCAATACTATGTGATCGAGAATGGGGAACTTAAGGCAGTTAATTCGGACCAAAAGATTCGCTATCAATGGATAGATGATCAGTTAGTCTCTTATGAGAAATCCTATAAGCCTTTAGCAGACAACATGTATGTCCGGACAAAAGAGGATGGCAGTAAGGAATTATTAGGTAATACCCAAGTTCTTGAAGGCCAATATCTCTATCAAGGAGACCGTTTCTACGGTAAGCTGCTTCCTCAAGGCGATTATGTCGTTGACAAGGATGGTCATGTCTTAGCGGATGCGACATGGCAAACTCGGGCAGTCTTTGATGTGACCGGTAAATACCTGGGACAAGCCAGCGATAATGGCGATGGGACTTATTCCTATCAAGGAGTGACCTTCTCTAATATCGGCAGTGAAGACCAACCTGTCTGGGCGGCTAGTAAGCCAGGTGAAAAGGTGGCTTGGCGTTTTGCCCTTAGTGCCGGAATTGATCAAGAAGGCTATGCGATTGATCAAGCCCAATTGAAGCAAACGACCGCAGATGGTTCAAACATTGTCGTGGTTGATAAGCTAAATCGTGTCTTAAGAAGTTTTACATTGGCTAAGAAGGATGGTACTTATATCCTGACTGAAATTACCGAGGATAAACCACGGCAAATTCAAGTGGCAGATAATCTACCAGATACGATTCAAGTAGGTGAAGGTCAAATCTATGTTGGACCAGGCAATCAAATATTGGATCCTAAGAAGATTACCGAAAATGCTATTAAGGATTATCTAGTCGATGAAGCAGGTAATCTAATTTCTAAATCGGGATTAAACTTGACGAAATTGGCTAACCGATTCTATACAGGTTTGGTTAAGCATTTTACTTTGTCTAAGTCTTCAGGATCATTCTATGAAGTCAAAGATAAAGACGGCAAGTCTACTTGGAATCCGCTTCCTGACGGCGTTCAGCAACTAGCTGGCCTACCTGAACAATGGGTTAAGACGGATGATGGTAAGGTTTATATTTACCGCGATGGTAAGGTCTACGACCAATCAGGAACCCTGATCCATAGTTCATCGACCATCAAAGCGATCGTGCAGAAACTCTGTGATGGTAGCGAAAAAATTGTTCAAGGTGATTCTATTTTTGATATTATCAATGGAACAGTCTTGAAATTTAAATTCCCAGGTTTTAAAACGGGGGATCAAGTTCACCACGTCTACCAAACACACTGGGAAGCCAGTTACTATGATCCGATCGAAAAGATCAACAAGAGCATTTTTAAGGATGGACAGTTTAACACCTTCCATACCTTCCGTTTAAGAGCAGCAGTGGTTCCAAATGAATTCAGTAAGATTCCACCTGTTGAATTGAGTAATCCATCTAAGCAAATGGACTTCGAGTTGTTTAACTTGATTTATCGTAGATTAGGCGACCGTCAACGGTCTAACTTCTTGTTACAATACTTAACACAAGAAGTCCTGAAGACGGCTGATCCTGAAGAAGCTAAGTCACTTAAGGCTAACTTTAAGGCTCTAACCGGTTATGAGCTTGGCAGCAAGGTGTTAACTACGGTTGAAGAAAATAAAGCTCGTGAATTGATGGATAAGTATCAAAAATTAACGGGTAAAGCGCTCAGCTTAAATGAAAAGGGTGACTTGGATCTTAAGCGTGAATTAGAGTGGATCTTGAATTACAACAATCAAAATACCCAATTCACCTATCCAGACCAATATGAGTCGCAATTAATCTTCCACGAGTCGAACCTGGATAACCGACTAACTTACAATCAATTAATCTTTAAAGCACCTGAAGCTGACTTGAAAGACTGGGAATTAGCAGCCTTAAAAGCAGGCCGTAAATTCGAAGTTGATCAAAGTCTCTTCGGTATTGATCAAGTTGAACGTTTGATGCTTGGGGTGAATCCTTATATCAAACGGTCGGACTTTATCATGATGGAAGCGATCGTGGATATCATGAATGAGTACAACAAGGTCAAAGCGGGTGGCGTATCCAACTGGTTATCCATTGATAAGCAAACGGGTCGCGTGATGATTGATTTGTTTGCTAAGTTCTATGATAAACAGGGTCGATCACCAATGATTGATCAATTTAACCGTGAACTTGGTCAATTGAAAGAGATCTTTGATCCTTCCAATACGCAAACTTCCGATATGGCAGCGATTGAAAAGGCCTTAGCTGAAGCTAATCTTGCCAGCGCTCCGAAAGGTTCATTCTGCTTGCATGATATTGTGATGGAATTAACTAAACGATTACCAAAAGAAAATCAAGCTGAAGCCGTCCAAAAATTAAAAGCAGATATGACAGCTTATCTTAACTCGATTAAGTTAGCCAGTGATACCAAGACACCTTACAATGCCTTGAATTCGGTCTTCAATGCCTTCCAAATCGTCTTTAAAAAGGGTGTGGGTGTTCCGGCTGGTCAAAACCGTAAAGTCCTAGTGACAACGGTGATCAAGCCGAAAGTCGATATTCCTTATACGGATGAGTATGGTCAAATGTTGACCAATAAAGACCTCTTAAAATCTCAAATCTTACGTGGTCTCTACCAAAAGGGTAAAGAAAAGGATGGGGTCTTTGATAAGGACAAACTTAATCAAGCAGGCCTATCAGAAATTACTGCAGATAAGTATGATGACTTGAAAGACGCTGAATTACGTGTCTTATTTGACTATCTTGCAAGGAATCTAGATAGCAATAAGGTTAAAGAGCTCGTTCAAAAGGATACTGAAAATAAATCTGCCTTTGATTATATTGCCAAGCTTGGTTCTGATTTGGCAGCAGAAGATCTCTTTGAGGCCAATGGTAAGATAATGGCTGATTCGAAGGGGAACTTGATCAACCCTAACTATGTCTGGAACGAAAAAGCAAAATCCTATGTTAATATTAAAAACTTCCTAGGTGACCAATCTGAACGTTCTAAAGAAAGAATCAAACTGATTGTCTACTATCTACATAAAGATGGCTACAATCGTCCATTCTTTGCTAACTCTGGTGCGGAATATGTGCTAGGCCAAGACGAGGAAATCAACCCTTGGAAACCGGGCTATTCTTGGAAGAATAAGTATTGTGGTATTGGCTGGGGACACTGTGTCACCGAGACTGGCGAAGAGCCAGGTCAAGAAGGCCAACCTTTTGAAAAAGAACGCAATAAGTTTTCTAAGAAAGGCTCTCAGGTAACAATTACCTATACACCGGAATCAGAAACTAGCGAAAATAACAACAAGATTCTGAAGAAGACCCAGACTAAAGGCTTATTAAAAGCCGGTGACTCGGTCGACTTTGAGATAGGGATTGGACTGGACATGCTAGACCGTAAGACCAGAGAAGAAAATGGTAAGATTGAAAACCTTGATAAGGACTGGCAATTGGATGAAGCTGATCGCAAACGTTATGGGGCAAATGGCAAAGGCTATTATGTCTTGAAAGATGGTTACATTTTTGATGTCTTGCCGAAAGACTTGGCCTTTGATAAAGATTCTAAAGTCAAGGTACTCACTCAGTGGCAACACTTGAAGCATTATGATTCTATTACAAAGACTTATGATAATGCCAATGCGACGATGACTGAGGAACAAATGAGAGCCTTTGAAAAAGGAATTCAAACTCATTATGTAACGAGTCTGAAAACGTACTATGAGTCCTTGCCATTAGACAGTCCTTTACGTCGATTAATGGAAAAGGCAGGTATTCATAACTTAGACCAGCACGGTATTGTGGTTCAATTGCCTGAATTTGAAGTGCCAAACTTCAATGGTAAGGGAGCAGACCTCTTCAAAGTGCTAGTAAATGGGTTGAAGGTCAAAGAAACGACTTGGGGTCAAAAGGATAATACCGGTCATTTCACGTCGACGCCATGGGCAGGCGGTTCGACCTCTCACTTTAATGTGGGTGAGGGCAAGACCCAAGCCAATAAGTATATTCGTTGGTATGTACCAGATAATTATGATAAGAAGTATGGTTATGATGGCAGTGCCAGTGAATGGTACCGAGGAACGGCTCAATTGAACTTTGGTCAACGTTACGATTATCGTCTCGAATATACCTACCAAGCTTTGGATACCGGTAAGTTCGGGGTTGGCACACAAATGCGTGACCTAGAAATCACCGACTTGTTACCACAAAAAGATAACAAGAATGGGGTTATGCCTTATCTAGTCGGCCCTGTTCAGATTGAACAATCTGCGGGTGCTCAATTTGAGATTTGGTATAAGGTCGGTGACGATTGGACGACTTCTCCTTCCGACTATCGTCAAGTCTCAGGAGTTCGAATCAAGCAAGTTTATGGTATGGGTGGTATTAATGTAGGCGATTCTGTTCGCTTCATTCTGCCAATGCGCGTACCGAGCTTGACCTTGAGAGTCGACGACAAGGGTAAACCAGTCTTTGATGAAGCAGGTAAGCCGATTTACGACGGATTTGACCGCTTAGACTTCGATCGACTCTTTGCGAAGAATACTTATGAGACCAATGATGGTACTAAATCGAATGAAGTCACCTTCGAATTAGATAAGAAGACCTTCATGCATTTCTATAAGATCTGGCAAAAAGAAAATCGTAAAGAAGACGGTAGTTTTGAAGTTGAGAACTTAGCTAATCATTCTCATGGAAGCATTCAAATTGACATCCATCAAACGACGCAAGATCAACTTGATCGCAAAGTAGATCCAACCGTCAAGAAAAATTACACTCATGCCTATTTGAATTACAAGAACAAATGGAATGGTGTAGTTACAGACCTTCCAACCGAATACAAGGCTTGGAAGATTGTGACTAAGGAAGATGGAAGCCAAGAACGCTCCCTGGAAAAACACCTAAGCTATACCTATCAAGTGGAAGAAAAGCTTAACAAGCTTGATGGTTATGTTCAATCTCAAAAGATCGAGACTGGTGAGGTTAAAAATGGAGAGGCTGTTGTTGGTAAAGGTTATCTGATTCGCAATATCTTGAATCAAATCACCGTTGAAGCTCATAAGAAATGGGTTAATGGTAAGGCTGTTCGTCCTAGAGAATTGGAATTACGATTGTTGCAGGATGGTAAAGTCTACCAAGGTGGTTCTCGTCGTCAAAAGCTTTCTCAAAATACGGATGAGTATCGCTATACTTGGTCCAATTTACCGGTTTATCAGGTCGATGAGAATGGCATTGTCAAACGGGATGAGCAAGGTAACTTTATCCGTCACAACTATACTGTCGTAGAGATTAATGCGGACGGTACAGAGTTAACAAAGTCGATCTACAAGAATGGCGATCATTCCTTTATCTTGGAAATGACAGGGAATATGTACGATGGCTTTAAGTTAACCAATACTTATCTGGTGCCTAAGACAGACATCGAAGCTAAGAAGAACTGGGTTGGTGGCGATCAAGTCCGTCAGGATGTCTACTTCCTACTTAAACGTAAAGCTGGAGATACGATTGATGATCAATTTGTTCAAAAACCTGCTAAGGTTTCCCAATCCAATCAATGGAAAGTTAACTGGAAGGAATTAGACAAGACGGATATCGATGGTAATGTCTATGTTTACTTCGTTCAAGAAGTGAATGAACAAGGCCAAGACTTGATCTTGGATCACTTTACCAAGCAAGAAAAAGGCTTAGAAGTCACTAACACCTACGAATCGCCTAAGATTGATATTGAAGCCAAGAAGATTTGGAAGGGTGGTCAACAAGCCCGTTCGAAAGTCTACTTCAAGCTCTTCCGTAAGCTA
>NZ_KV802406.1:0-363 GCF_001810675.1 Facklamia sp. HMSC062C11 | reverse complement strand
AGAGTACTAAACTAGGGTCGAATTGTAACACTCAAGCCCTTGTGAGTACCAAATCAGGGTCGAATTGTAACTCTTGTCCTTCTGAGAGTACCAAATCAGGGTTAAATTGTAACTCTTGTCCTATTGAGAGTACTAAACCAGGGTCAAATTGTAACTCTCAACCCCTTGAGAGTACTAAAACTGGGCAGAATTGTAACTCTCAACCCCTTGAGAGTACTAAGGCTGGGTCAAATTGTAACTCTCAACCCCTTGAGAGTACTAAATTCGGGTCAAATTGTAACTCTTAGTCGTCTTAGAGTACCAAATCAGGATTGGATTGTAACTCTCAGTTCCCTGAGAGTACTAAACTAGGGTCGAATTGTA
>NZ_KV802405.1:0-9827 GCF_001810675.1 Facklamia sp. HMSC062C11 | reverse complement strand
TCAACGGCTCAAACCGACTTTTGTCGCACTCTATTTAAATAAATAATAGAGTATGACGAGGGTTCCTAGGATAATTCGGTAGTAGCCGAAGGCTTTGAAGTCGTTGCGGCGGATATATTTTAAGAGGGATTGGATGACGAGGACGGAGACGATGAAGGCGACGAACATTCCGGATAGTAGGTAGATGAGGTCGGCTTGGCTGAAGTCGAGTCCAAAGTCTTTGAGCTTAACCAGAGAAGCACCGAGCATGACTGGCATGGACATGAAGAATGAGAATTCAGTGGCGACAGTGCGGTCCATACCCAATAGAAGTCCTCCTAGGATAGTGGAACCCGACCGGGAAGTTCCAGGGATCAAGGATAGGGCTTGGAAGAGCCCGATCTTAAAGGATCTGGTATAGGAGACATCTTGTAAATGACGGTCAATCTTATCATGTCGGCCTGTCTGGCGGTTTTCAATCCAGATAAAGGCAAAACCGTAAATAATCAAAGCGGCCGCTACTACATAGGGCGTATTAAAGTATTCTTCCATATAATCCTTAATTAACAGCCCTAGCACGCCCGCCGGAATGGTGGCGATAATCACCTTGGACCATAGGATCCAGGTATCTTTTTTTTCTTGCTGGTTTTTGCGGGGATTTAAGGGGTTGAGTCGATTAAAGTATAAAAGGACCACCGCTAAGATGGATCCGAATTGGACAACCGTTCGAAACATCTCCATAAAATTAGGATCTAATTGTAATTGCAGCAAGTCTTCAACTAAAATTAGGTGTCCCGTTGATGAAATCGGCAACCACTCTGTGATCCCTTGAATAATACTTAAAATAATAATTTTTGCGAATTCGATCAGATCGATCACTGGCATAGTATCACCTCTTCTATAAAAGTCAAACCCTATTATAGCGAAAAGCACTAGGCCTGTCACTGTTCAATTGATTTTCAGAAAGGGTTAGAAAAGTCCCAACAATTTCATCACTGTTTCACATTAAAAAGTTAGTCTATAATAAGTCAAAAGAAAGCTGTTTTTTTGAACTTCATTAACTTATTAGAAACTAGGTGTTCTATGTTAAAAATTGCTTATTATTATATCCAGCGAAAGAAAACCCGGAGTATTAGCTTGCTATGCATGTTGACCTTGATCTTACTAGCCTTGACGGCCTGCATTGACTTAGTCAAGCAGTCCAATCAGATGGAAGCCACCTTGTATCAAGCTTCGCAAGCAGCTTATTCCATTCGATCCAAGGATCCAGCTCAACCCTTTGATTTAAAACAGGTGCAATCCCTACAAGACAGTCAGCCAGATAATCAGTGGGTGCGGTTCTATGAAGGGAATGCTCAACTAACTGACCATCAAGCTGTTACCGGATCCCAGAAAATCCAGCGGGATGATTTGACTGAAGGACTTAAGAACAATGTTGCTCTCTATGCAACCGATGATTCAGCCAAGCATGTGCTCTTTAATAGTCAGGTCTTTCAGCTAGTATCTGGACGGGCATTAACCTACAAAGACAATCATAAGATCTTGATTCATGAAGAATTTGCCAAGGCTAATGGATTGAAGCTACATGATCAAGTTAAGTTACGGCCGGTTAGTTTAGAAGGTGATCCGGCGGACCAGGAAGCCATGCCCTTTGAGATTGTCGGTATTTTCCAAGGTAAGCGCCAGGAGCAATATACCGGCGTATCCTCGGACTTAAGTGAGAATACCTTCTTTATGGACTATTCGGGCAGTCAAACATTATTAATGAAAGGACATGATGAGCAGCTGACTCAGTTGAATGGCTATGCGAAAGACCCTCAAGCCTTACAAGCAAGCTTCAAGGCTGCTCAAGCTTGGGCTAAGGATCATAGTCAATTGGATGTCACCAAAGACAGCCAAGCCTATGATCAGATCTTAAGTTCTATCAAAACACTGAAAAGTCTTTTTCACTGGGTAGCCTACGGAGTGATGTTCGCTGGATGGGTCATATTGACGGCCATTCTTCTTCTATGGTTACGTGAGAGACTCTATGAGATTGGGGTTCTATTAGCGATTGGACGGTCTAAGGTTAAGATTCTCGGCCAATTCCTCGCCGAATTAGTCTTCTTATCCTTGCCAGCACTTGTCCTATCAGCATTGTTGCAACCCTTGATGCTCAAGCCACTATTAGCTAGCTTGAATTTTGGTCAAGCGGCAGATTCTATTAATTCGTTAGCACTTAAAGCATCTACGGGTCTTCCTGCCATTGTTACGCTCTTTCAAGCTTATGGCTTATTGATGTTGATTATCGTTCTTGCTGTGAGTGGCTCTTCCGCAGTGATCTTAAGTAAACGCCCCAGTCATATATTAGCAAAAATTAGTTAGGAGTAATCTTATGAATATCTTATCGTTAAAAAATGTATCCTATAAATATCCTGATTCGCGTGAAAAGGTCTTGACCTTGGTCAACCAAGAATTCCAAGAAGGACAATTCTATGCCATTATTGGTAAGTCAGGCTCCGGAAAGTCAACCCTTTTATCCCTTTTAGCCGCATTAGATCAACCAAGTAGCGGACAGATCCTATTCCAAGGAGGGGACATCAAAGAAAAAGGGGATAGTTACCACCGCAAACATCATATCGCCTTGGTCTTCCAATCCTATAATTTGATTGACTACTTAACCCCCTTAGAGAATATTCGCTTGGTGAATCCTCAAGCCCCAGAGGAAATCTTAATTGAGTTGGGTCTTGACCGTGATCAAATTAATCGTAACATTAAAAAATTATCCGGTGGTCAACAACAACGGGTAGCCATTGCGCGAGCTTTAGTGTCTGAAGCCCCGATTATTCTGGCCGATGAACCGACCGGGAACCTAGATGAAGGAACGGCGGCGGAGATTGTCAGTCTCTTGAAGACGCTAGCTCGTGATCGTAATAAATGTGTTATTGTGGTGACCCACAGTCGTGAACTGGCTGCTTCTGCCGATCAAGTCCTTGAATTAAAGGATCGAAGTCTAGTGGCGGTCAATAATTACGCTTAGAAGGAGGGGGATGAAAGATGTTTAAAAATGCTTTAGCCTATGTAACCCGTAAAAAACTAAAAAGCTTGTTGATCTTTGTGATTGTCTTGATGGCTTCTAGCTTAACTTTGATTAGTCTAGCGATTAATGCAGCTACAGACCAGGCTGCTGAAGAGACCTTGAAAGACATCAATAATAGTTTCTCGATGCAGATCAACCGTCAGTATAATCCTGGAACCCCTCGTGGTGGCGGGAACGTCGCTGGAAAGGATATCCAACAGATTGCCGACTTAGAAGACATTGTCGATTATGTGAAACGAATTAACAGTGTTGCCGATCTACCTGATCTTGATTTAGTTGATAATGATCAAATTCAACAAAACCA
Organism: Facklamia sp. HMSC062C11; assembly: GCF_001810675.1. NCBI lineage: Bacteria > Bacillati > Bacillota > Bacilli > Lactobacillales > Aerococcaceae > Facklamia > Facklamia sp. HMSC062C11. The sequence goes on along the minus strand of NZ_KV802405.1, from coordinate 6,465 downwards.
GTCTTCTGACCGACAAGCTGAATTTGGGCATGCGGTGATGATTACCGGAGTCAACCAGTCAGCAAGAGAAGATAAATTTGTCTCTGGAGAATTTGAATTGGTGGAAGGCAAGCCCCTTGAAGAAGGTGACAAGAATCAGATCCTTATGCATAAAGACTTGGCAGCTAAGAATCATTTGAAGGTGGGCGACAAAGTAACCATCAAGTCTAATCGCTATGATGCGGATAATGTTAAGCAGGCTGATGAGACTTTTGAAGTAACCATTAAGGGCTTATTCGATGGTCATAATAAGTCTGGTGTTACCGTAGCTCAAGAGCTCTATGAGAACAATGTGATTTCCGATATTGATACAGCAGCCAAGGTCTATGGTAATGATGAAGAGACCGCTGCTTATCAAGATGCTACCTTCTTCGTCAAAGGGGGGCAAAAGTTAGATAATCTCTTAGGCAAGTTACAAAAATTGGACATTGACTGGCGCAACTACCAATTAATTAAATCAAGCTCAAACTATCCAATGCTACAAGCTTCTATCTCAGGCATCTATGGCATCTCGAAAAAGATTCTCTTAGCTGTCTTAATCTTTGCAGCGATTGTTCTAAGCTTACTATTAATCTTGTGGATGAATGCCCGCCGCGCTGAAATTGGTATTTTCCTAGCTTTAGGTATCTCTAAGTTGAAGATCTTTGGCCAATTCGCTATGGAGCTCTTATTAGTGTCCATACCGGCCTTTATTGCTTCTTTAGGGGTAGCCAAAGCCTTAGGTCAAATGATGGGTAGCCAAATCCTCAACCAAGTAACAGGAAGCTTAAAGCAAGAAATCGCTAGCCAATCCTCCGCAGCAGGATTGGGTGGGGGTGCGGAAGTCGATGGCTTTAACAAGACCATTACTAGCCTATCTATTCACTTGGATCCCGCCATCATTAGCAAAGGCTTCCTATTTATTCTAGGAGTCCTAGCCTTGGCACTGGCCTTAGCCTCCCTTAAACTCTTTAAGAAGTCAGCTAAAGACCTATTAATTGATATCGAATAAAAGAAGGAGAGAATTCGATGACCTTATTGTTAGTGGAAGATGATGAACTGATCCGCGATGGCTTAGCAGAATACCTGCGTAATGAAGGGTATGAAGTAAAAGAAGCCAGCGACGGGGGTGAAGCGATGATCTTCTTTGATCCGGATGTGATTAAATTGGTGATTCTAGATATTCAGATTCCAGTCCTCAATGGGCTGGAAGTCTTGAAGCGGATCCGGGAGATGTCTAAGGTACCCGTTTTAATGTTAACAGCCTTTACTGGTGAAGATTATAAGGTAGCGGCTTTTTCTTCCTTAGCGGATGGCTATGTGGAAAAGCCCTTCTCTTTGCCAGTGGTTAAGGCTCAGATTGATGCCTTGATGGAGCGCTATTATGGGCAAGACTCGGTCTTTCAATACCAAGAGACAGTGGTAGACTTTCAAAGCTATTCTGCAACGGTCAATGATCATCCTGTAAAGATGAACCCTAAAGAAATTGAGATTTTACAGTGTTTAGTCATGAATCAAGGGCAGGTCTTATCACGCGGCCAGATCATTGACCAAGTCTGGAAAGATAGCGATGAGATTCCTTTTGATCGGGTGATTGATGTCTATATTAAAGAACTCCGCCGTAAGCTTAAGCTAGACTGTATAGTGACCGTTCGCAACGTCGGTTATAAATTGGAGAAATAATGAAACGATTTAAACTTTTTCCTGGACTCTTCCTATCAACCCTGGCAATTCTGACGGGGTTGGTGGTAGTCGTCCATTTAACCATTTATTTTATCTTTCAGCCAACTTTTTTGATGACCCGTAAGCAGGCATTAGACCAAGCTGCTGAAGGCTTGGCTCAGTCTTTAGAGGGGATGGAAGTCTCAGCCATTCGTCAAAGTCTGGAAGTCTATTCCAATGGGAATACGATTAAGGCCTTTATCCAAACGGCTAGTCAGCCAGATTCCTTGCCGGTTGATGACCAAGTTGACCGTGATCTAACGAGTCACCACAATTCCTTGATTATTGAAGAACGGTCGGTTCAATCTAAGGATCAAGGCCCGATCAAGGTCCAGATTGTCTCGACAGCCGATATAAAAAAAGAAGCTAAGGATTTATCCTTGGCCTTTTTGCCTTATTCGATTGCTCTATCTTTCTTAATCGCTCTGCTGATCGCTTATATCTATGCCAAGGTGATCACGCACCATATCCAACAAGTTAAGCGGGTGACTGATCGCATGATGAAGCTCGATCCAGAAGCCCAGCTTCCTATTAATTCTTATCATGAGATTGGTCAATTGAAGGACCAGCTCAACCATTTATACCGTCATTTATTAGCAGTGATCGAACAAGTCGAAGCGAACTCGGCTGCTCGCATTGAATTAGAGCGTCTTCGCTTTGATTTCTTTACAGGGGCATCCCATGATTTGAAGACACCTTTAGCAAGTCTACAGATCATCTTGGAGAACATGAAGTATCAGGTGGGAAAGTATAAGGACCGTGATACATATATCGATCGGTGTTTGGACTTAACTCAAGACCTATCCGCTAGTATTCGTCAGATTCTGGCACTTTCCTCGGTTGAACAGTTGGGTCAAGATGAAGACTGGGTTCAGATTGGCCCTGAATTAACGAAGGTCTATCAAGACTATGCTCTCTGGGCTCAAGAAAAATCTATTAGAATGGTTAGCCACTTAGATCAAGAAAGTCTCTATATTAGCCGGTCGGCCTTTCAGATTGTGCTATCGAACTTGATCTCCAATGCCATCAAGTACTCTGAGCCAGGTGAAACGATCGAAGTAGGGAGTCGACAAGGTTGGTTCTATATCCAGAATACCAGTCTAGAAGCCAACGCCACCCCCTTAGAAGAAGATAGGACGGCGGAGATTAAGTCTGGGGATATTGGGACGAAGAGTACCGGCTTGGGCCTCTTTATTATTAAGCGACTGCTGGATAAATACCAAGTGCCTTATCGCTACTATCGTCGTCAGGATAGTTGGACTTTCTTAATTCAGTGTCATAAAAATTCTTAATTATTTTAGGTCAAAAAGAAGCGAGAACTAGCTAATCACTATCAACGATTATAATTTATGATGAATCAATGAAATTAATAAAAAACAAGCTAAAAAAGAACCTCTATAATTTGCATTACAAAGACGTTCTTTGTATAATAAAACTGCTAATCAAAGCTTAAATAAGAAGATTAAGCACCAATTAAATAAGATGATCCATGCTTATATATATAGGAGGTAAGTGAATGGAAAAAAATTATCGCTATGCGATCCGCAAAACGACCCTTGGGGTTGGGAGTGTGGCTATTGCCGCTATTTTAGCGGGGCAAGTACAAACCGTTGAAGCTCGAGAAGTAGACCTTCCTCAAGAGACCGTTCAAGCACAAAATAAAGCAGTGACAGACTCTGCCCCTGTAGACGACCGGCAAGAAGTTGATGACTCAGAAGGATTGGCTTTATCCGATGAAAATGTACCAACTGCAGTGGCTCAAGCTAATGCTCCAGCATCGACTGAGCCTAATTACGGAGAAGATGAAAAAAATATAAAAGACTATGATGGAAGTAACCGCTATAAGGAAACGGACCTCCAACCAGGAGATACCAATCAAACTTTAGAAAAAAATGATGAAAAGGTAGAAAAAGACGGCTTTAAGTTTGAACTTAAAAACCCATCAGAAACATCGCCAAGCAAGACCGAATATGGTTACCAAATTACCATCGACAAAAAGACTGGTCAAAGAACCTATACCAAGGTTACTGTAACTGATTCTGGTCTTATTCCTGTAAATCCTGGTGATAAACCAATGATGAATCAGGGAGATAAGTTAATTGCTGAATCCCCTGCTGTAAGCTACAAACCAACAGAAAATACAGAGTTAACAGCTAGTGTGCGACAAAGAAACTTAAATTACGAAGCAAGTAAAGAAACCTTAGAACATATTAATAATAAGGATAATGACTCTACTTCCTTTGGTTTTAAGGATAATTACACTCAAGCTAAGCCAGGAACTAAGTTTTTCGGAGATAGCTTTGGTATAAGCTACAAGGTTAACCCATGGCCAAATGAAAATGACAAGCTTCAAGAACTTAAACTTAATAAAAATAATTACGACTCAAATAAAAAACATTTTGTCCAAGGTCAAGACATTGACACTGGTATCAAGGTAGACAATATTGATGAAAGTGCCAAAGAAAGACTAGTAGGTCAAGTCTATAATCCTATTACAGGGAAAATTGTCCCAGGAGCTAAGGCCTATATTGGTGATAACGGCAATATCTTTGTTAAAATGCCGGAAGGTGCCCTAACAAAGGATAAAGATGGAAAAACAATCATCAAAGAAGATTCCATCTTTAATACTCCTGACTATAAGGGAATCCAAAATCTAGATGTTAAGTTCTTTGCCCGTCCAAGAACAGCAGATGAATTTAACGCTATAGCTCAAGCAGCTGAGGATGAATGGGATAGAGGAACCTATGTAGGAACAAGTGCTGGAACTGCTACAATCAACCACAAGGGTAAGGATGTTGTAATCGACAAGCAAGGCATCGACCGCTACGACCACTACAACCTTATCGGTAACTTCAAGCTAAACCTTGACGATACACGCTATTATGACCAAAAGTTTGAAGATGGTAATGGTGATGATACCTCTAAGGTGACCTCATCTGGAGTAAAACCGGGCGAGCCCTTTAAAGTGGGTATCGTCGAGCCGGAAAATCCGGGTGAAACTGACAAGTCAGCTGCTGAAATGAATGAAGCCCAAAATAAAGGAGAAGCTTCTGGTAAGCTTATCTTGGACTTTATCAACCGTGAGAATAAGGGGAAGGCTCCGGAAGATCAATGGAAGGTGGATGTGGATCCAAACGACATTGCGAATTTCACGGTAACTGCTCCTAAATCAGCCAAGGCAGGAGACTTTGTCGCAATTCCTTTAGAATATACCTATACAAATGGGTCAAAAGACGTCCACTGGTTCCACTTTGTAGTTCAAGAATCAACCTACATCAAGCCAGAATATGACACCCAAGTAAACTTCCCGGTAAATGAACAAACATCTGCTGCAACCGTCACAGAAGATGGAAAGAGAATACCACCAAGTAGTTATACTCTTCCAGATACACTTGAAACTGACGAAGCAGGCAATAAACTAGCTACAGATGATAAGGGAAATAAATGGACTGTAAAAGTAGATGAAACAACCGGTAAGGTAACTGCAAAACCAGTAGATCCACTAGCGTTTAATGGTGGTGAAAAGCTTGCAGTACCAGTTATCGCTCACTATGTGGATGAACAAAAACCGGGTGAAGACATTACGGAAGAAGTCAATGCTTATTTCGTTATCGAAGAAAGGGCCAATATGACGGCGCGTTACAATGCTAAGGCAGGTAAGTCAGGCGATCAGCTTTCTTCAGATGTTATTTTAAATACAGAAGATAAATACAACAGAAGACCAGGTAAGTACACCCTAGAATCTGATACTTATGTTGATGATAAGGGTAATACTTGGCACGTAACAATTGATGAAAATACCGGTAAGGTAACTGCAACTGTACCAAATGCCGAAGAAGGCAAATCAATAGACGGAGCATTACTAAATGTACCAGTCACAGCCCACTACTATGAAGAAGATGGCAAGCTAGAAGTAGGTACAAAGAAAACAGAAGCTCAATTTATGGCTTATGGGACAAATGGAAAAGTTGAAAAAACAGTAGAAGTTCCTTTTGAAACAAAGGTAGAAAAAGATCCAAATCTTAAAAAAGGTGAAATCAAAGTCATCACTGAAGGTAAGGTAGGTTCTAAGAAAGTAACCTATACGATCGAAGATTCAAAAATCATAAAAGAAGAAGAAAAAGAAATAGAAGCACCACAAGAACGTCTAATCCACGTCGGTGAAGGTGTGAACAATGGTACTCACAAGATTGAAGAAAAAGTTGAAGTAGGATTTGAAACTGAAGTAGAATTCGACGATAGCCTTGCTCCAGGTGAGAAAAAAGTTACCCAAGAAGGTGAACCAGGAGAAAAGACCAGAACAACTACTCTTACAATTGAAGATGGTCAGGTAACTAAGACTGAAGTAGGCGAATTTACTGAGACCAAGGCACCTAAGAAGCGCATCATCAAAGTAGGTAGAAATACTGAAGGTAAGGTTGAACACAAGGAAGAGCTTCCGTTTAAATACAAAGTTGAAGAAGTAGACACACTTAAAAAAGGTGAATACAAGATTGTAAAACCAGGTAAGGTTGGTACGAAGACAACAACTTGGACCATTAAGAATTCTCAAATCGATGGTAAGCCTACTGAAACAATAGATCCTGCAGAAGATGCACTTATCCAAGTTGGTAAGGGAACTAACGACGGTACTCACGAAGTACTTGAAAAGAAAGCCATCGATTATAAAACGATCATCGAATACGATGAAAACCTAGACGCTGGCCAACAAGAAGTTGTCAAAGA
>NZ_KV802404.1:768-1437 GCF_001810675.1 Facklamia sp. HMSC062C11 | reverse complement strand
GGATCTTGATAAGTATGATGCGGACGGTAATCTCTATCAATATACGGTTGAGGAAGTCTTTACGTCGGATCATTTCCGTCAAAAAGGTGAGATTGTCAAAGATTGTCATGGCTTTACCATTACTAATGAATATATCGTACCGAAGACAAGCATCACGGTTGATAAGGTATGGGTAGGTGGACCAAAAGTTAAGCCAACCATTACTTTGGAATTGTTGAGACGGGTAACCGATCAGATCTTGAACTCAGACTTCGATGTTAACAAGCACTCCTTTGTTGAAGGGGATGGAAGTCAGTTTGAAGAAGTGGTTAGTACGATTGAATTGGTAAACGGTACGACCAGCTATCCATGGACTGACCTTCCAGCAACCGATGGAGCAGGTCATCTCTATGCCTATACCGTAAGAGAACGAATTCTTAATAATCAAGACTATCAGTTAGGTACGGAATTGAGTGATAACCATATTGAACTAACCAATATTTACCAAGCTAAGACTCAGATCAAGGTAACTAAGAATTGGCTTGGTGGCGAATCGATGACCAAGCCAGACGTAACCCTTGTTCTTAAGCAAAATAACGTTGAGATTAAACGGATGACCTTAAAAGATGGAGATACAAGCTTCGTATGGACGGATCTCGATAAGTATGATGCGGACGGTAATCTCTATCA
>NZ_KV802404.1:0-668 GCF_001810675.1 Facklamia sp. HMSC062C11 | reverse complement strand
ATCACGGTTGATAAGGTATGGGTAGGTGGACCTGAAGTCAAACCTACCATTCAGCTAGTCTTGATGCGAGATGGACAAGCATATGGCAAGATTGTTGAATTGAAATCTGGAAAGACTGACTATACTTGGTACGATTTAGAGGTGACCGACAAAGCGGGTAATCGCTATAAATATAGTGTATGGGAAGCTCCTGTCCCTGGATATACAAGTACGGTGGGCGAGCTTGTTGATCAACACATTAAGGTCACGAATACCTATCTTCCACCCGAGGAACCAAAGATTCCAAAGACGCAAGTCAAAGTAGAGAAGGTATGGCAAGGCGGTAGCGAAGCTCGTCCAACTATTACGATTGAACTTCTACGCAATGGTCAAGTGATTGATACGATTCAATTAACCAATGGTCAACGCAGTCATGAATGGACCGACTTGGAAGCCAAAGATTCGTTAGGTAAGGAATACCACTATACGGTCAGAGAATTAGCGGTCGATCGTTACACTAGCAAGGTAACAGGCTCCATGCAGGCAGGCTATGTGATCACTAATTCCTACCTTCCACCCGAAGAACCAAAGATTCCAAAGACGCAAGTTAGGGTAGAGAAGGTGTGGCAAGGTGGCAGTGAAGACCGTCCAACCATCACTATTGAACTTCTACGCAATGGTCAAGTGAT
>NZ_KV802403.1:199320-250852 GCF_001810675.1 Facklamia sp. HMSC062C11 | reverse complement strand
TTACAATTTCGGCCCTTTTTAGTACTCTCAGCCCAATCAGTGTTACAATTTCTACCCATTTTAGTACTCTCAACTCACTGAGAGTTACAATTCCAACCATTTTTACTACTCTCAGCATACTCAGAGTTACAACCCCACACCGCCTTAATACCCTAGAGCCCGTGAGACCGCAACCAACCCTTTCGCCCTCACTACACAAAAAAGCCCAGAGCTTCGTGCTCTGAGCTTGATAGTTATCAGATTTTATTCAGCTTCATCAATACGCCGTTGGGTCGCCTTATCAAAGAAGTGGGCTCGGTTCATATTAAAGGCAAACTCAATGCTTTCACCAGGATCTCTTTGTTGACGGTCATCCATACGAGCCACAAATTCATCGCTCCCCTTCTTAAGATAGATGATCGATTCCGCACCCAACAATTCAGCCACCGTAATCTCAGCCGAGGTAACAGTCTCCGGTGTTGTATCAAAGACAATCGGCTCATTATGGATATCTTCCGGACGAATACCAAAGATCAATTCCTTGCCTTCGTAACCAGCCTTATCCAACATTGCCTTGCTCGGTAGCGATACCGGAATATCCAAACCATTGGCATTGTGAATACGACCATCCTGATAGGTCACCTCGAAGAAATTCATGGCTGGTGAGCCAATGAAGCTCGCTACAAACACATTGTCTGGACGATTATAGACTTCTTGTGGGCTACCGATTTGTTGCACCACACCATCTTTCATAATGACAATCCGTGTCGCCATGGTCATGGCTTCCGTCTGGTCGTGAGTGACATAGATCGTGGTTGTCTTAAATTGACGGTGAATCTTAGAAATCTCTGCTCGCATTTGCACCCGCAATTTAGCATCCAAGTTAGATAGGGGTTCATCCATCAAGAAGACCTTGGCTTCACGCACGATCGCCCGGCCCAAAGCCACCCGTTGTCGTTGCCCACCGGATAAGGCCGCCGGCTTGCGATCTAGGTATTCCGTCAAGCCTAAGAGGGCTGCCGCTTCCTTAACCCGTTGATCAATCTTCGCCTTGTCATACTTACGCAACTTCAAACCAAAGGCCATATTGTCATAGACCGTCATATGTGGATAAAGCGCATAATTCTGGAAAACCATGGCTATATCCCGGTCCTTAGGCGCCACCTTGTTCATTAATTGACCATCAATATAGAGCTCTCCTTGGGTAATCTCTTCCAAGCCAGCAATCATGCGTAAAGTGGTTGATTTCCCACAACCAGAAGGCCCTACAAAGACGATAAATTCCTGATCAGCCACCGACAAATTAAAATCCGTCACCGAATAATCAGTCGCATTGTCATATTTTTTATAGATATTCTTTAAGTTAATTTCTACCATCTGAAACTCTCCTTTATGTCAAAACCGCAAGGCACTTCCTATCTCAACCTACTCGATCTCGCTGAGGAAGTTCCCACACAAATTGTTAACGCCACCTATTGGATCTTCTTAAAATATTGCAGTGACGTTTGGAAATCACCACGAGGAACAACCATGGTTAGACCGGCATAGATCAATTCGGCTCCTGAATAAATTTTACCAGAGGACTGTTCTTGATAAAAGGCGTGCGGGTCTAAATTCTTTAACTTAAGGGTCAGTTCACTCTTCTCCAAGGTCGATAAGACACGTCCATAAAAGACGACCAGTTGGTCTTGATAGCTAAACTGACAGGCCCAATCGTTGGGGAAAAGCTCCGGATCTAACAAGCGGGTCCGTTGACCCCTTTGGATAATCGGTCGAATGGTCTTGTAGAAAGCGACTTGTTGGCCCACTTGCTCTAATTCCTCATCCGAAAGTTGGCAAAGGTCCAATTCATAGCCCAGGTTCCCCGTCATGGCCACGTCCCCCCGCGTCTTTAAAGGCGTCGTGCGGTTCATCTGGTGATTAGGTACAGCGGAGACATGCGCCCCCATGGCAATTGTTGGATATAAATAAGTATGACCATGCTGAATGGCTAATCGTTCAACCGCATCCGTATTATCGGACACCCAAACTTGTGGGAAATAGCGCATCACCCCCAGGTCATTGCGTCCCCCACCCCCGGCACAGGATTCAAATAATACGTGTGGGAAAGTCTGCGTGAGATAAGCCATTAAGTCATAGACCCCTAAGAGATGTCGGTGGGGCTGCATCAAGGTGTCACTGAGACTAGTTCCATTACCCACATCGGTGATATTGCGGTTCATATCCCACTTGATATAGTCGATGGCATATCGGCTTAAGAGATCGCCAAACAATTCTTTGAAATAAGCGACCACTTCCGGATTGGCATAATCCAGAACGAGTTGACTACGGGCATAAGTGTGACTACGACCTGGCACTTGAATCACCCAATCTGAATGCTGACGGTAGAGATCGGATTCTTGCGAGATCATCTCAGGTTCAATCCATAAACCAAACTTCATCCCCCGATCATGCACATAATCGATCAAGCGACTCAAGGGTCCCCCCAGCTTGGATTCATTGACCACCCAGTCACCCAGAGCCCGTTGATCATCTTGCCGATCACCAAACCATCCATCATCCAAGACAAAAAGTTCAATCCCAACTTCCTGAGCCTTATCGACAATCTGGGTCAATTTATCAAAGTTAAAATCAAAATAAGTCGCTTCCCAATTATTAATCAGGATAGGACGAAGTTGCTGGGAATAAGCCTGCGGCATAATATGGTCTAAGATAAAGGTCTGGCTTGCCTGACTCAAGGCATTCAATCCCCGGTAAGTGTAAGTCATCAAAGCGACCGGGCTTGAAAAGCTCTCGCCTGTCGCTAAACGCCAATTTAAGAAGTCTGGATGAATGCCAATTCCTAAGCGAACCTCTTCCAATTGGTTGCACTGAGCAAATGCTTGGAAATTACCACTATACATTATTTGTAAGGCATAGGCTTGGCCTGCGTCATCCTGAGTCAAGCGGTCCGCTAAAATAATGGCTGGTGTTTGACCATGACCGCTAGCCCCACGACTAGAGCCTATTTCAAAGTAACCTTGTTGGAGAGCTTGCCGCTGGAATCGTTTCTCACGACCATAAGCCCCCTGGAAGCTGATCACATCATAAGCCCCTGCCGGTAGATCCAACATAGCGGATAAGCAAGTGGCTAATTCAATCGTTTCCCCAGTCTGGTTGACCACTTCCTGAAAACAAGTCAAAGTAGCACTGCCTTCATAAAGGGTATAGTACAGATTCAAATACAGGTCCAAAACCGTGTCTTTAAGCTGCAACTTCAAGGTCTGAGCCTGTCCCTCTTTGGCATGAGGACTAGGAAGCCCGGTTACTTGAGGCACCCCCTCTAGCACTTGATAATCGACATAGCGAAAATCCGTGACTTGATTGTTGGTATGGTTGATTCGAATGGACGGCTTGCGAAAATCCCCCCGCCCCACTTGTCCCAGCACTTGACGCTGGGTATCCATGGAGAAGGTCCGGTCTTCAGACCTTGGATTCGGTGAAAAAGCATGGTCCATTTCATACATAGCGTTAGCATGGTGATAGGAAGCAATCGGCCCTCCAAAGTGTCTTAAAAAGAGGCGGCCTTCCTTTTCTTCCATAATCAAGGCCACTTGGTCATTCACTAAATAAAATAAATTCTCCGCTTTACAGATTTTCATAGCGTATCCTTCCTATTATTTAACAGAACCCAGCATACCCGCTACAAAATAACGTTGTAGACAGAAGAAGATGATCAGGGTTGGCACCATGGAAATCAAAATCGCCAACATAATCATGCCGTAATCGGGTGCATAAGAGGCACCCAGGTTGGATAGAAGAATTGGCACAGTCTGCTTATCGGGCGATAAAAGCGTTACTAAAGGCCATAAGAAGTTATTCCAAGAGCTCATAAAGGTAATAATCGCTGCTGCTGCATAGGAATTCTTCATGGTTGGCATGTAAATTCTAAAGAAGAGCCCCCATTCCGATAAGCCGTCAATTCGGCCCGCTTCTAATAATTCCCGCGAAAACATCTTGGTATTTTGCCGGAAGAAGAAGATTAAAAAGGCCGTGGAGATATAAGGCAAGTAGACCGAGGCGTAGGAGTTGATCCCAATCGCAGACGAGACTTGCCCCATCGATCCAAAGAGACGGAATAAAGGAATAATGATCGCCGCAAAGGGAATCATCATCGAGGCTAGCAATAAATTAAAGATAAAGTCTGACAACTTGGACCGATAGATCTCAAAGGCATAACCAGCCATCGAGGATAATAAGAGCGCCAGCACGGTTTGGCATAAAGCAACCAAGGCTGAATTAATAAAGGCCCCCATCAAGTCTGTCTGCGCCATCAAACTCTTCCAATTCTCCAACAGATGCGCACCGGGTAATAAGCGACCACTGGTCACATCAATACTGGCATTGGTCGCCGAAACGATTAAGAAATAAAAAGGAAAGGCAAAGACAATTGAAATCAGGAATAAAAAGAGATACATTAAGATTTTTTTATGCGGCTTCATTTTTTCCACCTACCACTAATTGAATACTCGACAAGATAATAATAACAACTGCCACTACAAAAGAAACGGCCGACGCATAACCAAAGTCAGGAGTGTACTTGAATCCTAAGTTATAGATATATTGGGACAAGGTTAAAGTAGCATTACCAGGCCCTCCTTGAGTGATATTCATGGTCTCATCAAAAAGCTGCAAGGTCCCAATGGTTGAGGTAATCGTTGTAAAAAGAATGACTGGCTTCAAAAGCGGCGCCGTAATTCGGGTGAACTTAGTCCAAGCACTGGCTCCATCGATATCTGCTGCCTCATAAATCGAAGGTTCAATATTCTGCAAGGCCGATAGGAAGAAGATCATATTGTAACCCGTCCACCGCCAGGTAATGGCTAGAATAATGACAATCTTGGACCAAACCGGATGAGACAACCATAAGATTGGTTGGTCGATCCAATGGAAATCCATCAATAAGTTGTTAATAATTCCATTATTGGCAAATAAATATTTAAAAACTAAGGAATAAGCCACTAAAGAAGTGACCGAAGGAAGATAGACAATCGTTCGGAAGATCCCCTTCCATTTCAAAGTGCGTTCATTTAAGACTACCGCAAAGAACATAGCCAAAACAATCATGATTGGCACTTGGAAAATCAAGAAAATTAGGGTGTTTTTGAAGGCCTCAATAAAAACCGGATCCCGCAAGAGCCGTTGATAGTTACTTCCACCCACAAACTTAAGATTGGTTCCTGAACCACTTTGTAACGAGATCAGAAATGCTTGCAGCATGGGGTAAAAATAAAATAGAAAGATCAAAAGCGTTGGAATGAGGATAAACAACCAACCGATTTTTCGACGATCTTTTTCTGATACCATGGTAATAAACCTCCTGTAAAAAAAGAGGCTGTGACATGAGTGTTACAGCCTCCTAAATGCAAACTGGCAATACATGAGTGACAGCAATCACTCTCATAAAACTTTCAAGTTTTTAGCAGTGCGCGACGCTTTTTGTCGCACTCTTTAAACCTGCTTCCAGTCGCATCTCCTTAGGTCTAAGCCAATCCTAGCTCGGGTGATTTGTTCACCCTCCCTGCTAGGCTTGGCTTATCCTACAGGAGATAACCGCGCCTGGTCGCACTCTTTCTAAACCTGTTTCAAAAAGCTGATCCTTGCCAATAAGCACTCCCTCTCGGGCACGCTTTGGTGCTTCGAGGGTTTGCTTATTGCGGCGGATCATGGCGCTTTTTGTCGCACTCTTTAGTTTAATTGGTTTTCTGCTTGGGTTTGGGCGTCTTTTAGGATTTGGTCGAGGTCGCCACCGCCTAAATATTGTTGTAATGCATTCTTAAGAATGTCTTCGACCGCATAAGTATGTGAACCATAGTTAACGGATGGAATTTGTTCAGCCCATTGAGCGAAGTCTTTATAAATTTGTTGTCCGCCAAAGTAATCTACTTCTTGATTATAAACGTCGGTTTCAAGCGTTGGCGTGTAAGTTCCAAGAACACCAATTTCATTCATTGCTTGTTCATAGAATTCTTTGCTGCCACCAATAATCGTACCGATGAATTTAGCTGCTGCTTCAGAGTTTTTAGTATTTAGGACATAGAAGGAAGATCCTCCTAAGTTTGAAGCGTTAACGGATCCTTCAACATTGTCTTGTTTAGGCCATGGAACCACTGCCCATTTGCCTGCTTGGTCTTCTTGAGCTACAACGGATGGTGTAATCCAGTTACCTTGAGGAACAGTCGCTACTTTACCACCGTTAAAGGCTTGTAACATTTGTGCCCAGTCAGAGTGAACGTTAACGATATCCGCATCGTACATTTCTTTGAAGACCGTGAAGGCTTCTTTCAAAGCTTCATTGTCAGCAATCCAAGGTGTCACGCCGTCTTCTTTAGTATACCAAGCGCCACTGGCATTGATCATAGCACGAATCAGACCCAAGTCATTCAAGTCCATTGATAATAGCTTGACATCGGTTGTTTCTTTGATCTTCTTACCGATTTCAGCTAATTCACGCCAAGTAATATTGGTCACATCATCTAAGGTATATCCTGCTTCTTCCAATAAATCCTTACGGATATATAGACCCGTTACCCCTGTATCAAAAGGTACACCGTAAGATTTATCATTCGCAGTAGTTGCTTGTACCTTATAATCAGCGAAGTCTTCTTTGTTGTAATAGTCATCTAAAGGCACAAAAGCATCTGGGAATGCCGTTAAGAAGCTTTGAGCCCGGTAATCTTCAATTAAGACGATATCAGGAAGCCCATCTGTCACACCAGAACTTAATGACGTATTCAAACGTTGAACGATATCATTTTGCGCACTTTCCACAATATCCAAATCAAAATCCGGATTATCCTTCAAATAGATATCCCGTGCAATCTCCAAGGCCTTGATGTTAAAGTTAGGATCCCAGGCCCAAACCGTCACCTTTTCCTTGGCTGAAACTTGTGTCATCGGTAGCAATGTCGCTGCTAATGTTGCGAATGCCATGACAACCACTGATAAAACCTTAAACAACTTTTTCATGATTATCCCCTTCCTTATTGTAAAGCGTTTTCTCCTTCATTATAACACAAGTTTTTTGTCTTAATATGTTCAAATGGATTGATTATATGGTAAAATGTTTCCTAGGAGGGATATTCCATGACACGTCAATGGCTACAATTTCAACAACAAGCGGATGGATTAGGACTGGATGAATGTGGCTTTCAACAGTATGATCAATTCCGCCAATATGACTACTCCGCCTTTCAAAACTATGTCATCCACTTTGTCCTTAGAGGACAAGGGCAAGTTGAGATCAACCGCCAGGTCTTTCAAGTGGGCCCCAATCAAGGCTTTGTCATTCGGCGCGGCGACCACGCCCGCTACTTTCCCCTCGATAAGGCTTGGGAATATCGCTGGATCGGCTTGAGTGGGAGGGATTTTGACCAATACATCGGTCAGTCTCTGTTGGACCACCAGCGTTACTTCTCCTACGAACCACAGATGGCTTGCTTCAATGTCCTTAATCAAGTGATTGACCTCTGCTTTCAGCAAAAAAACCTTGCCTACCGTGAGATCCTGCTTAAAAGCCTCTGTTACCAATTTCTCTACGAGATTTGTCGGGAATTCCCTAATACAGACCGCCCCGTAATAACTAGCCAAACAAAGAACTATGAAGAGATCGCCTATGATTATATCCTTAATAATTTTCAACATCCGATCACCATTCAAGATGTAGCCCATTACGTCGGGATTAGCCGGTCCTACCTTTATAAGCTCTTTAAGCTACGCTATCAAACTTCTCCCCAGTCCCTGCTGATGACTCGACGCATGGAATATGCCAACTATCTGCTTGGCCATACTCAATTGACCATCAACGAAATCGCCAATGCGGTCGGTTATGACGATCAATTGTTGTTTTCCAAGACCTTTAAGCGCTACTATCAACAAAGTCCCAGCCATTATCGCCTACACAATCAAGGAAACATTTAACCATATTCCATCACCCAATTGCATATAGCTTCTTGCTAGTATTTTCCCTATAATAAAAGAAGATTCTAGGAGGAGGCGTTTACATGTTACTACCGAATTATTTTGAAGACCTGTCCCTAACCGCTTTGAATGTGGAGGCTGACCGGTCTTATTTTATTCCTTACCGAAAAGCGGATGACTTCGATGGCAGCAACCGTCGGCAATCCTCACGCTATATCGACCTTAATGGCATCTGGGATTTTCATTATTTTGACAATGTTCGGCACATTGACCAAGCCTATTGGCAGGCCGATTGTCCGGTATCACTCGACTATGACCAGATCCCCGTTCCTTCATGCTGGCAACTGCATGGCTATGGTCAGATCCAGTACTCCAATACGGAATTCCCGATCCCTTACGATCCCCCCCATGTCCCTTACAACAATCCAGCTGGCCTATACCACCGCAAGATTGAGATCGATAGTCTAGAAGACGACTACTTCTTGAACTTTGAAGGAGTGGATTCCGCCTTCTATCTCTGGCTGAATGGTCAATTTGTCGGCTATAGCCAAATCAGTCATCGCCAGAGTGAATTTGACCTGACAGACTATCTACATGTCGGACAAAATGACCTGCATGTCTTAGTGCTGCAATGGTGTGATGGCACTTACTATGAAGACCAGGACAAATTCCGCTATTCAGGCATTTTTAGAGATGTCTACCTATTACAACGTCCTAAGGCGCGAATCACCGACTACCAAATCACCCAAAGCTTTAACGATGACTTAAGCCAAGCGTCCATTCATTTGGCCCTACAGGGGATTGGTTTGGAGAAAGACGTCAAGCTAAGTCTTTTGGATCCCCAAGGAAATACCCTCTACCAAGGGTCCATGCCTGCTAATAGTGAGCTGACCATTCCGGTTGACCAACCCCTGCTATGGAATGCGGAGACTCCTTATCTGTATGAAATCTACCTTGAAAGCGATCAGGAGGTCATTCGTCAAGCGCTAGGTCTACGTCATATCGAAATTCGCGACCAGATCTTTTATATCAACCAAGTCCCCGTCAAATTAATCGGTGTCAACCAACATGACAGCCAACCCAATACAGGAGCAACAGTAACCTTGGATGAACAAATCAAGGACTTAACTTTGATGAAGCAATATAACTTCAATGCCATCCGGACCGCCCACTACCCTAAGACAGCCGAGTTCTACGAACTAACCGACCGCATGGGCTTTTATGTCATCTCTGAAGCGGATATTGAATGTCACGGTGTGGTCGATCTCTATGGCTTAGGAGGCAATGATAACTATAATATGATGGCAGACGACCCTACCTTTGCCCAACAATTCAAAGATCGGATGCTGCATTCCATGCGGCCATTTATGAATTATGCTTCGATCGTCTTCTGGTCGGGAGGCAATGAATCCGGTTATGGCATCTGCATTGAAGAAATGTTACAAGCGGCTCGTGAGCTCGATCCTAGTCGTCCGCTCCACTACGAAGCCTATTGGTATCATGACCGGCAAAAAACCTATAATACGGACTGTCTCGACATGTGGAGCCGCATGTATCCCTCTGTGGAAGAGATTGAGGAACTCTACTTCAGTCAACCCGCTCAAAAGCCTTTCATCCTCTGTGAATACATCCACGCCATGGGGAACGGTCCCGGTGATATCAAGGCCTACTACGACTTTATGATGGCCCATGATTCCTTTATCGGAGCCTTCGTCTGGGAATGGGCCGACCATGCGGTCAACCTTAACCGCCACCAGCCTGACCAAGAACCCCTCTACCGTTATGGCGGTGACCACGGGGAATATCCGCATGCCGGCAACTTCTGCATGGATGGACTCATGTATCCTGACCGAACGCCACACACGGGTGTTTTGGACCACCGCCAAGTCTTCCGTCCCGTTAAATTAGTGGCCTTTGATCAAGAGCATTTCCAAGCAAAGATCCAAAGTTACTATGACTTTATCAATTTAAAAGACCAGGTCGACTTTAAGTTGGAAGTCTATGATCGAGACGGTCAACTCACCGACATCCTCTTTGTAGGAAGCCTAGACTGCCCTGGACAAGGGCAAGCCACACTGGACTTGAGCCCTTATCAGGAAGCCTGTTCTGATGCTGCCATGCTACGCTTAGTTACTTACCAACAAGCTGAAGGCTATGAGCTTGGCTTTGACTGTATTCAACTCCAAGCCTACCAGCTAACTGATCTACCTGCTCAAGCCAAGACTATTTCTGTTCAAGACCTAACTGACCGGATTGCTGTTCATATCGATGACATCACTCTATCCATTGCTAAGGAAAGTGGTGCCATTCAGGAACTCTCCCTCAAGGGCGTTGACCAGCTCACACGTCCAGGCTATTGGACCATCTGGCGTGCCCCGATCGATAACGATCGCAACATCCGTAAGGAATGGGAACAAGCCAACTACCATCATACTCGGACACGCATCCACGACTATCAAATTGAGGAAAGCGATCAAGGTATTGATATCCGACTCAAAGGCGTCCTCAATGCCCTCGCACGGCAGACTATTCTGGACCTTGATATCCATTGGCAAATCAGCCCACAAGGCCAGGTTCATCTATCTTGCCAAGTCGAAAAGAACCCGATTATGCCTTTCCTTCCGCGCTTTGGAATGGTTCTACCACTAGCTAGCGACTACCAAAGCGTCAACTATCTTGGAAATGGTCCGCATGAATCCTATGAAGACAAGCACCATGCTAACTTCCAAGCACGTTTTATCCAAGATATTGACGACTTATACGAAGCCTATGTCACTCCCCAAGAAAATGGGGCCCACAATCAAGTCCTCGACCTGACTGTGAAAGGGAGTCAAGCACACTTGGCCGTCCAAGCCGATAGCTCCTTATCCTTTAATCTATCCGCCTATTCCATTGACCAGCTCACTCAAGTCGCCCACCGCGATCAGCTGCAAAAGGAAGACAGCCACTATCTCATTCTTGACTACGCTCAAAGCGGTACCGGATCAAATGCCTGTGGTCCAGAACTCGCCAAGGACTATCAATTAAATGATCCAAGCTTTAACTTTAGCTTCGCCTTAGCCTTGATCCAAGACTAAGCTCAAGCCAAGATAAAAAGCATCGTCCAGACTCAAAGTCTTCGACGATGCTTTTTTGATGTTGTTAGGATGGAATCGAATCCTTTAGCCCTTGTTCGATCTGCCACATCTTCCAGGATACCCCCATCAAGATTCCTAGAATAACTACCAGCAATAAAAATAAAGCCGTCACCGGTATCTTCCCTTCCATCAAGAAGCTAATCAGAAGAGAAGCCAACAAGGTGGTCACCACATTGAAGCTGGCAATGGCCCCACTGACTAAGCCTGTCGCTTGAGGATAGAGCTCGCCACCGATACTGATACACAAGGAAAAGTACACTGACATAATCGCTCCCATCAAAAAGAGGCAAAGCTGCAAGGCCAAAGCTTGCTGCAAGAATAACAAGGCCAAGGACAAGCCCAAGGTAAGCCCCGTATTCATTAGAGCCAGTTGTGCGGCCCTAATCCTACGTAACACTAGAGAGAAAGCCACTGACCCCAGGGCCCCACCCATTTGATAGATGGCCACCGTTCGTAAGGCTGTAGCGGCTTGATAGCCCTTGGTCTGCTGAAGGAAATGTGGTGTCCAAGTCAACATAATATATTGATAGATGGCAAAAAGGCAAATCCCCGCCAAGACAGTCATCATGGCTGGAGTGGCTAAGATCTGGCTGGCCTTTTGCGGTAAAGGGGTCGATTCTTCTGACCGTCTTAAGGCCGGAAGTGGACTCAAAGCTACATGTAACAAGTAGACCAGCCCAAAGCCCAGCATCAAAGAATAAATCCAGCGATAGGATAGACCCGCCGCTACCGTATGTGAGACCACAAAGGATACAAACATGCCCCCTAAAGAAAAGAAAAATTGCACCAAGATCAAGGCTGAGCCTGCTTTATCCGCCAGTAAATCAAAAAGAATGGACATAGACGGGGCATCCATCAAACCATGGCCCACCCCTCCCAACAAGGCTAGCAACAATAGACCTGTAAAGGACGTCGTCCAAGAAAAACCCAGTAAAAAGATCAAGAAGCAAAGACTCCCTAATAAAACCAAGGGTTTTCTCCCATATTGGTCGGACCACTTGCCCGCTAGATAGAGAAACAACAAGGTCCCCAAGCTCTTAGCTGAGATCAACTGAGCCACCTCACCTAGGCTTCGGTCTAGACTCTGTGCCAATTGAATCAAGGAGGCATTGATAATCACATTCAAAGCCCCCTCAAAAAACATGGCCCCATAACTGGCTACAAAGGCACTTTCTTTTAATCGTATTGAAGACTTAATAACAACTCTTCCTCTCCCCATGACTCACCGCCATTTATTACTAACCGATTATAACAAGGAAGGTATGAAAGCACAATTGAGGAAGAGGCTTACTTTCCGCCACGGATTTTACTTGACCAGAGAATAAAGACCCATCCCCATCCAAGCATCATGGCTGGCCAGAAGCCATTAATCGACGTCTCGCCCGTTTCTGGTAAGAGAGCCTTAGATTTTAAGGGCTTGGTTTGGGATTGATGATCGCCTGGATCAGAGGCTGTCGCTTCACTTGAATCGTTTGAAGGCAAGTCTTTATCCGCCGAATCTGTCTCAGTGGCTTCAAGAGAAGTGGAATGATCTGGATTTGAATCTTGACCAGTCGCTTCCTCATGGTCTGACTCATTGTCAGCCGGTGCTGGACTAGGATTTTCTGATTCCACGTTTTCATCAACAGAGTCTTGCCCTGCTTCCTCTGATTCGTCTTCTGGTGTTGAAGGAACTGGGACGGATGGTTTCTGGTAATAAAATTGACCGGCTTGTTCTAAGAGTTGACCTACTGCTAGTAAGAGTCGGTCCTGCTTCAAGCCCGCTTGAAATTGCACGCCCAGCGTCCGCCCGTCTTCAGCCTGATAAGTCGGTAAGGAAATCGCGGGCTCTCCTGTCAAGTTGGCCAACTGTGTAAAAGGTGTATATCTTAAGGCCGTTAACCACTGATCATAGACCAATTGAGCTAGAGCCTCCTTATCTAACAGATGACTCTCCTTAATTTGTTGCAGATGGTCTGCAGTCAACAAGGGGTCTTCTAACTTGGGAGCCAAGAAAGCCGTGCTAGGGGTTAGATAGAGTGGATAGTTTTGGCGGAATTGCTTCATTTTTTCAGCTTGCTCATGAATGCGTCGCCAAGCTAACTCACTATCCTTTTTATCGAGATGTTGGCTATATTGATATAAAACCCAGGTTGTAGGATCCACCTCATCAAATTGGATCGCTTGTTTACGTTTTTGTTGGGATAGAAAATTCGCAAAACTACCGCTGGCCGCTGCTAAGGTATAGTAATCATGCATTAAAGAAACCCCATCGATTGGAGCAGCTACTTCCTCTAAGCTAAATCCAAGACCTTTTAGATAAGCGACCATTTGATGAACGGCTTCCTGAGCCTCGGGAGAAACATCGGTATTAACAGGGGATTGTGTGCTATAGGCAATTTTTATATTCTTGGGGTCAAATGATATCTCTGGATAGACACTCCCTCCAAAAAAGTCGAATAATCCAACCGTGTCCGTCATATTCTTTGTTAGCGGAAAATGAACGACCTGCAAGTTGGGACGGTCAGGATTCTGATCTAAGACACCACGACTCGGCTTGTAACCGATCAGGCCATTCCAGGAAGCAGGAATTCGAATAGACCCTCCAGCATCTGACCCGCTCGCTACAGGCGCATAATGAGCTGCAATCCCTGCGGCCGATCCACCTGACGAGCCACCTGCTGCATATTGGGGATCTAAACCATTGGCTGATCTACCATAGAGTTTGGAATCCGAAATATTCTTCAGCCCTAATTCCGGATAGTTAGTCTGACCTACCACAATAAAGCCAGCCTTTTTAAGATCCTTAGTGATCCGTGAATCACTACGAGACTGCGTCCCTTCCATATAGGTCAGACCATTGGTATTATCGCCGCCTTTGATGGTATGGCCTAGACCTTTTAAGAGTAAGGGGACTCCATAAAAGGGTTGCCCTTGATCTTCTAATTCCCGTGCCTCTTTTAAGGCTTCTTCCTTACGGGTCGAAATCATGGCATTGAGCTCACCATCTTTAGCCTCAATCTCTTCAAAAGCCCAATTCACTAACTGTTCACTGGTCACTCGTCCTTGACGGATGGCCTGAGCCATTTGAGTGGCTGAACTGGTCTCGTAATCCGCTTTGGTAAAAGGAGCCAGTGGTTGGTCTTCTGCTTGACTGCCTTCTGGATTAGAAGACTCTAAAGGGACAGCCGTCTCCTCCAACTGATTAACCGTAGTCTCAATAACCGGATCTGTCACTGGTTCCTGCGCAGCTACTTGACTAAGTGGTGCATTTAGGACTAAAGGAAATAACAAACTTGATAATAGTAAACGTTGATGCCAAAGATTTCTTTTCATAGAAAGCTCCTTTTCTCAATATTATGGATGATCATTCATCACAAACTAAGAAACATTATAGAATATTGAGATTTGATCGAAAAGCAATTTGCTTAATAGTGTATTAACCTTTTATCAACAAACCAAACTACATTTTTATATTTCCTTTATTTCACACTATTATCACCGTTTTAAAATAAGAACATAAAAAATCACAAGCCAACATTCCGTCAACTTGTGATTTTATAAATATATTAGCTCAATACACTAGCACTACCGATTATCCGCCAACCACCTTGTAGCGATCGTTGCTAACGCAGCTGCACCGACTGGCATCATGTCTTCATCAAACTGAACTTCAGGGTGGTGAACAGCTTTCGGCTTTTCAACCCCCTTAGGTGGACAGAATAAGTAGAAGAAGGTACTTGGAACATAATAAGTATAATGAGCAAAGTCTTCCGACCCACCACTTAAAGAAGTTCCTGGGTTAGGAATGTACTTAAATCTTTGACCATTGTCTGATAATTCACGAATATAAGTATTAGCTGCATCTGCAACTGCTGGATCGTTCACTAAAGTGGGGCAATTGCACTTAAAGCTAACCTCAGCCTCACACCGGTATGCTTGTGCTATTGCTTTGACCAATTGTGGGAAACGTTCGGCTATATAATCTCTCGTTTCATTATTATGGAAGCGGATCGTTCCAGCAAGTTCTGCTTTTCCTGGAATGACATTATAGGATCCCTCTGCGATAAACTTACCAATGGTTAACGTAGCACTACGAGTGTGTGGAATTTCACGAGTCAACATGCTCTGAACACCGATAACAATTTGAGATGCCGCCAAAACTGGATCCTTACCATCTACCGGTGAAGCACCATGAGAGCCCTCCCCTTTAACCACAATATCAAAATTAATCGCACCAGCTGCACCAATATTCTTACCAGGCATTACTCCAGATATTGGCATATTGGGAACTACATGGAGACCAGAAGCAGCATCAACCTTAGGGTTTTCAAGAATTCCCGCTTTAATCATAGCATCGCCACCTACCAGCAACTCTTCGGCAGGTTGGAAAATGAATTTTACTTGACCTTTAAGATTGGCTTCATTTTCTTTAAGCATCTTTGCAGCTGCTAATAACATGGACGTATGGATATCATGACCACAAGCATGCATATATTGATTCTTCGAAGCATAGTCTAAGCCCGTAGCTTCTTGGATTGGTAAGGCATCCATATCTGCACGTAATAGATATGTTTTTCCTGAAGGATCTCCTAAGACAGCCGTTACACCATGATCCCCAATGTCCTGTGCTTCAATCCCATAGGATTTTAATTTATCTTTGACAAAAGACACCGTATTATCTAACTTAAATTCAATTTCTGGATGTTGGTGTAAATACCGTCTATTAGAAACCATGTCATCCAAAAGTTCTTTTGCTCTTACTAAATAATCCATCGAAATACCTCCTTAATTGTTTTGATTAAAACGTTTTTTATGAATTGGGCGAATGACAAGGGTCACTAACAAGAAACCAAGCAAGGAAATTATCACAACCACTTGAAAGACCCGACTCAATCCCAAAGCCACATTATCCGGATGGGCATTAATAATAAAGGCACTCACTGAAGATGAAATCAAAGAAGTTAAAGAACCAGCAAAAGTAGCTAGGGCTGTCCCTGCCGATAAATCAGCAGGACTCAAACTTTCTTGAACAGAAGGAGTCACCGATACTGACCGGCAACTTTCGGCAATCCCTGTTAAGCCAAAAGAAATAAATAAAGTCATAATCGACATAGAAGGGTTAATATTCATCAGTGGAATAAAGACAATCGCTACAATTAAAGTAGCTGCAGCCATCGCCTTCCACTTATTCAATGAGCTTTTACCTAGCCATACCCCAACGAAAGATGGCAATAATAAGGTTACTAACGTTCTAGGAACCGGTAATAACCCAACAACCGTTGCACTCTTTTTCAAAACTTGGAAACCTGCTAATGATCCATATGACAGCATAGGAGATTGATAGAAATAACAAGTTATCGCAATCATTAATAAAGTCACAAATTCACGATTAGAAAATAGGCGCATTGGAACAATAGCTTGACCACCTTGTTTTTCATAATCTTTTTCAACTTTGATAAATAGGAACAAGGACACTAAGAAAATGACGATTCCAGCAAGAATAAAAGGATTTGACCAACCTAATTTTGGCGTGTAATTCAAGGTTAAGACAAAAGCAGAAACAACCACCGCTATCATCACCACACCTTTTTTATCAATGGCAGCTTGTTTATTCAAGGAACCTTTAGGAAGGTGCTTAGCAATGAGTAATAGCGCAACAAGTAAGAAGATAAATGAGAAAGAAATTGAAATAGAATAAAGCCCCTTATCCTCCAAGATCCCTGATACAACAGGACCAACAAATGTACCTAATGCAACTGAACTAGCTAAAAAGCCCATATATTTAGGGACATCCACCCGCTCACCCACTAGACTGACCAATATGTAAGGTGCCGCTGTGAATGTTCCTTGTGCCAAACTAAGGATTAACCGAAAAACCGAAAATAGTACAATCGACTTCACAAAGCCTAAGGCTAAAAGAGACACGATCGAAATAGTTCCCGCTACCAAGATCAACTTTCTAAATCCGACGATTTCTCCTAACTTACCTCCGATTGGTGTCATAACTGCTACACCGATCGTTCCAAGAATAACCACTAAACCAAAATGATCTAAGGCATTCATTCTTTCCAGAATGGGAGTCATTAAAACTGCCACTGACGCACCTGAACTAGCAATAAACAACATAAGTAAGCAACACGCAGCAATAACTAGGTTCTTACTCTTTTTTGGTAAACTGATTACCGCACCCTTTTGATCCGACATAACAATTCCTCCTTATTTTTTCTTTATATCCATTTAAGGAATATATAAAGAATAGTTTATTCTATTATAATAGGTGTAAGCGGATTAATCAATCGTTTTTTGGTATAATTATTAAAATATTTCTCATGGAGGTTCCTATGAATATTGTTTTAATCATTACAAGCTCTTTTTTAAAACCCCTTTTTGAAAAAGCCGTTCAAAAAATCCAACTAACTCAACCATTAAATCTAAATTTTAAAATTGTCGAATATACTAATTTTAATGAAATCGTCGAACTGTATGATCAAAACCAAACCAATTTAGCTGGTGTTGTTTTCTCAGGAAATTATGTCATGCGAACTATTCTGTTAAATCGTGATATTACGGTTCCTTATGTCTCAATAAGTCAAAATCTAGTTAAATTTTATGGTCAACTACTATCCATTGTAGTTAACTACCAAAAAAATGAATTAAATGAAGTCTATATTGATTATTTGATCCCTTTTTCCAAAGATCCAACCTTAAACTATTTCATTGAGAGTGCACAGTACGAAGACATTGATTCTGGTTTACAAAAAATATCCAATAATCTAAAAGCCAATGAACTAGAAACCATCGATACAAAGATAAAAACATTTTTATTGGAACAAAAGAAAAAAAATAAAGTCAAACGCATCCTATGCTCTTTAACAAATCTCATTCCTTTTTATGAAGAAAATCAAATTCCTTATGATGTAACTAGCCCTTCTCTACCCTTTATCATCAAAAGTCTAACGGATCTTTGCCAAAACATTAATGAGGCTACTCAAACGAGTAACGAATCCATTGTTGGTGTTATTGCTGTTCATAAAAACGAAGACCTCAATCGGGTCAACCAATTAACCCAGACCTTCTTTCGACGTTATTCCATTGATGCTTTTACCTTTATCGATGAAGGCTTCATCTATTTTATGGCTTCTCAAAAATCCTTAGCTATCATTACTAATAACGGGCGTACCAATGCTTTGGCGATCTATCTCAGCTCTAACGGCATAGACTTAACCCACTTCGGAATTGGCATTAGCAACTTAATCCCAGAGGCCCTATCGCTCGCTAAGATGGCCGTCAAAGAGAGTCTATCAAGCAACACTCAAAATGTAATTATGAAGCCTAATGGAGAGATTCAATACCTAGATACCTACAGTGAAGAAAACAAACAGCAAACATATTCCGCAGGCTACGGAAGCTTAGTGAATGAGATCGCAAAACAAAGTAATCTATCTGCCTTTACGATTCAAAAAATTTATAACTTAATTCAACAGTCTAACAACCCTCTCCTAACTTCTAAAGATCTTGCGGCTAAGTTAGAGGTTACCCCCCGTAACGCCAATCGGATCCTCAAGAACCTCAATGAAGCGGGCTATGCAAAGATTGTCACCACTTCCCCACTGACTAAACGAGGACGCCCCAGTCGGGTCTATCAAATCCTCTTCCATGAGATTCCAAATTAAAAGACTCAAGCAGGCAAGAAACCTGCTTGAGTCTTTTGAAATTTATTTAATTTTCTTGTTAGCAACCTTTCTAACTACCGATCACTCGCTGAACGAGATAAGCTAATAAAGCAACCAGTGTCAAACTAACTAGATTCACTCCGTTATTGGATACCCAGGAGACCCCTTGTGCGATTTCCTGCCCCTTATAGGCTGGCTTATCCTGCAGGTCACCATTTGCGTCAAGATATTTCCGTTGGAAAAGAGCGCCTATTATGGAATCAATCACAGATCCTAAGAAGCCTAAAATTAAGGCCCAGCCATATCCCTTCCAGCCAAAGCCGGACCAAGTCCATAAGGCCAAGATCATACTTCCTAAAAGACTGGCTATGAGTCCTGGGAGCGAAACCCCTCCCGATAAACCTTTTGTCACTCGCTGACCATTGGTAATGAGATAAACTGGATGATTGAAGCGACTGCCCAATTCAGAAGCTAAGGTATCAGCAGCTGCTGCCGCAAAGACAGTCAGACCGATCCATTGATAGCTCGGATCTTTTGTTTGGTGATAAAGGAAAGCCATTAATAGCGAAGGCAAAGCATTACATACCACTTGTCGCCAATTCCTTGGTTTGGATTGCCCTTTTGCAAGCTGTCCTTTGTTTCCAAAACGGGTCGCAAGTGTGCCAATTAAGAAGAAGGTCAAAAGGGCATAGGCTAAGGAAGAACCCCCTAGGCCATACATACCAGCCCCCATTACTAGAGCCGTCGTCAGTCCATCTAAGCTTAACTTGCCCTTCATGGTTGCGGTAGCTAAACAAATTAAAATGACCCCTAAATACAGTAAAAACTCCGTATCCGCCCCTTGACTCGCAAAGGCCAAAAACAAGCCCAAGGCCAGAGGCAGAGTCAAATTATCCAGTCCCCGAGTGCCTTGGAGTTCGATCAACATGGCAAGGAGTCCCGCAACCAGAGCAATCATCAGTTGATGAATAAGTGGCAGTGCCGGAGCGAAAAAGCTGAGACAAGCTCCACTAATTACAGTTGCCATCACCAAGACCGTCCAGGAACCTGGCCATGATTTATGAGGAAAGGCTGCAATCGGATGCTTTGCACCATAGGCTTGACCGATCAGCGCCGCCAAGCCATCGCCATAAGCCATGTTCAAGACTCCCCCATAGAGGGCAATCGGCCAATTCAAGAGCCAAGACACCAGCGATAGAGCCAAGAGACTCAGGGCATAATAGACCGTTCCCCAAGAATCATCCCCTCGTTCCATGGCCTGGATGACCTGCCTTTTTTTACTCCAATAATTAATACCCACAAATAAAGTGGGCACTAACATCAAGGCCCATAGATCCTGAAACAAAGGCGTTATAAAGACCCAATTCCCCACTAAAATATGAACCAACTTACGAGAACCTTCTTCGCTCATCTGCCACTTTTTCTGCAGAAGGGTTGCTAGAATGAGCACCAAGGCGATGTAGGCCAACGATAAAGCAATGCCTAGATAATTATTCATTTCTTACCTCTTCTATTCTAATTGCTATCTCTAATCCCTTCCAAGCTTAACCATCCCTTTGGCTAGCGTCAAGGTCTAATCCATGAAAAAAGCCAGCAAGCCGCTGGCTAAACCTCCATTTAACACTGAATAATCAATTGACTCCTCAATCAAGCGTGTTTGAAATAATAATCAAACTTACGATTAAGTAGCTGTGAATGGGGACACTCTGCTTAAAACGTGCTCTTCTGTCGCACTTAAGCCTGTACGCATTGAAAATGCTACAGGCTCATAGCAACTTACAGTCTTACATCCGTTAGGTAAACGCAATTGCTCGCACTCCGTTTAAAACGTGCTCGCAATTGCAGCGCCTGGACGTTAAGCGATCTTTCTCGAACACTCTTTGAGTGTTTCGAAAGCTCGCTTATCGCTGCGGCGCTAAGCGCAATTGCTCGCACTCTGCTATTTTCCTAATTTTTTAAGGTTTCGGATGAGTTTGATTCCGAGTAGGGCGATGGCGATCGCATAGAGGTGGGAGCTGTGTTTGTCCCAATAGGATTGAACGCTGTTACTCATGTGTGAGGCTGACTGGTGTAGGTCACTGGCATAGTCACGGCCTGTTTCCATCCAGTCGGAGGCATAATCTTTACCGGTTTCTAGCCATTGGCTGGCTTGGTCTTTTGCTTGATTAGCCAAGACTCCGGCATCATCTTTGTATTGATTGACTTTAGCTTTGGCTTGATGCTTAGCAAGTGCACGTTGAATACCATCTTGCGAAGCACTTGCTTCAATAATTTCTTTTAATTCCTTAACTTCATTTCTTAAATCTGCCATCTTGGTCACTCCTTTGACATATGATATCTCTATTGTAACAGATTTCACCTTGCATGAATATCAAAAAGCCCTTGCATCCACACTGAGGAATCGTTAGAATAAGTCTGTTGTCCCAGTGATGACGGGGCAGCACCTCGGCACTTCTTCCTTTGGTCGAGGTTATTACTAGCAGCTATTATGCTGACTACAAAGGAGTTGGAAAAATGAATCATCATGTATCAACAGACAGCCGTTTAACGGTATCAGACATTGCCAAAGGTGGGCTGGTCGCTGCCCTATATGTGGTCCTAACCCTCTTGGTCGCCCCCGTCGCTTATGGTCCCATTCAATTTCGCATTTCAGAAATGTTGAATTTCCTGGGTCTCTATAATCGCCGCTATGTCTATGCCATTACCCTCGGCTGTTTTTTAGCAAACATCCCAAATGGTTACGTGGATATGGTCGTTGGGTCGTTATCGACCTTCGTCTTTCTCTGGATCGGTCGTTGGGTTAGTCAATGGCTCCTAGAATCCTTGAAAACCAAGCAAAGACTGTCTTTCGATCCGATGTTACTGGCCTATGCCGTCATGATTATCGCCTTTATGCTACAAATGGCTCCCATCACCATCATGATCCAGTATCTCACCCAGGCCTTAGAACCATTTTGGTCAACCTTCTGGCCACTCTTTATCTCACTGGCCTTAAATGAAGGACTGGCCATGTTATTAGGTAGTCTGATTATCTATCCAATCAGTCGGCGGATTAATTTTTATGACTAGAATTTTTCAAGAGACTCCTTTTTAAAAAGGAGCTCTTTTTTTATCGTCAGCTACCTTTTTTGACACCGGGATGATACAATAAATCAGTTATTATTATTCATTAAAGGAGTTTGAAGATGTTTCATACCAGTCAACTGAAAGGGCTGATGCTAAGTTTAGCTATTGCCCTGCCCGCTTATTTCCTCGGTCAGGCCTTTCCCATTATTGGCGGACCCGTCTTTGCCATCATTCTAGGGATGATTCTGGGCAACTTCAAAACATGGGATCCCAGCTTCCAACCCGGTCTACAATTTGCCGCTAAGAAACTCTTGCAATATGCCGTTATTCTCTTGGGCTTTGGATTGAATCTCCATGTCGTCTTCCAAACAGGCAAAGAATCGCTGCCCATTATCCTTGCCACCATCTCGACTGCCCTGATCCTGGCCTACATCTTAGCCAAGCTACTAAAGATTGATCCTCGGATCGCCACCCTAATCGGAGTCGGCTCCTCCATCTGTGGGGGCTCTGCCATTGCGGCTACTGCTCCCGTCATTGACGCCAAAGAAGAAGAAGAAGTCGCACAGGCTATCTCAGTCATCTTCTTCTTCAATCTGCTGGCAGCTTTACTTTTCCCCATTTTAGGGCAAAAACTAGGTTTTGACACCCATTCAGGTCAAGCTTTTGGAATTTTCGCTGGTACCGCGATCAATGATACCTCCTCCGTCACTGCTGCAGCAGCAACCTGGGATAATCTTTTTAACCTAGGCAACCAGACCCTTGATAAGGCAGTCACCGTCAAGCTAACTCGGACATTAGCGATTATTCCCATCACCCTAGGACTCGGTTGGTATCATAATCGCCAACAGACCGCTCAAGCTGGCCAACAATCCTTAATCCATAAACTAAAAAATGCCCTACCCCTCTTTATCGTCTTTTTCATCCTGGCCTCATTGATCACCACCCTCTGCATTCAAGCTGGAATTGACCCACAAGTCTTTGCTCCTTTTAGTGCCATCAGTAAATTCTTCATTATCATGGCTATGGCAGCCATCGGCATCAACACCGACCTTGCCAAACTCATCAAAACCGGCTCAAAAGCCCTCATCTTAGGCGCCATCTGCTGGATCGGCATCATCCTCGTCAGCCTAAGCCTCCAAGCCAAACAACAATTATGGTAAAATAGAGTGCGACAAAAGTCGCTTTGAGCCGTTGAGCTAAGCAAAAACACGAGCATTTTCGCAGAAAATGTTGAGGGTTTTAGCTTAGATTCTAGGCTCTGACTTTTGGAGCACGTTTTAACAGAGTGCGAGCAATTGCGTCTACCTAAAAAAAGCCAGTGTTGATTTTCAACACTGGCATCTTTTTTTAAAAGACTAAATTCCACAACCAACTGATCGTGTGATTTTCCCATAGTATATAGATTCCCAAGAGAATAAAGACCAGGGGAACCAACCAAGCTTCATAGGTCTCAATTTGCTCACCGATTCCGGCAAACCGTGTTAAACGATAAGCGATATAACACAAAGCCCCTGTTGCAATTGCAAAAACAAGCATAACTAAAGCTAATTGGGACCAAGTCAGACTAGCAAAGTAAGGGATATAAATCCCTAGATTATCCCCACCTGAAGCAAGTGTAATCAGAGCCATATTCAACCACTGGGTAGAATGCTTCCGTCCGGTTAACCGACTGAGAATATCTGCTTCCTCAGCTTCTTCTTCACCCACCAACGCTAAACGAATTCCTAGTGCTAAGGGAATCAATCCCAAAAGGCCGATCATTTCATCACTCGGCAATTACTTCAACCAGTAAGCTACTAACAGTGAAATAGCCACTAAGATAGCCGTTCCAAGATACTGCCCCCAATAAATCTGCCTACGCGCCTTAGATCCATGGACTGCCGCAAAAACAATCAACAAAATAAACAAATAATCCATCGAAGTGGAAACAAATACCATCAAAGAAGATAAAATTAATTCAAACATTGAAAATACTTTCTTATTAAGTCCTTAACCATTAACTTTGATTCAAAAAATGTCGAATGCGCTGCTTAAAAGCGATCGGAATATTGGAATCTAAAGCATGATATAACTGCCAAAGAATCGTCGATCGAATATCTCGCGGCAAAGCATTAGGACTGCCGATCTCTTCTAAGATTCGTAATTGCTCGGCAAATGTTGCCAGATCCCACTCTTCAAGCTCAAGATCTCGCTTATCCATATCTCCCGACAAGGAATGCTGGAAGAGATCTTCCTCAAAATCACGGACTAAGCCACAAGCCGCAGGATCAATCTGACAATCAATTCTCAAACCAGCTGCTAAGGGGTGCAATAATTGAGCCGTCCGATCATCCGTCACACAGATCCGATGAGGTGCACTCCCATAATCCACCAATTCCTTCATTAATTGATTGAGCATCCCGGTGGCCTCGTTCCAGTACTCTTTTGCTAATCCCGTTAGAAAATAATAATTAGAAGCAGCATCCACCCCCACTAATGAATACATAAAAAATGGTGCCTGCGTGGAAACTTCTTGGATCGGTTCTGGCGTAAGGACTAGGTCCAATTGAAGATCTGCGGTTTTTGGCAGTTTTTTCAAGCGAGCTAATTCTAATTCATTCAACCGCTGGTGGCGGATCACTGAAGTTCGACCCTGTGTTGGCTGAGACACCATAGTCACAATCTGATAGCCTTGTGATCCTTTTTTCATCAAAGGAATCGGCTGTCCCTTGCGCAAATCAGGAATCAAGCGAGCACGCTCTGGTTGCGTTAACCCCTCCAAAGCAAGTGCCAAATCTAAGGATGCTTGTAAAGCGGCTTTGATTACGCTTAGGTCCTTCTTAGCGACTGGCTTCCAAGGCAAATGATTGGGACGACAAACTTCAATGCTGGGAAAAGTCTGTGGCCCTCTAACCCGGATTCCCTGAGCTTGACGAAAAGCTTGAATCAAGGCGACATCTTCTGGATCCGACTCCTCCTTATTGAGAAAGCTAACCTGCAAATAGGCTTGGTCTAAAAATAATTCTTGCTGGTGTAAAGGACTAAAACAAGGTTCTTGGCTTGACTCCATCACCCGCTTCAACTGATAGACTTCTTTGGAATCTTGATAGATGGATAAAGCAATATGTTCTCCCAATATCCCTAAAATAGAAAGATAGATCGTCTTTTTACCCGCTAAGTCTACTGCAAAGACTTGGTTTTCATTTAATTTTTTCCATAGTTTGCATTGCCGATAATCATGAGCTAACTGAAGTAGTTCCTCGTCCATTCGATTCCCCCTCTCCTATAAATGTCCTATTTCCTTAATTTCAGTATAAAGGAGTTAAAGCGCTTAATCTAGTCATACTCTAAAATAAACGATATCCACCTACCCATAAAGAGCAACCAGCAAGTGCATCCAAATTGACAGCCAAAATTGCTAGTCAAATCGCTCTTTTCTAGTTAGACTGAATCTATAAACTAGAAAGGGTGATTCCTATGTTAGCCGAAAAAATCTATCAACTTAGAAAAGCTAAAAACTGGTCCCAAGAAGATCTAGCCGCCAAGATTGGTGTTTCCCGTCAATCTGTCTCCAAGTGGGAACGTGGCGAAGCCTTGCCAGACTTAGAACGAATGATCAGCTTATCGGATATCTTCGGAGTATCCATTGATGATTTGATTCGATCGAATAAAATAACCGAGGACGAAAAAGAAGACCTTCAAAGCCAAGCAAAAACGACACCCCCTCAAACAGACCAAGAAACTCCATTAACTTCCCTCAATGAAATTGACCTTGCTAGCGCCCACGCCTACTTACAAGTCAAGCAAGTAACGAGTCAAAGCAATGCTGCTGCCTGCTTTTTAATCATTATCGGTAGCGGTAGCTTCTTCGCCTTGCAAATGATGGCCGATGAAGTTCCAACCGCTTTTTGGCTACAAATTATCGCCTGGGTGATTCTCCTTGCATCGATGGCCATTGCCAGTGCTAGTTTCATGCAAAATCAACAACTGAGCGAGAAATACCGTTGGATCGAGACTCAGCCTCATCAACTGGGCTTTCAAGTTGAAGAGATTCTAGAACGCGATCAAAGGGCCAATCGAGAAATCTGGCAAAAACAAACCATCACAGGCACTAGCCTCTGTATCCTATCAGCCCTCCCCCTTGTCATTACTTCCTCCATCTTGGATGATGACTTACCTATAGCCATTAGCTTACTCGCCACCATCGCCCTCATCAGTGCTGGAGTTTATCAACTCATGCGATCGGCTGACCTTAAAAAAGGCTATCAAATCCTACTCCAAGGGCCTCAAGCATCAACTCGCTGGGGTCAATCCAGTGATGATGATCCTGAATTCAAGAAGGACCCCATCTGGACACACGTTCAAAATAGCTACTGGGGCCTAGTCTTGGTTAGCTATTTAACAATCAGCTTTGTTTTTAGGGCCTGGGCTTGGTCTTGGATCCTCTTTATCATCGCTCCCTTCCTATTTGACCTCGTCCAACTCCTCTACCGCCACTACCGTAAAAAATAGGCCTAAATAACAAAAAAATCCGCTAAGCTCTAAAACAGAGTTTAGCGGTTTTTGAATAGTTATTTAAAAAATCGGGATGACAGGACTTGAACCTGCGACCCCTAGCACCCCATGCTAGTGCGCTACCAAGCTGCGCCACATCCCGTAGTACTTAGATTATGTCCTAACCCATCATACCTTATTTTTCGATAAGAAGAAAGAGTAAAAAATAATTTTTCCCCTTACCATCCTAGTTCTTGCTTAATTCAACCCTTAATACCCCAACAATAATCAAGATTCCCCCAATAAAAATCGTAAAGGTAATCGGTTCTCCCAAAATCAAACTCGATGCAATCATCCCTACCAAGGCTTCCGTCGATAGAATCACGGCTACTTGGGTGGGGCTACTATATTTTTGGGCCCAGGTCTGTAAGGCAAAAGCGATCAAGGTACTGGCAAAGGTCAAATATAAGAGTGCTGCCCAACCGGTTGGATGACTGCTAAAGGATAGATCTCCTTGCCATAAACAGACCACCCAGGATAAAAAGGCCGCCATCCCTAACTGACCGACCATGAGAGAAGCTGAAGATAATTCGTCCAAAAAGTGATCGATCAAAATGATCTGACCCGCAAAGAAAAGCGCACAGACCAAGGTCAACCCATCCCCAATATTATAGCTAAAGAGCTGGGATAGATCTTGAAAATCAATCGATAAAAGGCCAATCCCTAATAAGACCAGTAAGACCCCCACCCATTTTTGCCGCGAGAGATGCTTTTTAAAAATCAATAAATTGAGCAAAGGAACAAAGACAATATTGGTCGTTGTTAAGAAGGCATTTTTGGAGGCTGTAGTATACTGCAAACCCACCGTTTGAAAGATGAAGCCCAAGAAGACCATCAAGCCAATCCACATGCCTGGCTTTAATTGTTGCCAGCGCATCGTCGCTAAATCACGCCAATAGATCAACAAGCTCCCCAAAAAAGCCAGGCTAAAACGAACAGCCATGGTCTGAACAGGGGTAAAATAATCCAAAGACAGGGCGCTCATCGCATAGCCTCCGCCCCAGATCAAGGTCACCACCAATAACGCCAACAAACTTAACTTATGCTTCATCTAACTCCTCCTCAACGATATCTATATTAGCGGTTTAACCAAGAGACCAAGCCCATACCGATCGGAAAGGCTAGGATCAAGAGGCCATGTCCTAAGATCAGCCACTTCTTACGAGCGATAATCGCGCAGATCATCCCCACGCTCCCAATCAAAGGACAGATAAATATTAAGACTAAACCCATCGGTCGCAAGCTTGAAGACATCGTCAACCAATCCATAGGAATCCAAGCCGCCAGCAATAAAGTAAGGATGCCCAAAATAAATAAACCCCGACTCCACTTATTAGCCCTTTTCACAAGCTGTTCCTCCTTTTTTATCCATGATACAAAAGTTCCCCCCGCTTGTCACATGGAGCTAACCTTGCTCTCTTAAAAACCAGGACATCCGTCTCGTTCACGCTGCAGAAGTCTCACTCCTTTTTTTCTTTTTATTATAGAGAAAATAAGCACTCAAGCAAGAAAAAACCGTCAAAAATGACGGTTTTTTCTAAGTCTTAGTCACTATTTATTCTTCATAAGATTTAAAAGGTTGATCTTTTTTAGGTAAACGATCCGGTGTAATGACTAGCCCCATCTTAGCTTGTTCATGCTTCAATTCCTTTAGAAGAGATACCATCATCAATATGATAATTAGTGAAAAAGGTAAAGCCACAATAATCAAAGTATTCTCCAAAGCCGCTAAACCGCCAGAAAAAAGTAAAACAATCGCTATAATTGCCAACAAAACTCCCCAAATAACCTTTTTACGATTAGAGGGTTGGAGATTGCCTTCTTCCGATAACATCGCTAACACATACGTCGCTGAATCGGCTGACGTAACAAAGAAAGAGACAATCAAAATCACCGCAATCCCGGATAAGAAAGCTCCTGCCGTATAATGATCGAAAGTAGCAAAGAGCACTTCTTCTGTCGCAAAGGCACCCAGATCGATTCCGCTCGCTTGTAGATGGGTTGACAGGGTCCCAAAGGTTGCAAACCAAAGAAAACTCAATAAGGTTGGAACTAAAAGAACCACTGATAAAAATTCGCGGATAGTACGCCCCTTTGAGATTCGGGCAATAAAAACACCGACAAAAGGCGACCATGAAATCCACCAAGCCCAATAAAAAATGGTCCAAGCATTAATCCAGTCCCGTTGATCCGACGCAAAAGCGGCTGAACGAAAACTCATCGCCATAAAGTTCTGTAAATAACCCCCAATCGATTCGGTCAAGTTATCCAAAATCGTGACACTAGGTCCTAAGATTAAAGCCAGAATTAACAAGCCAATGGCTAAGATTAAGTTAAGGTTAGAGAGAATCTTAACCCCCTTACCCAATCCTGATAGCGCCGACAATACGAATAAACAGGTGGTCACAATAATGATCACCATTTGAACCTTAAAATTATTTGGCAGATCAAATAAAAAGGACAAGCCGCCATTAATCTGAGATGCACCAAAACCTAATGTGGTAGCAACACCAATCACTGTCGCCACAATGGTCACAACATCGATGATCTTTCCGATCCAGCCCGAAGTACGGTCCCCTAATAAAGGCTTAAAAGTTGCCGATAGTAAGTACTTTTCATGTTTTCGAAAACCAAAATAGGCCAAGGCTAAGCCAACAATGGCATAAACACCCCAAGCATGAATCCCCCAATGGAAGAAAGTATAACGAAAGGCTTCCGCCAAAGCTTCCTGGCTTTCAGGAGCAGCACTCGGGGTCATGGTCGCAAAATGACTCAAAGGCTCTGCTGCACCATAAAAAACCAAGCCAATCCCCATGCCAGCTGAGAACATCATCGCAATCCAAGATCCCGTCCCATGATCGGGTTTTTCTCCAGGATTGCCTAAACGGATTTGTCCAATGGGGCTAACAATCAAATAAAAGCAAAAGAATAAAATCCCCGTCACTAATAATAAATAAAACCAGCCAAATTGATGGGTAATCTGTTGATGCAAACGCTGAGTCACATGTTGAAACTCATCAGGAATAGCAACCCCCAGCACCACTAAAATAAACAAAATAGCTAAAGCACCATAATAAACTCCTTGATTCCTTCTTTTAAACATACCATGCTCCTTTCCTTAATGTGATCGATTACAAAGTATTTTGGTTTAACAAAAATCATGTATTCACTTAATAAGGCCGCTTTAAAAGAATCACTTAAAAAGTGAATAACATTAACTGTACAAGAATAACATAGATGAGCACTAAAACAAAATTTTCTTAAATACTAAAAACAGAGCGCATATCCGCGCTCTGCTAGTTATTCTTGATTCAATTTTATCTAAGTATTATTTTTTAGGATTCAAGGCCTTAACCTGATCAAATTCCTGGCTAGAAATATGGCAATAACCATTAGGATGAGTGATCAAATAGTCCTGATGATAGTCTTCCGCCGGATAATAATTGATCATGGGGGCTAATTCGGTATAGAAGGCGGCGTGTTTGGCTCTTTCCTTGTCAAAGTAATCTTGACAAATAGCCTGGCTGGCTTCATCCATATAATAGACCCCCGTTTGGTATTGAGAGCCACGGTCATTACCTTGTTGATTCTTCTTTTCAGGTTCAATACATAAGAAAAAGGCCTGTAACAAACGTTCTAATGGCAACACTGCCGGATCATAGCTGATCTTAACCGCTTCTTTAAAACCAGTGGTATCCGTGCAGACTTGGCGATAGGTCGGATTCTCAGTCTGACCATTAATATAGCCTACTTGGGTATCAACCACCCCTTCTAAGAGCTGAAAAGCCCGCTCGGTTCCCCAAAAGCAACCCCCTGCAAAATAAATCGTCTTGACTTCTTCCATCCAAATCCCTCCTACAATCAATTAATCTTAGTATAAAGCAATCGCTTGGACAGTCAAAGAATTTAATCTTTCTGCTAAAGAGCAGTCACCAGCAAATAAAGCCAATGGGCTGCAATGCCTGCTACTATCCCTCCAATGGTATGGCTAGCGATGGCTTTACCGGTCACTTCCTTGGTTCCCAAGGCATCCATCATAGCGATATGCGTAGAAATATATCCACTCCAACACATACAGATGGCTGTAAAGACCGCAATATCATTGGCATTGGCTCGCCCTGCGGCTGCCATCTTAGTCACCGTCCCAATCGCCGCCCCCGTAGATCCCAAGGCCGTGATCGGTACCGCAATCGCCTCAGGAGCGCTAAAGCCAAATAGTGGATTGATGATAAATTGCAAACGATCGCCCAGCCAAGGTAGAAAGGCTACCCCCTCGTTGGCAGAGCCTGTATAGATTCCTGCAGCTGAAGGGCCCTTCGTAAGCATAATGACCATCGTACAGATAATCACCACCCCTGGAATGATGGCTACCCCCATATCAATCCCAACCTTCCCGCCATCTAGCAAGGACTGGATGAAGCGCGACCCCACACTGCCCTCACGAATAATTCGTTGGTCTTCTGGAATCAAATCCTTGGAATAAATCTCAACTTGATCTTGGGTTCCATAAATATTTTTACAGGCATGGATCATTAACCTCACGGAAACAATACTGCCAATGATCGCTCCTACATTACCAATCAAGGCACTTGTGATCGCACCTGGAATATCTAAGCCCATCATACTCGTGGTCGTAATCAAGCCCATCCCAAAAGACGTCCCAAGATTGGTGAGCGCTGGCATCTGATATTTTTTGAAATAGCGTCTAAAATTATCGTCATGGGTCAGCGTTAAAATCGCCGGATTGTCCGACAAATAACAGTTCAAGATCCCCAATGAAGAAGCCCCCGGCAAATCATAAATCGGCTTCATCACCCGGGATAAGATGCGATTAACCAAGGCAATAATCCCAAATTCCGAGAAAATACCCGCTACTGCTCCTGCCAAGACGGCAATCGCCATTAAATAAAAACACACATTCATTAAGAGATCATAACCGGTATTCATCATGGTCTTGATCATATTGACGCCACCCATTTTACGCCCAATGGCGATAAAAAAGGCAAAGAAAATGAAGAGTGCCACATAATTTTCTAGGCCAATGTCTTTTTTTAACTTACCTGATCTTCCCTGCATAAAAGGCCTCCTTTATTCCTTGATCCATTCTTCGGATGATATTCCCCATTATAGCAAATAAGCCGCCAGCTGTGACCCAGTCTCAACTTGAAAATGAGTTAAAATTTATCCTTTCTACCAAAAAACCAGGCTTGAAAATCAAGCCTGAAAAATTATTTATGAAAAATTCTTTTTAACTAAGTCCTTGCTTATTGACTAAATTGTGATTGGTAGAGATCGGCATAAAAGCCCTGAGCTTGGATGAGTTGATCGTGTTGGCCTTGCTCAATAATATTGCCATCCTTCATAACCAAGATCAAGTCGGCATTTTTAATCGTGGATAGACGGTGGGCAATAATAAAGGAAGTTCGGCCTTGGGTGAGTGCATCCATCGCTTTTTGTACGAGGACTTCACTGCGAGTGTCCACATTAGAAGTCGCTTCATCCAAAATCAAAAAGGCTTTATCGTCCACCATGGCTCTAGCAATCGTTAGGAGTTGCCGTTGACCTTGAGAGACGGACTCACTTTCTTCCAAGGTTGAATCTAAGCCTTGAGGCAGGGTCTTAACGAAGTGATCCAAGCCCACCACCTTCAAGACGTCATTCAACTGTTCCTCGGACACATCCATTCGGTTATAGGCAATATTCTCACGGACGGTCCCCTTGAACAACCAGGTATCTTGCAAGACCATCGTAAAGAGA
Source organism: Facklamia sp. HMSC062C11 (assembly GCF_001810675.1). NCBI lineage: Bacteria > Bacillati > Bacillota > Bacilli > Lactobacillales > Aerococcaceae > Facklamia > Facklamia sp. HMSC062C11. The sequence continues at coordinate 218,766 of NZ_KV802403.1, read as the reverse complement.
TCATGCACATTTTCCCGACTTAAATCTTTAATGGAATGATCATCAATCACAATATCCCCTTTACTAATTGGATAGAACTTCATCAATAAGTTAACCAAGGTCGTCTTTCCAGCACCCGTCGGGCCTACAATCGCCACTTTTTGCCCCGCTTGAATCTCGGCGGTAAAGTGTTTTAAGGTTGGCTTTTGGTTACCTCTATAGGTAAAGCTGACATCCCTGAAGGACACACGGCCTTGAGCCTTTTGCGGATCCAAGTAGGCTTGAAGATGCGACTCATCGTCCATATTCGGTGCATCCATGATCTCAAAGACCCGGTCGGCACTAGCCCCCGTCGATTGAATAGCCGTCATCGCCTGACCAATTTGAGATAGCGGGGAAGTGAAGAGTCGAACATAAGCGATAAAAGCGACGATAACACCAAAGCTCGTTTCTCCTCGAAGGGTCAAAATCGCCCCAACAATACAAACTGCGACATAGCCTAAGTTTCCCACAAAGAACATCAAAGGCATCATCATACCCGATAAAAACTGGCTCATCTGATTCGCTTGGTAAACTGCCTCATTGGCTTGATCGAACTTCGTCTGAACCACTGACTTAGCATTGTAGACCTTGACAATGTCTAAGCCAGAATAGACTTCCTCAATCTGTCCATTCAAGACCCCTAAGGACTTTTGCCGCATGGCAAAATACTTCTGACTCTTTGATAAAATGGCAAACATCAGGGCAAATCCTAATAAACTCGAACCAATGGCTGTCAAGGCCATCTGCCAGTTGGTATAGATCATCATTCCCGTCGTTCCTAATAATAAGACCACCGCTGATACCAAACTAGCCATGGATTGGTTCATGGACTGGGCGATCGTATCAATATCATTGGTCACCCGAGATAGAATATCCCCGATGGTATTCTGATCAAAAAAGCTTAAAGGTAGCTGATTCATTTTATGGGCTAAGGCTGTTCGTAAGCTCTTAGCAAAACGATTAGCCACTTCCGTCATCAGGATCGATTGGCCAAAAGTCATCAAAGCACTCATTAGATAGAGGACAGCTACGGTCAGTGCCATCTTCTTAATCTTGGCTAAAGGCATCTCCGGTTCAATCAGCTCTTGGACGGATGCGGGTAGGTTCTTCAATTGATCCAACTTGGCTTGTTGATCCGCTTCAGGATCAGTCCCTTGATTAGACCGAGCTTCCGCTTGCAACTGCTTAGCCAAAGCCTGTTGATCTTCAACGGAGATAGTCACCCCATCCAAGGTGATTGGTTGCCATTGGTTGCTGGCAAAACCTTTTTGAAAGGCAGTTTGGAGCGGTGCCATTTTTTCCATTTTAGGTGTCATTCCTTGAGTGATCTCATCCACTAAGTCCGACAAACGGTTAGGGGTGATAATCGACAAGACTGATCCGCCGATCGCCAACAGTAGACTCACAATAATTCCAATTCGATAAGGGCGTAAAGCACTCAAGAGGCGCTTCATTGAAGCACCGAGATTCTTAGGTTTTTCAGTGACCTTGCCCATGCTTCCAGGTCTAGCCATGATTCAATTCCTCCTCACTCAATTGCGATAAGGCGATTTCGCGGTAGACAGAACAGGTCTGCAATAATTCTTGGTGTTTGCCCTGACCCACGATCTTACCTTGGTCGAGTACGATAATTAAGTCTGCATGCATGATGGTTCCAATCCGTTGGGCAACAATTAACTTAGTTGAGTTGCCGATTGCTTCCGCCAATTCCTTACGTAATTTAGCATCAGTCTGATAGTCCAAGGCTGAGAAGGAATCATCAAAGATAAAGATCTCAGGATCCTTGGCAATCGCTCGAGCAATCGAGAGCCGCTGCTTTTGCCCCCCAGAGATATTGTTGGCTCCCTGGGATAAGACGCTGGCTTCTTGATCATCCATGGCTGCCACAAAGTCACTGGCCTGAGCAATGCTTAGAGCCCGTTTCACTTGGTCATCATCAATTAGCTTCTGACTTTGACCAAAGCGGATATTGGCATCAATCCGGTCATTAAAAAGAACCGTCTTTTGAGGCACATAGCCCAGCTTATGATATAAGTCTTCCAGGCGATAGTCCCGCACATCGATTCCGTCTACCAAGACACTCCCACTGGTCACATCATAAAAGCGGGGGATTAGATGAATCAAAGTCGACTTACCAGACCCTGTAGCCCCAATAAAGGCCACCGTTTGCCCTGGTAGGGCCGTAAAGGAAATATCCTCTAAGACCGGGTCCTTAGCATCTGGATAGGCAAAGGACACCTGCTTGAACTCTACCTTTCCAGCCTGCCCCGGTAAACCGGTTGTCTGAGATCCGTCCTTGATTTTGATAGGAGTCTCTAAAACCTCGTTGATCCGATTCATCGATACCTGAGCCCGTGGCACCATCATAAAGATAAAGGCCAACATTAAGAAGGACATAATCACCTGCATCGCGTAGGAAGAAAAGACAATCATATTTCCAAAGAGTGAGATCTTATCCACCATCGCTGCTTGATCGATCAAATGCGCCCCCATCCAATAAATCATTAAAGCCAAGCCATTCATGACCAAATACATCATGGGCGACATAAAAGCAAACATCTTTTGGTTGAAGGTCTGAAGCTTGGTCAATTCGCCATTCACTTGATCAAACTTGGCTTCTTGATAACTTTCTGCATTAAAGACTCGAATGACCCGCATGCCGGTTAAATGCTCCCGCATCAAACGGTTCAACTGGTCAATCGCTTCTTGAATCAACTTGAAGCGGGGTACAACCACCCACATAATAAGGGCTACTCCTGTCAATAAGACTAAGACTGCAATCCCAGTAGCTGCCGACCATTGCCAGCTCTTATTAAGGATTTTTTTAACGGCCCAGACTGCCGTAATCGGTGCTTTTACCAACATCTGAAAACCCATGGCCAAGAATTGTTGAACCTGGGTAATATCATTGGTATTTCTAGTAATGAGACTCGCCGTTGAGAAGTGATGCAACTCTTCTTGGGAAAAGCGGGTCACTTGATCAAAAAGCTGCCGACCTGTTTCTCTGGCAAAACGGGCAGAGACTAAGGATACGACATAGCCAGTCACCATGGCACTCAACATCGATCCCAGGGCACAAGCCAGCATCCAGGCCCCATTCTCAATGATCTGACTTAATTGACTGCCTTCACTTTGTACCAAAACGGTAATTTGTGACATATAGTCTGGCATCTTTAAATCCAAATACACTTGTAAAACGATTAAGGCAATCGCAATCACGCTATCGATATAGTCCCTCATCGTCCATTGTTTCACCCATTTAATCATGTTCACCCTCCTCCATGACTTCAATATTCGCCACCATCTGCTTCATGACCCGTATAAAAACAGCCAAATCTTCCTCATTAATTCCTTGAACCATCTGTAATTCAAGATCACGCACGTGATCCAAACCCGTTTGATAACGATCAAGCGCTAAGTCTGTTAGATGAATCTGCTTGGACCGTGCATCCCGGTCGGCGACTTGACGCTCAATATAACCATTCGCTTCCATCTTCTTCAGAACCGCTGAAATCGTGGCTCGCCTTAAATTTAAGGCTTTTTCTAAATCCCGCTGCAGAACCGGCTGATCCCGGTGCTCCATTAAATAGGAAAATATTTTTAGTTGTGTAGGATTGGGTGCCTTAGGCTGAGCATGACAAGCCGTCTGTGACTTCAACTGTGCCATCCTACGAATCCAAGCCACATGTAAATCTTTAATACGGTTAAATACCTCGTCTTTCATAAGAACCTCCTGACTTGAAAAATTATACTCGCTTAAGCACAATTGTCAACTAGCTAACAATATTTTTGACAAAGTCTTCCCCTCAATAAAAAAAGCAGCGGCCAAGCCACTGCTTAAATAGTAATCGAATCATCACTTATTGAATCTTTACATCCTTTAATAAAAGTTTGCCAAAGGCGTCTACAATCAGTTTTGCATATAGAATAATAAAAAGCCTTACTCCAGAAATCCTCTCGGATCCCAGAGTAAAGCTCGCTCCATTATTGAATCTTATGTTTAGCCATTTTTTCTTGGAAGATGTCCTGCATGATCTTTTTTAATTCTTGAGCCTCTTTAACAGGTAGGTCTCCTTCTTGCTTGGCTACCGCATAAAGCTCAGGGTACTGCTGAGCCACTCGTTCAACCGTCTTGGTCGTTGCGTGCTTGCGAACGATCCAAGGAATCTTCTTAATCCATTCTGCTGGAACCAAGTCTAGAATCTTCTTGGCTGCTGCTTGATCGCTGATCTCGGCCGTTGATAAGCCTTTTTGAATGAAAGCTTCTTCTTGTTCACTAAATTGATGCATTCTAAGTTACTCCTTTTCACTGATTATCATGACACAGACAAGCTTGTCGATGCCATAAATTATTGTATTGGTCATTATGACACGCAAGCTTATTTATCGCAAGAAATAAGCCCTTTTCTCATCAAATTTAGAACTTGAGAGCCAGCAAGCAGAATCGGTCGCTACTTCTTTCTAGGTTACAGGCGCATCATTATGCACGGTCATAGAAACTCCCGATTAAAACCCCCATCAATAGACCAATCCCCGCTCCAATGGCAAGCTGATCAATAATAATTCCTAAGCCCGTTCCCAGGCAAAGGCCAATACCGATCGCAGCTCCTAGCGAGTCGTCGCGCTTATTCCGTCCTGAAGTAGCTCGACTTGCTTGATCGCGGACATACATCACCAAAACAACCACCAAGACCGCCACAATCATCAATGGCCAAATTTTTGAAAAAATTACTTGCATTTAAATCCTCTCTTTCTTGATTCCTTAGTCCTTAGCGTAACGCTTGATTAATTTAGGCAAATTCTCTAGATCCACCCACTCTTCCGAGTAGCCACAGGACTGACAGACATAACGATTAACTGGCACCGCGGATAAGATTGTTTTGCCGGTCATGATATTATTTCCGGCACCATAAGCTCCCGCCGCTCCTGGAATAAAAATGAGTGACTTACCTTTACACTTTGGACAAGTTCCTGTATTTTTCATGTTAGTTCCTCCTTCATCTAAGCATCATAATTTCGGTTCAATATAACCCAAGGCCATGGCCTGATTATAGGCTTCTAACAAATTATTAACCTCCAGCTTAGCATAGATCGAAGCTAGGTGATTATAAAGGGTCCGCTCACTAATAAAAAGCTCGAGGGCAGCCTCCTTTTTACTTTGACCTTGAACTAATTTTTGCAAAATCTCAATCTCTCTTGGCGTTAGGGGATCCACGATCGAAGGTTTTGCGGTCAAGACTCGGCCTTTTTGAACCTCGATCAAACGCCCCATTAAATCGCTAATTTCAACCGACTTATGGATAAAAGCCTGTACGCCTAAATCAAAGGCCAGACTCTGATAGTTGGTCAAGTCATAAGCCGTTAGGATCACGATCGGCGTTTGAATGGATTGATCTCTTAATTGACGAATCAGATCAAAGCCGGTTAAGTCTGCCTTAAGATTAATATCTACTAGCAGAATATCATAATCCTGATGGCCCACTTGATCAAGGAAAGCCTGAGGGCCGTCCACATAGTCACAGACTTCCACCCCTGCCTGGTCCTCCAACAAGCATTTAAGACTTTGACCAAATAAATGATGGTCATCCAGTAATAATAGTTTCATGATGACCTCCTTTTAAGCGAACACGTGCCGTTAATACCTCGCCATTTAATTGATAATCCAGGTCGCCACTTTGGGTATCCACGATCAAGCGCATCAATAGAACACCGCGTTTTGAAGATTGAATCAAGGCTAAGTCCTGGGTGCTCGCACCATCACTCTCCACCTCCAACAACAAGTCCGCCCCCTCCAAGCCTAAACGATAAGACACATAAGTCCCCGTCGAATGCTTATAAACATTATTCAGCAATTCCTTACTGAGGATACACAGCAAACGCAAGCTAGCTGGATCCAAGCCCCGGTTTAAATCCGGCTGAATCTGATCGTCAAAGACCAATTGGCTTTGAGGGTAGAGCGATTGTACCGAGTGGAAAACCTGCATCAAATTCTCAGTTAAATCCTCATTGTCAAAGAGGTGATTTTGATAATAAGTCATTTGGTCTCGTGCCTTCTTTTCAAGGTCGGTTAAGACTTGCTTTACATAGGCATAATCCGGTTCCTTCATGGACAATAAATTCTTAACCGCATATATTGGTTGGATGAGCTCATCATGAATCCATCGGGCAAAGGATTCCCGGTCCTGTGTTAGGTAGTCCGATAAATAATAGGCCCGATAAATCTTCTCATAGGTCTGATCTTTCTCCTTAAGAAACAACATTAAACAAGCCTCAAAAGACAGAAAAATCAAGTGAATCACGATATGAACAATCACCGGATCCAAACCTAACAAATTGATCAAGATTAACATGACCAGTAAAAAACCTAGCGTAAAGCCTTGCGTCGTCTTTCTAGAAAGGGGTAAAATCGAGACCGAAACGAACTGTCTTGAGCCAAGCGGTTGTAGAAAATAATAGCTGGTAAGGGCGACACTCGTTAATAAGACAAGGCAAGCATATAACAAAGTAAGTTGCAAAGACAAGCCAATTAAGGCAAAAGATGCAACAACAAAGAAATAATCCGTTCTCGTCAAGCTTTGACGTTTAGCTAAAAATCCATAGAGATAAGTATATAGGGTTCCAAAAATAGTCATGGAGAAAAGGTTGAAATACACAGCTTCATTCAGTCCAGCCTGCTGATGGAATAGATAAGCCCAGTAAAACAACAAGAGTCCATGCATTAGAACCAGTATTGCGATTTTCTTATACATGATATTAATAATAACTCCTTACAATCCCCTCAATGGTCCGCCGTCTTTTAAGCCAGAGGCCCACAAGAACCAGTAATAATAACTTCGTTCCCAAATAATATTCTACCATAGATTGATCGTGGTATACGGCGAGTGATAACCCCGCCAAGATCCCATTGACCAAGACCGTTTGATATTGAATGGCATTCAAGCGACCCAGATTCACCCTTGATAGAATCGCATTCACTAGACCCCAGGTTATTAGGAAGCTTTGAATCAGTAGGGCCATCATCAAGAGAAAGAAAGGCTTTCCCATTGAATGATTGACAGCCTGTAGCCCCTCAAATAATAAACCCGGAAGCCATACTATTAAGCTGGCCAGATAAAGGCTCACAAGATAGCCCCTTACTAGCTGCTTCAAAGAAAGCCCATTTGCTAAAAGAAATTCCAGACGCTTGGTCTGTTTATCTCGAATCAACGATGGCTTTGCTAATTCCGTCACGATCACTCCATAAAGGCAAAGCATCCCCTCCAACTGCAACAATAAAGTAAGATCTCCATGGCCGGATGATGAATCCTGAACAGCTCCAAACAGACCCATCCCTAAAAAGATCACTCCCGCAAACAAGCAAGCATTCCGATCAAGTAGGGCTTTCACTTGTAATCGAATAAAGGTCATGACCAAGTCCCCTCCTGCCTAATAACCCATTCGTTAGTTAGATGGCGCCTTTTTAAACTAGCCAAGCCGACTAAAACCAGGGTTAAGCTAACATTTACCAGCAACACTAAACTGGAAAGTTCAATATGATGATTAGCTAAAAATTGTAAAAATTGATTAGAAACGCTCCCCACTCCATAGATCAGCAAATTAAGGCTGATAAAAAGTAGGTATTTAACAAATTTCAAATGTTTTTGTCCTAAGACCAACACATTAAAATACAAAATCGTCATAAAAACCAAGATAACGGTGGACCCAAACAGACCTAGAATAGCTAAAAAACCAAGTTCAAACGCTGGTAAACAAACAAAAGCCATCAACAAGGCGAAAGGAATCAGCATTGAAAAGCGACACATCTGCAAACTATAAGCCAACATCAAGGACTTAATATCAATGCCCGAAGCCAGGAAAAAGTCCAAGCGATGGCTCAGCTTATCCTTAACGGTCACATCCACCACCATTGACGTGCCCAATAGAAGACCCATGCCTAACATGAGTGCCCAGATTAATAATAACAAGGGATCGCTTCCAAACCGGTCCGAGACCTGACTAAGGTGATAGACCCCCAGATAGAACAGTCCACTAAATATCAGCGCTAACAAAGAATTGAAACGGTAATCCCGACTATCCCAAATCATCGACTGCACGGCCTTATTTAATGGCGTCTGCTCCTTCATTTCAACCCCTCCTCAATGAATATATCCTCCAAGCGTTCCCCTTTCAAATCTTGAATCCGCTTGGTAAAGACGATCTGTCCCTCTTTAATCATTGTGACCCAATCAGCCACTTTTTCAATTTCCTCAAGGTCGTGGGAGGTGAAGACGATTGTTTTACCCTGATCTTTTAAAACATCAACCACTTGACGAATCTGAATCCGTGAGATCGGATCGACCCCAGAAGTGACCTCATCTAGAAAGATCAGCGACCGATCCATTAAGATAATGATCAACAGAGATAATTTTCGCTTCATTCCCTTAGAGTAGGTCGACACTTTACGCTCTAAATCCCCTTGAATCCCTAATTGCTGAGCCCAAGCCTGATAATCCTTTAACTCAAAACCAAAATAGCGTCCGAATAATCGTAGGTTCTCCAAACCCGTCTTATCTTCATAAAGATAGTCATTCTCCAGCAACATAGCATGCTTGCCCTTCAATTGAACAGTCCCTTGATCCGGCTGATAAAGTCCGGTTATTAACCGCAACAAACTAGTCTTACCCGCTCCATTGGGTCCCATTAAAGCATGAACGGTATTTTGTTCAATCCTTAATGAAAAATCATTAAATAAGGTCTTTTGCTCAAAGTTCTTGCTTAGATGATCGACTTTTATTGCCCACATGGTCGTTCCCCTCTTTCATCCATTTGATCTTAGCTTCATTCTACTAAGACAGGAGACGGCCTACCTGAGTAATCCCTGCAAGAATTCAAAAAGCCCTTTAAGAAAGAGGAAGCCAACTTCTAATAAAAAAAGCAAGCTTTTCAAACCGCTTGCTTTTGTTCGATGTGCTATCGATTAGTTCAATCCCAAATAATAAATGCCTGTCACTATTAAAGGCACCGCTCCGACTAAGAAGATGATCAGCGATAACTGGGCTTTTTTCTTATATAAAGAAAATTCAAGCGATTCTTGCTGCGTTAAAGCCCGACGGGCATACTTTCTACGAAACAACAAATAGGTCACTAAGCCTGTTCCATGCCCATCCGACAAGCTAAAAGCCCCCCATAAGCGAGGGTGCTTCATCCCTCGTGCTCTGGCATCAATAGCGACCAACTGATACAGATTATAATTCAATAAAAGTGCCCCCATTAAAAAGACCGCTCCCGAGACCACCATCATCACTTGATAGTTATTCATCATTTACCCTCCCTTAAAAACGTTGAATAATTTCTAAATAGATAAGCCCAGCTACTAGCAGCGATAAGACAAAAACAATCGACAAAGCCAGTTGAAAAGGAATCCAGCGGCTGATCGCCAAAACAAAGAGAATTCCCAATAAGGCAAATAATATAACGCGAATTAAAAGCTTATTACTTTTAACCACATCAGTACTTTCATTCAGATGCTGCATATAATCGGCACTTCCCTTCAATAAGACATCCAAGCTAACCTGATACAAATCACTCAGAGCAATCACATTCAAAACATCCGGATAGGTTTTATTATTTTCCCAATTTGAAATCGACTGCCTGGAGACACCCAGCGATTCTGCCACCTCTTCTTGAGTCAACTTTGACTTTAGCCGGGCTTCTTTTAATAAGCTTCCTATAGTCATCTTTTTTCCTCCTTCTAGCCATGACTTTAAGCGATCCAGCCTAAAAATACCATCCAACTTCTTTGACATCCCCACAAAACAGGGTAAAAATTCTTTGACAAGGGCAAAATTCGCCAGTCAAAAATCATTGACATCGCCTTCTAATCACTTTTGTACCAGTCCAAGCAAGTTCTTAAAACTATTTTACTTTAGCTTGAACCCGAAAAAAAGAGGCTTTGAATCCTGCCATTTAAGCAAGTTATTCAAGCCTCACTCATTGATTGAATGATAAATGGGATTGCTGAATCAACTTATTGATGCTTCACCGTCGCCAGCAACTCAGTCAACTCTTTGGTAAAAGCACCCTCCTTTTCCAAATGATCTCTCTGGTAAAGCTGAGTAAATTCTTCTCCAAAAGCGACGATTTTGAGTCGATAAGTTGTCTTACCAGACACTTTTTCAAGCAGGATATGATCCATCTCACTGGCTTTAATTCGCTTCAATAAGGACGTCGTCCCCAAAAATACCAGCACCGAATCCTTGTTGATTCCTTGAAAAAAGGCTACAGAATAGAGAAGCAAGACGGAACTTCCGGCAAGGACATAATCTTGAATCGTAGACCCCCATTGATAAGCCATATAAAAAGCAAGCACGGCATAAGCGATAAGTATCCACTGAACTAGCGGACGCTGCTTAATGAAAATGGTCATCTTACTTTTTAGCCAATAATTATAGCCAAAACCTGCTAAAAACAAACCAATGCCTAAAATCTTCACTTAAACTCTGTCCTTCCTTTTTTCATTGATCATCTCGATTAAATTTTCTTCGTTGTCTCTCCACATTTAACAAGATCAATAACGTTTTTCATAGTATTGATTAATAAAGAAGGATAATAAGGGATAAGCCACTACCGCAAGCACTAATAGACCCGCTGGTAAATAGGCCTTCATCGACAGACAAATCACTGCCACACGCCCATCATAACCATTAGAATCGATGTCATGCGTGCATTAACCTTGTCTCTAATCTTCTCATTACGTTCATCCTGCACAAGGATCCGGTAATGCGAGTCATTCTTCATTTGCTTAATGTGTCGGAGCTTTAAGTAGGCAATCGTGACACTGATTGAAAAGACAAAGGTCAATAGAATCGTCATGGTTTCATCCTGTCTAAATACCCATAATAATATTAAACTAACCATCCCGATTAAATAGCCCAAATACCAAATTTTATCCTTGTTCATCCTGGTCTTCCTCCTCAAATATAAAAATATCTTCAATCTGCAAGTCAAAAAGTCGTGCGATCTTAAACGCTAAGATAATGGAAGGATTATACCTCCCCTTCTCTAAGGAACTGATAGTTTGGCGGGATACCTCAAGTAAGGCAGCCAAGGCTTCTTGAGTCATTCCACCTTGTTTTCTTATTTCTTCAAGCCGATTTTTCACCTTTACCTCCCCCTAAAATGCTAAGCTAGCTTTACATTTAATATATCGCGGATCATTTTCGATGTCAAGTTAGCTTTCCATATAAATCGAATAAAAAAATCGTCCCATAAAAAGATCCCCGCCCAATAGCATTTATAGCCAATGACAGGGATTCGCTGAGATTCAACGATGAGCAATATTCGCAATGCGTTAACAAGACTTCTAACAAAGGAACTCCTAATTGCAATCTAGCTGCTACTCATTAATATCGCTTTTGGTAGACTATTTCATCACACGAAACCATTTAAATTCATAAAGACTTTTAAATGAATATCAAGGCTTGAGTATTTATAATTTTCAATAAAAACATGCAAGTTATTAGCATTTTTAAACTCGCCCATCAATATTTGAAAACGTTTTATATTATTGTTATATTTAAATAGGAGACATTGATAATGAGACGGGCCACATAGAAAGGATCGAAACCATGAATGTACACATATTTAGTCACCAGCCTCAACGTTGGCAAGGATTCAAACATACCTATGACCATTATGAGTTACTCTTTATTGATTTCAATTTTGTGGATATGAATGAGCTTATCCTGCCTCTAGCTGAATTCATCGAAGATTATCATCAAAAGCAGCAACTTTTTATTTTTGATTGTTCAACTGATTATAGCGACAAGTGGTTAACCTTTATTTTAGAATCCGAGAAGAATGGTAAGATTCATGATAGCATTTTTCTTCACGAATCCAAGGAAATTTTTAATGCGATGTCTCACCATCATTTTCATAGCGCTGATCTAATTGTTAGTGCTAATTGGGTAGAAGCAATGGAAGAGTTAAAAAAAAGTCTGGCCAAATATCTGTTAAAGCAAGACCCTATTATGAGTACGATCCTTAACCAGCCCGATCACATACGTTATTTTAAAAAAGAAAAAGGCAGTCATTATCTTGAAGTTCATTATAAGAATAAAAGTTTTGAACGCGTTCGTGCTTCTTTAAAGCATTTCATCTATTTACAACCTCTTTTTGATTATTATGGTAGAAGCTATCTTGTTAACAAAAATCACATCCTGTACCAAGACCTCCTACTTCACTCTTTAATATTAAAAGATGGTCAAAAACTCAGCTACTAGACTGAAAACTGAAAACCTTTCATTTTCAAAGCCAAATTTAGCTGTTTAAGAGCCAAAATAAGTAAAGCCTATTGTCACCTATAAGGCCTCTTGATAAGATGAAAGCGAGAACAAAAGATGGCCATCTTAAAAAAGGAGGTTTCGATAGTCATGACCCTATTTAAAGGCAATATGAAGCGTCTATTCCTACAAAGAAATGGACTTATTTTACTAGCTTATATTTTGGTAATCAGTGCGATTCAATTCTATACCTATAATCGACCTAATTATTACACTGAACCTTCCGTCTTTCCGAGATTACTCTGTTTTGATAGTACAGGGTATGGAACCGAAGTTTATGCGATGACCCTACCAATTATGGTCGCTTTCTTTGGAGCAGGCCTTTACCGAGAAGATGTTAACCGAGCAATGATTCTGAATCAAGAAGTACGTTTCGGTCGAAAGGCCTACTATTATCAACAATATTTTACCGCCTTTATCGGAGGTGGCCTAGCAGGGATTAGTCCTTTTATTGTAAGTTCAACGATTTTCTTCATGGTCTATCCCATGACCCTACCCGATCCTATTGTCACTCAATTAAACACGATTTCTCCGGGAATTTTGTATTCGTTATATTCGCTTCACCCATTTGTTTTGTGGTTGCTCTTTGGTCTTGAAATTTTTTTAATTTCAGGAATTTTAACCTGTTTAAGTCTGACAGCCTCATACTTTATTGCTTATAAGTATTTTGAGTATTTCTTTTCTTTTGTTGTTATTTATTTAACACCGTTGGTTTTTGGGATAATCGGCATTATTCATCTGGACCTGATTCCAATGATGCTTTTATCTCACTTATCGATGTTGAATGAGATTGAATGGATACAGACTATAACCTTTTGGCTAGTTCTAGAGTTGATCAGTGGCATCTTATTTCTGTGGAAATTATCAAATCACAAATCGGGTGTAGACTAAGTAAGGAGTGAAGAAGATGGTTTTATTAAAAGTCGATAAAATTTCTAAAGCTTTTGGTAAAAAACAAGTCCTAGATCAAATTGAACTTGTGGTAAATGAAGGCGAAGTAGTGGGCTTGGTGGGTCATAATGGATCTGGAAAAACCATGTTATTAAGAGCAATCATTGCCAGTATGCGCTTGGATAAAGGTCAAGTCTATCTTAAGGACCATCCAGTCATCTTTAACCAGCCACTGCCCCTTGATGTAGGAGTCATCATTGAAAACCCTGAATTTATTCCTCATTTTACCGGATTAGAAAATCTGAAATATCTAGCCTCTATCAATGATAATTACCAGGAAGAGTGGGTCTTATCCCTATTAAAAGACTTAGATATGTACCAACATAAAGACGATAAAGTATCGAACTATTCCTTAGGAATGCGACAAAAGTTGGCCATTATTCAAGCCCTCATGGAAAATCAAAGCTTAATCTTACTCGATGAGCCAACCAACGGTCTGGATCGAGATTCCGTCAAGGTAGTTATTGACTTAATCCATAAAATTAAAGCGAGCGGTAAAGGATTTTTGATTGCCAGCCATGATGAACAACTGATTCAAGCAGTATCAGACCATGTATACGAGATTGCTGATGGGCGAATTGTAGGTGGTCAACGATGAAAAAAACTAAGATAATTCTGGCTATCACTCTAGTTGTCCTAGTCCTAGTTCGGATCGTTTATGTGAATTTAACCCAAGTAGGCGTCACCGCTCGTTTATTTGCCGCTGACGAGATCATTACCCTGCAAGAAAAAGACTATAAATTGCACTCTATCAAGCGTTTAAATGAACAGGAAACAAAACAGTTTCAAAAAGATTATTCCGCCTTTGTCAATCCAAACTATGATTTCATTTTCCAAGTAGAGGTAGAAGGCGATGTCTCAAAAACCAAAGAAAAACATATGGGCTATAGCCTCATATTTAATCGACAATACCGGACCATGCCCGTTTATTCAGCCAATGAAGTTAATGGAGAGAAATATCGACTGTTCTTTGCCTTCCCCAAAGAAGCCTTTAAGCCTGGTAAGAACGAGTGGATTTTGGCCTTTAGTAATTTTATGATTGAAGACAATCAGCATTTTGGCTTCCAAGGGGAGTGGAATTATGAATAAGCTTATTTGTTATGATCGGATCCGTATTGCTTGGCAAAGAGGTCTGCTTTTTTATCTGTCTGTGGCCTTAATGCTATTCATTAATAGGTTTATCGATGTTAAAAAAGGCATCATCGACCAATGGCCATACGAAGGACTGATTAGTCAACCCATGGATAGCAATTTTCTACGGTGGATTGCTGTACCTAGCTTTCTGGTCTTAACTTATCTGTTAAGAAGCTATTTTACGAATTTAGAGCAAGTGCGCATCTCCATTGAACGGCAATGCCGTTATAAATGGATCATACTTTTAATCAGTTTAGGAATGATATTTTTGATGAGTGAAGGGATAGTCCTACTGGATTTGATCTGGACTAAAGAAAAATTTATCCTACTGGATATTCTCTATGCCGCTGTTCAACAGTCGCTCATCTTAAGCATTTTTGGCGTGATATACCATTTATTAGAATCCTTAGTCAAGTATCGCTTCCTAGCCCTTTTGATAGGTTTAGGACTGAGTCCATTATTATTTATCGTCATATTGAAACAAGTCTTTTTATTCTTCATTGAAGAAAGCGATCCCCTGACTTGGATGGGTTTAGTTTTTATCTTATTAAAGATGGGCTTTATTTTATATCCAGCTTACCAACTGGATAGATATCTGATGCATCAACGACAATATATGATTTAGTATTATCTATCAGCTTCAAATAGAATAAGGAGAGATAATGATGAGAGCCTCACTTCGCTATCTAAGAATGAATCTTTATCGACTCTTCCAGCTACGTTATTTCATAGGCATCTTGATATTCATCTACCTATTAAGTATTGTCTCTTTCATGATTGACAAAGGAGATGCTTGGGCTTATTTTGCGATACATGATAAAAATGTCCTATCTAATAATATGAATTGGCTTAGTTTTTATGTATTTCCTTTATTGATTCCTTTTAATTTCTTTGGACAAGTCTTAGTTCAAGACAATCCCTTTGATTTTATTCGGATTCGTCATCCTAAAATATTGTTTCTTCTAAGCATTGCCTGTATGGGAGTCTATGTCAGCTTGTATGTCTTCCTATCAATTCTGCTTGCCTTTTTCTTTCAAGTGGATAATGTAATGCCTCTGACTGATATTCTTTCATTATTTATCCATTTATTGCTCTCTATCTGGGGAATGCTATGCTTGCAGATCGCAATTCATTGCCTAGGCTACAGCGTACTAGGGTTGGTTCTTAATTTGGTCATCATTGTGCATAGCTTTTATAGTCGAATGGACTTTACTTGGATCATAACCCAGCCTTTTACGCAGATGACAGTTGGCTCATTACTAGTCCGATTGTTTATTTTACTTTTAATGATTGGATTGACCTACATTGTCTACAGCTATCTACCCCGACTAAAAATAAAGTCCCATTAATTCGGTAAAGTTAGTCATAAGGAGATGACCTTCATGAAAAAAAGAAAGATACACTTTATATTAATTCCTAGTCTACTAATCATTATCGCTCTATTGGCTTACAGAGGCTACTCCTTTTATCTTAAGCAAGTCAACCAGCAAGAACAGCAAGAAAATGTTAACACGATCAAACAAATTTCTGCGAATCAGTCGGAAGAAGAACCTTACTTGCAGAATCCGACTTACCTGTCTTATGTCCTAAGCCTAGATGAGGAAAAAGCTAAAAAGATGGACCCCACTATTAAGCAAGTAATTTTTGATGCCTTAACGGCTTTTAATAAAGACCAGATGGCTTATAACTATGAGATGACAAATTTTGAAGGGGTAGATTCTGCTTCTATATCGGGGAAGTTCGATCAGAGCAAGGGCCTATTCTATGAAATCTTACAAATAGGAAATAAAACATTCAATTATTATCTGGATGGACAATACGTACAAATGGCTTCGTCCGAAATGGATCCCTATCAGGAAAATGGAAAAATGGCTGATTTAATCGAACCCCGAGGTCTATTTATGGATCTCTTAATTCGAGTGCAGGAATTAAAAGAACTTGAAATGAGCGAAACAGACCAAAGCTATACGATTAAAGGACAAATGCCTAAAGATTTATCTCCTTTTAATGATGGAACTTGGATCTTTGAGATTGATAAGACTTCTCATCTACTTACATCCTTTCAAATTGAACAAGAAGGCACAGTGATACAAAGCATCAAACAGGTGAATTACTCAGATAAGGCCGATATAACCCCGAATGAAATTAAGGAATTAGCAAAAAACTATCCAAATATTAATTAGAAACCCATTTTGTGTTACTTCTTAATGGAATTCTTCGATTTGTTCTGGGCGGATCTCATCAAACAATCTCGTTTCCACACTCTATTCAAGTTAAACATTGCTTTCGCCCCCTAGTATCGCCTGCAGATCCAAGCAATACTAGGGGGCTTCTAAGCGGTATATGTAATAGAAAATTTCCCTCTTCCATTCTTCTTATAATACATTACCTTATAATTTAATATCGGATGAATCCAGATATAATACCGAAGGTCTTATATCCACCTCGATTTCATGGTAGAATTGGGACGAAAAGAATATCAGATGAGGTGATATCAATGGATCGAATTAGTTGGACCGATTACTTTATGGCGCAAAGCTTAGTGATTTCAACGCGAAGCACCTGCGACCGATTGATGGTTGGAGCGGTCATTGTTAGAAATAATCGAATAATCGCAACGGGCTACAATGGGTCTGTCTCAGGCTTAACGCACTGTATCGACCACGGTTGTTTTGTGGTAGATGGACACTGTATTCGGACCATCCATGCCGAAGTGAACGCTGTTATTCAATGCGCTAAGATGGGAATATCGACTGATGGTGCAGAAATCTATATTACCCATTTTCCTTGTTACAACTGCTCCAAGGTCATTATTCAAGCAGGTATCAAAAAAGTGCATTACCTCTATGACTACCACAATGACCCCAATGCGATTGATCTCTTCAGTGAATGCGACATCCAAGTTAGCAAACACGAACTTAGCCCTCATCTATTCGAACAAATCAAACAACTCCACCTGACAAACATCGATCAGCAATAACAAAATAAGCTACTGAAGTCCCAGGCTTCAGTAGCTTTTTCAGTCAGTAACTTTTATCTGGGAATCATAAGAAGACACAGTCATGCTCCAACATTTATAATGATCATGCAACTAATTAAAGTAATAGACATTCCCAGCTCCACCCACATTATCGAAGGCTTTATTATGTTTTAAGCCTAATGATTCAGCGGTTTTTCTTGAAGGGATATTTTCGTCTAAGGTTAAGGCAACGACTTTATAGTCATTGTTTAATTCAGTCGTAACACGATCCATTATTTGACGAGCTGCCTCTTTGACAAATCCCTTTCTCGTTTTAGACGGATCAATTCTATAATAGAGATTTAAATACTTTTTATCGTTTATTAAGGTAAACCTTAACCCACACAAGCCAAAAACACTATTATCCGCTTTATCGACTAAGGAATAATAGCCAAATCCATACTTATTATGATGGTCAATCATGGCATTTAAACTATCGATAAATTCTTCCTTACTTGGTTTTTTCCATCCCGGATTAAACCGATTCGTTTCAGGATTGGCATGAATGGCATATAATTCATCAAAATCCTCCAGCCTAGGAACTCTTAATATTAAACGCTCAGTCTCTAATCGTTTCATCTCTGACTCCTTCACTTAATCTATATCATTGATTTACCCCTATTAATAGAGTCTTAACTACCCTTTCACATTCAGAGTGATGTCTCAGCAGCTGATGGCAACCAATCATTCCTCATGTTTACTTCTTTCCAACTTAATTATACACTCCTTATTTAATTTCACTGCAGTGTATATTATAATTACAGCAGTTGATTTAATAAAAAAGCAAATATTAAAACAACCAATTACACGTTACACACTCTTAACTTTCAAATATAAAATGTCGCAATTCAAGACCATGCACAAAGCTAATTTAGCGAAAGCATCACTGGGAGGATTCAATTGATGATTAAAAAATTATATAAAAAGAGTGAGATTTGGTTTGCATTAGCATGGATTATTATATACGTTGTACTTGCATCAACAGGAGATAATATATCAGAAAATATAGGGATTTTAAAGATTGCAACCTTACCTATATTGATAATTTTATCAATCATATTATTTCTTTTTGTTAAAAATAATGGATTGGCAAAAAAGTATGGACTTTGTAAATCAGAAATTCCAGCTTCTAAAATGTTATTTTACATTCCATTAATAATTATAATGACAACAAACCTTTGGTATGGTGTAACGATTAATTTTTCACCATTAGAAAATGTATTATATATTTTATCGATGCTTTGTGTTGGTTTTCTTGAAGAAATGATATTCCGCGGATTTTTATTTAATGCACTGGTTAGGGATGGTGTGAAATCAGCGATTATCATTTCAAGTGTGAGCTTTGGAATCGGCCATATCGTGAATTTGGTAAATGGTTCAGGAGCGGGATTACTACCAACCATGTTACAAGTAGTCTATGCAATAGCTATTGGCTTTGCATTTGTCATGATTTATTACAAGACCAAAAGTTTGCTACCCTGCATTTTAACGCATAGTATTCTTAATAGTTTAAGCGTATTTTCAAATGAAGAGATCGTTACACCACAAAAGCAAATTATCTCAAGTATTTTGATTGCGCTAATTGCAGCTGGATATGCATTATATATAGCTTCAGCCGTTAAAGAAAAAAACATAAAATAGTTAGGAGGCAACTTAAAATCTCCGTTTGTCTCCTGAACTCCCCACTCCTAACAAAAATAAGCGGCTATAAGACATGTCTCTTTTTCACTAGCTAAGAACTGCAATATTTGATGATGCTCGTTTATGAATCTCAAAGCCGTTCTGTAGTAACCAGGTGAACAAAATGGCGTCCATCTTCTCGACCTTCCTCATAAACCTCTTTACATTCTATTAATATCAGATTCCCTTCTCTATCACCTACGCTAACGCTATATGGACTTATGTCATAGCTGATTAATAAAAGTTGATGCATTCCACTTCTCTAAGTCTTAATATTTTCTTGTCAATAATTTGCCAGACACTGTCTGTTAAATTACATCT
>NZ_KV802403.1:198499-199220 GCF_001810675.1 Facklamia sp. HMSC062C11 | reverse complement strand
CTGTTAAATTACATCTCATTAATCCTATTTGATAAAGTTATCACTACATCAATAACCTTATCAAAAGTCAGATCATCAATATACTTATTTTCATTAAGATATACATCCCAAAAGGATCTTAAGTATGAATCTTCATTTATATCCTCGATTATTTCTTCATAGTCTTTTATTATTTCTTGACTTTCTCTTTTGTTGGAGGTTCTCTCTATTGCTTCTTTTAAAATTTCATAATCTATCTCTTCTATTTTCAGTTTCTGGGGGATATAAAAGTCTCTCTTTCGTGTTATTTTACTTAAACAAATCAGAGTGTGAGCCAGTTCTTACTAGAGATAACACTAAAACTTCTTCTATTTTTTCATATATCAACAAAAAATCTGGTTCTATATGACATTCTCGAGTCCCCTTGTAATTTCCAGCTAATAAATGATCTCTATATCTTTCATCAAGGGCTTCATCTTTTGCAATTTTCTCAATAATATCAAACAGTTTTTCAATATCTTTCCCTTGTTTCTTAGCCTGATTTAGGTCCTTTTTAAATTTCTTTGTAAACTTTATTTTATACTTCAAGGGCTTTCCTCAAGTCATCCATATTATCATAAGCTGTAACGTTCTTATCTTTAGCTATCATTCTTCCTTCGTCGATAGCTTTTATAGTCTCAACATTTGGAATATCAAGTTTTAAATCAAAGGGAATGCCACTTTCTCTAATACTTGCCCTTAA
>NZ_KV802403.1:167540-198399 GCF_001810675.1 Facklamia sp. HMSC062C11 | reverse complement strand
ATGCCACTTTCTCTAATACTTGCCCTTAAAAATAGGTTAATGGCGGTAGTCATATTTAAACCTAAACTAGAATAGATTTTTTCAGCTGCCTCTTTTATTTCTTTATCTGTCCTTATATTCAAATTTGTTGTAGCCATTTCATCATCTCCTTAAGGATAATTATATAAATTTTTCGTGCAGTGTCAATACAATGTCATTATTTAATGTTTATATAATATATGTAAATAATCCTTACACCCTTTAATAAAAAAAGAGCAGCCTTGTAAGCTACTCTTGTAGAAAGTACAAAATGAGTACATTATATTTTGTGTGCCTCCTCATACCAGTTGCAAAACTACTCTTACATCCATGTATTTTTTTTGAGTCTTTTTGACAAACCCTTATTCATCTTTATCAAAGACAAAATGCTTATAGGTATAAGAAAAGGACCTACTTTTGTAGATGCTAAGGATCTTAAACTTTAATATACTTAGTCGCTCTTCCACTACCGATTTGTTTAATTAAACCTCCATCTTTTAGTTCTTTTAATGCTCTCTCGATGGTTCTCTTTGAAATATCCGGACAAAGTATAACAATATCAGATTTGGATAGCGCTTCTAGGGAGTTTTCAAATACCTTCATTACTCTTTCGGCAGATGTCAAAGATTTCTCTCCTATTATCTTAAATCTCTCATCACATTCACTATATGCTTTGTAAATGACTGATAACATATATTTTATAAATGGTAACTCGTCGTTATCTCCAGTGTGCCAATTTTCACTTGAAGCTTGTAATTCTTCATAATACAAATCTTTCGTATCTTCGATGATCATTTCTAAAGAAATATATTTTCCCACAAAAAAACCATTTTGGTAAAGAAGTAGCAGTGTTAATAGTCTTGACATTCTCCCATTTCCATCAGAAAAGGGATGGATACACAAAAAATCATGAACTACAACCGGAATTAGTAACAATGGTGGTATGTTTAAACTGATAGCTTCATCGTAAGCAATAATCAATTCGTCAATATAATTTTCTGTTTCAAACGCTGATACAGGCTGAAATCTTATTCTTTTCTCTCCAAGTTCGTTAGTTTCAACGATACTATTATCCATCCTCTTAAATTTACCCTTATGACTTTCGCCAGAGTAGGAATATAATCTATTGTGTAAGGTCAAAATATTATTTTTCGTGAGTCCAATGTTCTCATAGTTTTCATGAATGATATCGAGTACTTCTCTATAGCCATAGATTTCTTCCTCATTTCTATTTCTGGGCTGGCTTTTTTTATTCATCAATTCTTCTAATCGACTATCATTTGTAGAAATTCCTTCAATCGCGTTTGATGATTTTGTCGATTGAATCTTAGCGACTTCTACCATTTTTTCAAGTACATCCGGGAAATTAGATACATACAGTTCCTGTTTCCCCTTATACTCATATATTTTTGATATCAAATCATACATCTTTGCTGGAATATTTAAACTAAGTAATTTTGAATAATTAAATTCTTTCATGAACTCCCCTGCCTTTATCGCCATTATACCTTATTTGGCGTATATAAACCAATATCAGCTAGATAAAAATCGCCATTTTGATGAATTTGGCGATGATACATCAAAAATGGCGAGATTAAAATACTGTCAATCTGAACTGCCCCCACAACTTAGACAAAAAATCTAACTATTGGAGGTCAGTTTAACAAAAAATCCGTTTAGATTATTATTATCTTGGTATAGTCGCATTACTTACATTAGATGCCCTGCAAACATTGCTATAGGAAGTAATAAGATTAACAGAATATTCAACACTATAGATAACCTATCCTTTTCCCTTACCCCAAATATTAAACCTATTAGTCCAATAATTGGTCAGACAAACATTGATGTGAGTCCAGTTGGTCTTATACTGGTATAGCTTTCAGACATATCGACTGGAAGTAGGTAAGAAAGAGCAAAAATTGCGATTTCAACTACAAATAATTTTTTACTTTTTTCCTAATATACTTCTCTTACTTTGAACTTATATTGTTCGAATTAAATCTATCGTCGGTCTGTCTAAGATTCTCTTTAAGGAGAAATGGTAGATGATTAGATTAATACCATAGACGACTAATGAAAATCCTAAGAAACTTTTATAGTCATAATATTTTATTAGAGTACTCATTCTTAAATCAGGAGCTATTAATGATATTACAAACATAACTCCTAAACTCACAATAATAGAAATAGTAAAGGACTTTACCTGTTCTCCAATAAACTCCTTTTGATAAATACTCTTTAACTCATCCACGTCCATCCCACATGAGTACAGACTTCCGATTTCTTTTTTTCTGCTCATGAGACTTAAATTAATGGATGAATAGCCGTTGGTGATATTTAGTACAAAGATGATTGATGCAATTCCTATTACAATTTTTATTAGACTTTTCAAATCATTATATTCATTTTTTGCGGTTTCCTCACCTGTTGTGATATTAAAGCGATCTTCTGGTGAGATTTTACTTCTAATCATGGCCTCTACATATTCTTTTACATCTTTGGTATCCGAATCTTTTACTTTCATATTTAATGTATAGGCATAGTTTTTATTTTTTTCATCGCCGGACTCTTCCATAAGTTTAAAATAAGTGTCAAAATCTGTATAAATTTTTACATCGAATGGTCTTGTTTTTGACTTATATTTTCCCAAATCTGTTATTGTCTTTGAAATTTCAATCGTCTTCTTATAATGACTTGCAAAGTTAATATCTAGACTCTGTGGGTTTTCAAAATATAGAATTCTCTTCGCCTTAGCTATTGGAATAGAAGAATCTTCTTGAATTGTATTGTAGAGGACAAATTCACCCTTCTTTCCTCCAAGTTCTTTTAAATCTTTTTCTTCCAAGGCGATGATAAATCCATCCATACCCTTTGCTTTATATTTTTCTATATTCTTTCTAGCTTCCTCATCTAAACCTGCTGCCTTTGCTTCCTTTGAAAATTCGTTAGTGTTTTCCACTTGAACATATTTATATTTTGAAATATAAGACTTGTCGTTAGGAATTTTATCTACAATTTCTTTTAATATTTTTGGGACTTGATTCTTTTCACTAAAATAATCCACGGAAAAATTATAGCCAGCATCGTAATGCGAAAAATCTCTGTAATATGTTGAGATGCCTATGATGATTATAAACACTGAAATTATAATTATTCCTATTGCAGAAATATATCTCTGTGATTTTATTGAAGCTAAGTTATTGAGTTTTAATTCCTTCCAAAAATCTTTGGCTCTTTTCTTCTTTGATTTGAAAAAATCTATATTCCCTCTTATGCCGTCTATAATGTTTATTTTAGAAATCTTTTTCGCAGGGGATTTAATAGCTAGTGCCACAATTGTAAAAGAAACCAAAAGTATTGCTAAACTTAGTAAGGGATTAAATTTTATAACTTCAAAAGCACTTACTCCTTCACCTATTGTTATATTTTTATACAAATAATATATGAATGAAAATCCTGCAATGTGTCCTAAGAGTATTGGAATTGCAGTTATAATAAGTCCTTCCTTTAGAAGTAAGAGATAAATTTGTCCATTGGTAGATCCTATAGACTTGTAAATGGAAAGTTCTCTAATTTTTCTTAGCCCCCAAACCCAAAAGATGTTTTTTATAAAAAACACAAAGACCAATATACATCCAAGAACTGATAGAACAAGAACAGCTGTGCTCATTATATTTTGTAAGGGTTCGTTTTCTACTCCGTAATAGTTTATAAGACTTTCAGAAAATTCTAAAGTAACTTTTTTACCCAAAGTCTGATTGATTTCTTCTTGAATTTTATCTCTATCTCTGTAAGCTTCTTCGAAAGAAATAAACTTTATAAATGTTCTAAATGTAGGTATTTTATCTTGTAGCCCTAGAGCAAAATTTAGTTTGCTGTATTTATTGTAGACATCTCCGTAAACACCAACTAAAGTAAAACTTTTAGAACCTTTGCTCTCAAATTTTTCTCTGCCAGTATTTGCACTTGTGGGGCCTATCTCTTCGCCATTTAGAAACCTTTTGCCCAAATCAAGTTCTAGCTTGTCGCCTATTTTAAGTTTATTTTTCTTTGCGAGGCTTTCAGATAGTACAATTTCGTCTTCCTTTGTAGCAAATCTGCCTTCAATAAGTCTTGAATACTCCCTCATCTTATTGATAGCTTGGTCTTGGTAGTTGATAACGACTAAATCGTCGCCAAGCCTTCCGTTGTCAGGATTAAGAGACATTTTCCCGACCAAATCTATATCTTCAATGGATTTTAACTTTTCAACATCTTCATTTGAGAGTTCTTCTTTAATCTCCCCATGATAAAAGCTTGAAGCCATATAATAACCATAGTTAGCTCTCAAACTTCTGTATCCATAATAAAAAACCACAGTAAAAAACAAACTTACAATAAATAATGAGATGAAAATAGGAAAATTCTTCTTATTCATTTTTTTCATCTCCTACAATTTTTCCATCGACTATGGTAACTATGCGATTTGTTTGTAGGGCTATTTCTTCGTCATGGGTGATTAAGATAATCGTCTGTTTTAAGCTTCTATTAAAGTATTTAAAGATTTCTATAATTTCCTTAGAATTCTTCCTGTCTAAGTTGCCTGTCGGTTCATCCGCTAATATGATAGATGGATTGTAGATAAGACTTCTCGCTATGGCAACTCTCTGCTGCTGACCTCCTGATAATTCACTTGGGAAAAAGTCAAGTCTACTTTCTATACCCAGTTTTTTTACTATATCCGAAATTTCATCTTGATTGATTTTTCTTTTATCTAGTTTTAGTGGAAGTTCTATATTGTGACGAACCGTTAAATTTGGTATCAAATTATAAAATTGATAAATGAGTCCAACTTTTCTTCTTCTAAAATAGGCTAATTCTTTTGAAGAATACTTTGAGATGTCGTTACCATCTATATAAATCTTGCCATCATCTGGACTATCTACGCCTCCTATGATATGTAGGAGGGTTGATTTACCAGACCCACTTGGTCCAACAATAGCGACAAATTCTCCCCTTTCAATTTCAAGATTAACACCGTCTAGGGCAATGACCTTAGAATGACCCTCGCCGTATTCTTTTCTTAGGTTTTCTACTTTTAATATTTCCATAATGACTGCCTCCTTTTTCTTATGTCAAGGTAAGCATATAAAAGTAAAGTGATTTTTAGGTGACATTGTAAAATTTAATTTCAAATCTTGCTCCAGCATCAATATTTGAAACAGAAATTTCCGCGTTGTTTTTTTCAACAATTGTCTTCGCCATAGCAAGGCCAATTCCAAAGCCACTTGAGTCGGGTGTTTTATAAAAGCGTTTAAAGATCTTTTTAATATTTTCTTTTTCTATTCCTCCACCATTGTCTTCAATGATTAAGCTTGTGTAGAGGGGATTTTTGTAGGATGAAACCACGATTTTATCACATGTCGGTCTATTATCAGCATTCTTCATAATATTAATGAGAGCTTCTGCCAGCCAATAAAAATCTCCATTGATGCTATTTTCTTTTAATTCCGTTCTCTTTTCTACCTTCATAGATTTCTTTACATTCAAACTATCTAAGGCATAATCCACTAATTCATCCAAACGTATTTTTTCTTTTTTCATAAGATCTTTGTTCGCATCTAGGCTTGATAGTTTGAGTAAAATATCTGATAAAGCGTTTAATCTTAAGAGTTGTCTTTTTAAAACCGCTATATCAGCATTATCGGGAAAGTCCATCTCCAAATTTTCTATAGAAAAAAGCATCGATGTGATGGGCGTTTTGATTTGATGGGCAATGTCTTCTAGGTATTCAATTTGATTTTTACTATTCTTAGTGGTCGTCTCTTTGGCTTCTACTATTTCTATAAAAAGCTTGTAAATTTTGTCTTCCAGAATTGAAAAATCATCTTGCTTCATCGGAATTCTGTAGTCCTGTTTTTTCACATTTTCTATCGAATCGATAAGCTCATTAATTCTCTTTTTCTTTCTTTTCTCTAAAAAATAATAAAGAAGTCCCAGACTTATTATCCAAAATATATATTTCATCTAATCCATCCTATAACCAATTCCTCTAACAGTAGAAATAACTTCCCTATCAAGCTTTTCTCTAATTCTCTTAATAGTGGATGTGAGCGTATTATCATTTACATACTTATCCCTATCTTCCCAAAACATTTCTAACAACTGACCTCTGGTATAAACCCGATGAGGATTTTTAATAAATAAAACTAGAATTTCATATTCAAGTGGAGTTAGTTCGATTTGCTTATCTTTAAAATAAACTTTTGATTCAGCTAAATCTATTCTAATATCCTTGTAAGTAATCTTTTTGTCTTGACTTAAAGGGATTGTCCTTAAAACTACATCAATTCTCGCTCTTAAAATAGCAAGGGAAAATGGCTTTGTTAAGTAATCATCTGCTCCCCTATCTAGAGATTCAATGATAAACTCTTCATCGTTTTTTACAGTTGTTACAATAACTCTTATGTCCTTATCTTTTAATCTTTCTATCAAATGTTGACCGTCTTTATCAGGTAGATTTATATCTAATAATGCCACATCCATGTCTACATTCATCTTATAGTTTGCTTCGTAAAAAGATGATGCAAGCTCTACCTCATAACCATTATTAACTAAATACTTCTCCATTTGTAAGGCAATTTCTTTATTATCTTCTATAATCAAAACTCTCTTCATTCTAACCCCTCATGTATCAACCTTTAAAATCGATTAAAATATTTATAGCATCCATCTATCCATAAATTGAGTCTATAACCCAATCATTATGCTTCTAGTATACCATTATCGCTTTTATTAAAAATAGAACTTTTACGGATCCGCTAGTTATTGATATCACTTTTAATGCTAGATTTAAACATTACTTTTATTTTTCTTCATAATAACTCCCCTTTCCACTCCCCCTTACGGGTTTTGCTATTGGTCGTTTCCCATAAGGTATTTTTCCAATAAAACAATGGCTCCTAAGATTTTAATAATAATCTTAAGAGCCATTGTTATCGCTACGAAGCTAACGCTATATGGACTTATGTCACAGCTGATTAATAAAAGTTGACTTATTTTTATTGATAGATGAACAAATTATCTACGGTTGTATCAAGTGCAGAAGCCAATTTGAAAGCAAGTTCAAGCGTTGGATCATACTTATTATTTTCAATAGCATTCACTGTTTGCCTACTGACTCCACAGATATCAGCCAATTCTTGTTGATATAAACGCTTCTTTGTTCTAATTTCTTTTATGTTATTTTTCATTTCTTATCATCCAAATTTTCTCATATTAATTAGATATGACACATTAAAGGTGATCGATACGATGCCAATATAAATGATTGGACTCGCTTCAAAGCCAATTCTAGAATTTTGCTCAAAGAAAATATTCCAAATTATATTGATAAGAAGAACAATTATCCCAACGACTAAAGCACTTAAGGCTGATTTTTTTACAATATATCCCTTTCTCTCGTCTCCTTTTTTAATTAGTATCACTATCATAAGGAAAGTGCAAATCAATGATGCAACAAGAAATAACCAAAGGATTCCTAAAACCATTTTTTGATTAGACTCAATAAAGCTTATCGTATTCATAATTACCCTCCTAATGTCAAATTCTTTTGATATTATTATATTCCCTTAGAAAACATGTGTCAAATACTTTTGACATTTGAATCAAAGTTAAGTTTATATATCTAAAATCTCTCTTGTCTCATAAGCTAAATTACTAATATCATTTCCACTTTCACCCTATCAATGTAAAGCTTCACACCTGAATAATCTTAATTTTTTCTACTCCAGTATTATCATGAATGAAACACATACGTGGAGGTATTTTTTATGAACGCTTGTCTTATTGATAGTTTAACGATAGAATTATGATAACTAAAAAAGGAGGTCTTCTTATGAATATTCGTCCTGTTTCAGATCTAAGAAATAAATTTCCTGAAGTCGAAGAAGAAGTTATTGAATCTGGACGTCCTGTCTTTTTAACTAAAAATGGCTACGGCACAATGGTATTAATGAGCATCGATCAATACGAATCTATGACCCAAGACATTGAAAGCAACCTTGATGAAGCGGATCACTTAGCAGCTTCCACAGAGACAAGGTATAGCCTCGAAGAGCTGATTGAACAAGTCAAGGAGCGCATTAATCAGCATAGCTAACTATCAAATTCGTATTCTTCCAAGCTTTGAGGAAGATTTAAATCAAATTGTCGATTACATTGCTTTAACGCTGCCCAATCCATCGGCAGCAATGAAATTTGTAGAAAATGTTCATAAAGCTATTGAGGAGCGAACTAACTATCCTCTTAGCTTCCAACCTTTCTTAAGTCAAAAAAAAGAAAACATCCGTATTACGTCATCCGAGTTGGAAACTACTCTATTTTCTATGTGATTATTGATTCCGTCATGGAAATCCGCCGTATACTTTACAGCAAACGACACTTAGATTCTCATCTATAAAAGATAAAGCTCCTATCGCTATGATAAGAGCTTTTTTCATTAGCTAGTGACTTCAGTGTTTGATAAGGCTCGTTTATAAATCTTGAAGCAGTTCTGCAAACTATAACCCATGTCTAAAGCAATCTGTTCCCAAACGATAAAACAGACGTAACGCTTCTCTAGAATGGTCTTTTCTTCCTCGCTCCCTAGAGCTATGATGGCCTCATTGATTTCTTTTTTCAAATCCACCACTCGATCAATATATTGATTGATTTGTTCCGATAGGTCTAGCATTTTTATCAAGGTATCTTCTGTCGTTGAAGACAGCGTTTTTTTGTTTAGGAAAAGGACTTATATTGGATGTGACCTTCATCGCTAGATTTCATAAAAAATTAATATGGTGTAGTTTGTTATTAATCTGCTGACCTAGAATGAAGGCTTGTTATAAAGGGTGCAACTCATTATCTTACCCAGAAAATTCACCCCCCACATGCTGCAGAAGAGCAGGGGACCTTGAAGGTCACGGTCAACGACAATTCATTGAACCTCAAGCCGACTTTCCCAAGGAAGCTCTCCTCTCTTCAGTCAAAACTCGAAACATCTTAAACAAACAGATCCCGGCAGAAGCCTAGGCTAGAAGCACTTAAGAGCGGCGACCCTCATCTTGCGTTTAATCATCGTTATTTAATTCGAATACCCCATGATGGAGTCGCCAAATATCGATCGACTTCACTCATGGGGTATATCGGAGAAAGATTTATAGATTCTTTACGTTCAAAGCTCTAAATGCATTTAATACTGCAAGGATCGTGACACCGACATCGGCAAAGATCGCTGACCACATAGTAGTTATTCCTAAAGCACTCAAAATAAGCACCAATATTTTTATGCCAATGGCAACAACTATGTTTTGATTGGCAATTTTTAGTGTCTTTTTAGAAATATTTATTGCAGTAGCAATTTTTGATGGCTCATCCGTCATAATGACAATATCCGCAGCTTCAATGGCTGCATCAGAACCCAGCCCTCCCATTGCAATTCCAATGTCTGCACGCGCTAATACAGGGGCATCATTTATGCCGTCACCAACAAAAGCAAGTTTACCATTTTGAGATTTTTGCGTAATTAATTCTTCTAATTTTTCAACTTTATCTGCTGGTAATAGTTCTGAATAAACTTGATCAAGACCCAGCTCTTTAGCAACTTTCGTCCCAACACTTTGATTATCACCAGTCAACATGACTAATTGTTTAATATCCGCATCCTTAAGTTCCCTGATGGCCTGTTTTGCATCTGGCTTTAACTCATCGGCTATGACAATGTAACCAATATATTTGTTATCAACAGCCACATGCACGACCGTTCCAATCAATTCCCCCTCAAAATAAGGGATATCCATCATCTTCATCAGTTTAATATTCCCTGCTATCACCTTTTGGCCATCGACGGTTGCCGTCACACCATGTCCAGATAGCTCTTCGACATCAGAAATACGTTGATGGTCTATGTCCTTACCATATGCTTCTTTTAGAGAAAGTGAAATCGGATGATTCGAATAGCTCTCGGCATACGCCGTTAACTCGAGTAGCTCTTCCTTGGAAACTCCTTGTGGATGAATTTCCTGTACATTAAAGACACCTTTCGTGAGGGTCCCTGTTTTATCAAAGACAGCAATCTCAGTTTGAGATAAGGCTTCGAGGTAGTTACTGCCTTTAACTAAAATACCTTCTTTTGAAGCTCCACCGATTCCCCCGAAGAAGCTTAAGGGAATCGAAATCACTAAAGCACATGGACAAGATACCACAAGGAATGCTAGCGCTCGATAGATCCAATCACTAAAAGTCGCACCCTTTATCATAAGAGGCGGTATAACCGCTAGCAATACTGCCATTATCACCACAGCCGGCGTGTAATATCTCGCAAACTTCGTAATAAATTGTTCCGAGTTGGATTTTTTACTGCTTGCATTCTCAACTAAATCAAGAATTTTGCTTACCGTAGATTCTTCAAATTCCTTGGTAACCTCAGCTGTAATAACGCCATTAATATTGATGGAACCACTCAGGATATCACTTCCTACTTCGACTTCACGAGGGACCGATTCACCAGTAAGTGCCGATGTATCAAGCATTGAACTTCCATCAATGACCTTACCATCAAGTGGAATTTTTTCTCCTGCTGTTATGACAATAATATCTCCAATTTGTACTTCATCAGGATCAACTTTGATGATTTCATCGCCCTTTTTGACATTGGCATAATCTGGTCGAATTTCCATCAGGCTTGCAATTGACTTTCTCGACTTGCCAACGGCATAGCTTTGAAAGAGTTCGCCCACTTGATAAAAGAGCATCACTGCCACAGCTTCAGGAAACTCACCGATGAGCATGGCCCCAATGGTTGCGACACTCATTAGAAAGTTCTCATCAAAAACTTGACCTCGATTCATATTTTTAACCGCTCTTTTTAAAACATCTCCGCCGACTACAATGTAACTTATCACAAAGAGAGCGATCTGTAGCCATTCATTATTTAATTCCATCAACAGTGCGATCGTAAATAAGAAAGCAGCTATGATGATTCGCCAGAGTCGCTTTTTCATCCTGAATGACCTCCCTTACGCCTTCTTCATCCTAGTGTCCGGTTCAAATTTTTTAACTATTTTTTCGGCTTCTGCTATGATGGTTGGCATTTTTTCCTCTTCACCATCAATGACCAGTTTTGTGGTCATAAAGTTAACGGTGGCTTTTCTCACGCCATCAAGTTCATTGATCGCTTGCTCCATCTTTGCAGCACAATTTGCACAATCTAAACCATCTAAAATAAATTTCTTTTTCATGATTATAGCCTCCTAAATATTATTTATCATTTTATTTTGAATACTCCCAGTCTTGTTCGAAATTTCCTGACGCATGAATCATTGGCTATAAGGCCTCGAATCCCTGCCCAATAATCTTCCAAGAACATCCTGTTCGAGCCCATGACTACTTCTCGAATGACTACCTCTCGGAGGTATGTATGAGCCCTTGGTCAAAGATTTCCCTTACATGGTCATCAACGAGTGAATAATAGACCACTTTGCCTGCTTTTCTGTTTTTTACTAAATTCGTTTGTTTCAAGACTCTCAGCTGATGGGAAATTGCCGATTGTGTCATGTTAAGTAATACGGCGATATCACATACACACATTTCAGCTTCATGTAAAGCCCACAAGATCCTAATTCGTGTTAAATCTCCAAATACTTTAAATAATTCTGCTAGGTCCGAAAGGCTTTTTTCTTGAGGCATCTTATCTCTCACTTGATTGATAATGTCTTCGTGAATGGCATTGTATTCACATCTTTCAATGGAAGTAAGTTTTTCAGTCATCGAATCTCCTCCTTTTTAATCATTTCATCCATATAATTGAACAAGTGTTCATACGTTATAGTGATATTATATTGGTATTTGTAAATTATGTCAAGCGATATATGATCATTTGTTCAAATATTTTTATATTCTTTTGAATTTTCTCAAAAGATCGACCCAGGCATTGGTGGTATCCTTTTTTCGGTACCATCTTGCCTAGCATTTCTTTGAATAAATTTTCAAAAATAGGAACTTGGCCTTCGTTTAAGTTCTCAGTTTCTTAATCGCTTCATCGAACAAGTTATTCCCTCCCCCCTGCGGTCAGGTCCGGATCCATCAGTTTATTCACAATATTTTTGAAGATCGCCAAGATATCACTCCTGTCATCGATGATACAAAAAAACGCCCATCAAGAGCGACTAACTCTTAATGGGCGGTTTATATTCGTATAAAGTCCTACTGTTATAGAAAAATACAGGTGGCTTATGGATTTCTCTTTAAGTCAAAAAAGAGACAAGCACAAAATTGTGTTCATCTCTTTGGTCCAACTATTTGGGGTCACTCTATAAGTTACTAAGGACCCACCCTTTTTTAATATTCGTGCTGATTCTTTAAAAAAATTATGCCTCAAATCTGTCCATTTTAAGTAGTCATGAGCGTCCCAAATTGATTTTTAAAAGTGGTTCGAACGATATGAATGAAAGTTTACATCTCTTTTTTCTTACAAATTTGCCTACGTTGTAGGGGGATCAGTTAATATTAAATCAACAGCCCTCGCTTTTAGTGAGGCTAAGAAATTAATACAATCTTTATTGAATATCTGGAGATGATCCATATCATTATATCTCCAAAAATTAATATTATCTACGCATACAAGATATTATACCATAGACTCAAATAATATACTCTAATAGAACTCTATTGATGAGTAAAGACCCTTCAGACGTAGATCAGTTTTCGCAGATTACTCGGTATTTTTAAGTTTCACACCTACTTTTATCTGTTTTCATAACAACTAAACTTAAAAAATCAGCCCTCTGAATATGACTAACACATTCAAAAAGCTGATATAACAATATATTACTCCTTTACCTTTTGCATCCATGCTACTGTCTCAGCAGCCGATTGCATCCAATCATTTCCTCGCTTCGCTCGTCATTCTTGGGCAATCCGTGCACGGACAGGACAGCTGCTTCTTCAGTCGCTAACGTGCCTTCACAAGCAGTGTCACTGCTTCGACATGCGTTGTCTTTTGATTGGGAACATAATTTTTTATCCTCGTCATTCTTGTAGGAACACAATTTATTAATGTCATTGTCTTTGGCATTTTTTCTTTTATCTTTAAAGTTATTAGAATCTTGACTATCTTTAACTCCTGTTTTGAAATAGAATGTTAAATCATATGGATGAACTGTTCCGTCTTTGTCAATTCTACCCACCACAACTTTATCAACTATGCTTTCAAATACTGTTCTGTTAAATTCCTCTATAATTTCTTTGTTTTCTAAGACCTTTTTAAATTGCTTTAGTCTTTCTTTAATAGAGTTTTCATCTTTGATAGTTAGCTCTAGTGTTTTCTTTTCATCAAGTAATTCTTCTCTTTGTTTTGTAAGTTTTTTATATTTTTTAGCATAAACTTCTTCGTCTATACTATCTTCTAAATGAAGATCAACTAACTTTCTTTCTTGACTAATGATTCTGTTTAATTGGTTTTCTAACTTTTTTAAATCTTTGACTAAAGTATTATCATTTATTTCTTCTTCTACAATTTTTAAAAAGTCATCTATTACTGTTGAATCTGCATGGCATAATTGCCTATAGCTTTCAACAAAAGCTTTTTCTATTGCTGCTTCTTGTATTCCTTTTGAATGAGGACAATATTTTTTACCTTTTTTAGTTGACCTTACACACTGCCAATTAATTTTTTTGTAAATTGAACTAGTGTGCCAAGTTCTTCTTGAAAGTATTTCTCCACAAAATCCACATTCCAGCATACTTGAAAAAGCGTATTGTCTTGATAGTTTTTCTCTCTTCCTATCCTTGTTAGCAATAGTGTTTCTGTTTTGTGCTCTCCTGAGTCTAATCTCTTGTGCCTTTTCAAAATCATCTCTTGATATAATTGGCTCGTGATGATTTTCGATGTGATATTTGTCAGATTCTCCAAAATTTGCTAGTCTTCTTTTTGTTATGGGATCAACTGTGAAGGTCTTTCCCATTAGTATATCCCCAATATACTTTTCATTTTTAATTATTCCTAACACTGTAGTATCAGACCATTTTGTTTTACCTCTCGGGGTGAGATATCCTTGCTCTTCTAGTTCCCTGCCAATAACTGACCCTCCATTGCCCTCTAAATATCTTTTAAAGATGTATCTGACAATTTTAGCTTCTTCTTCATTTATAGAGATGCTTTTTGTTATAGGGTCATAATCATATCCAAGGCAACCTTGAAAGCCAATAAGCTCCCCTTTTTCCATTTTCATTTTCAGTCCTTTTTTTACATGGGCTGAGGTATTTTCTACTTCTTGTTGAGCTACTGAACTTAATATTGTTAGTAATAGCTCTCCATCCATTGTCAAAGTATCTATATTTTCTTCTTCAAATACTACACCAACATTGTTTTCCTTTAATAGTCTTACATACTTTAAGGTATCTAATGTATTTCTAGCAAATCTTGATATAGATTTAGTAATTATCATGTCTATATCTCCATTTTGGCAATCGCTAATTAGTCTCATGAAATCTACTCTTTTAGTTGCAGTTGTACCTGTTGTTGCTTCATCTGCATATATACCAGCCAGAGTCCAGTTCTTATTATTTTTTATTAGATTTGTGTAATAATCAACTTGCGATTTATATGATTCAAGTTGGTCTTTACTATCAGTGCTAACTCGACAATATGCTGCAACTCGTTTTAAATCTAAATGTAGTGCATTTCTATTTCTAGCTCCTGTATTTGAAGCTTTTATTAATTTTACTTTAGTATTCATTTTACCTCCTTCCCATTTTGTATCTTTCTACAGTGTTATTATATCACAAGATTAACTACTTTCTATCTCTCTTTTTATAATCATTTTCTATTCTATTTTTTATTTTTGTATATTCCTTATCATTAATTAATTTAAGATCATAAAGTCTACATAACATAGCAACTCTCATACTATAAATCTTTATTGCTTGCATTTTACCTCCTATGTAAATTATTTTTTTACCTTGATAAGTGGATTAAATTTGAAATATGCTAATCTCACATAATCAATTTCAAGAATATTCACACTTCAAAGTATTTTGATTTTTATAGAAAGATGATAAAACACCCCTCACTTTATAAAGTGAAATTTGCCCTCTTTGGTAACCTGAATTTTTATTTTTTATAGTATTTTTGAGTTTTAATGATTAATTTGAGCATAAAAAAATGAGGACTTATGCTACTAGGCATAAATCCTCTAAAATGAAAGAAACTCTTTCGATTGTTATTTGTATTTAGTTTTTCAAACTAATTTTATCCATCCTATTTAATTCCCCAAACATCATTACTACACCAGCTATTATCATAATTAAATCTACAAGGGGTTCTGCAAACCATACTGCTTTAACTCCAAATATCATTGGTAAAATAATCATGGCAGGTACGAATAAAAATAACTGTCTTAGCATTACTATTATGCCGGCTTTTTTAGCGTTTCCTATTGATTGGAAGAATGTTATAGTCATTACCATTACTCCATATAGGATAAAGATAGAATAAAATAGTCTAAAGTTTCCTATTCCCTGAGTTATAATACTTTCTTCTACTCCAAATAAAGAAAGAATATTCTTTGAAAATGCTAATGCTGGTATCCAAAATATTGATGCAAGAACTAATCCTCCGATAGAAAATACTTTCATAGCTTCTTTTACTCTGTCGTATTTTTTCGCTCCAAAATTTGTACCAACTACAGGTTGTAAACCTTGACTCATTCCCCAAAGTGGAATGAATGAAAAGGCATATATTCTAAGTGTTGCTGCCATCAAGATAGCATTTGTATCTCCGCCATATTTAAATGACATTTTATATAGCATTGTTTGTTGAATCATAAATAAAATTTGCATCATCATAGCAGATGACCCTACGCCAAACATTTCTTTTTTTATTTCCTGATCAGGTTTGATTTTATTTATTTTTACCGCTTTACTTTTATATTTGAAGTAATGGAGTGTTATTATCGCTTGAACAAATTGTGCTGTAATAGTTGCAAGTGCAGCCCCTTCTATTGCGTATTTTCCCATTAATTTCATTAGAATTGGATCAAGAATTATGTTTAAAAAAGCCCCTAGCCCCATAATGAGCATTGCTTTTTTCATTAATCCTTCTCCACGCATAACCATGTTTGCTGATTGAGTAAAGTTTACAAATAAAGAGCCAATGAAAATCACTCGTAAATATCTGATACCATATTCTTTAATTTCTCCACTTGCTCCAACCATATCTAAAAAATGTGGTGCAAGTAAAATTCCGCCTATTGTAATAATTGATGAGAATAGGATAACCCAAAAGATTAAATTCCCCATAATTTTATCAACTGTTTTTTGGTCACCCTTTCCTATAGCTCTTGATAAAACTGATGCTGAACCTACACCTATGAGTGTAGATACTCCACTATTAAAAAAGGTAAGTGGCATAGCTACACCACAAGCTGTCATTGCAGTTTGTCCTATAATATTTCCTGCAAAAATTCCATCCATTAGTGGATAAAGACCTATTACTATCA
The DNA here is from genome assembly GCF_001810675.1 of Facklamia sp. HMSC062C11. Taxonomy (NCBI): domain Bacteria; kingdom Bacillati; phylum Bacillota; class Bacilli; order Lactobacillales; family Aerococcaceae; genus Facklamia; species Facklamia sp. HMSC062C11. The sequence goes on along the minus strand of NZ_KV802403.1, from coordinate 181,861 downwards.
TTCCTATTACAGCAGGGACAGATAATTGAAAAAGTAAATCTATGGGTCTTTTTGTTAATAATTGTTCTTTCATATCTTGTTTCATAAAATCATCCTCTATTAAATTTTATTCAATTTTCCAACCAGTAGCTTTTTCTCTTTTCTCAATAAAACTCTTGTATATGTGTGATTTTTCCATAAGCTCTTTATGTTTACCAATACTTTCAATATTTCCTTTATCCATAACAACAATTTGATCAGCATTTTTAATAGTTTCAAGTTTATGTGCAATCACAATTACAGTTTTATCTTTTAACAAATTGTTTAAAGCAGTTATAAGTTGTTGTTCATTTTCTGGATCTACACTTGAAGTAGCTTCGTCAAGAATAATAATTCTGCTTGGTTTTAGCATAGCTCTTGCTATAGATATTCTCTGACGCTCTCCTCCAGATAAATTTGAACCACCCTCTTGTAAAACTGTGTCATAACCATCTGACAACTTCATAATAAATTCATGACACTGTGCTTGCTTAGCAACATTAATAACTTCCTCATCACTAGCTTCTGGATTTCCGAACTTAATGTTGTTTTTTATAGTGTCATCAAATAAATAGACGTCTTGAAAAACAAAAGTGAAATTAGATAACAGATTGTCATACCTAAAATCTTTTATGTTATTATCATCAATCAATATTTCTCCAGAATCTACATCCCAAAATCTAGCTATCAAATTACAAAGTGTTGTTTTTCCACTTCCAGAACCACCTACAATTGCTGTAGTCTTACCTTTTGGAATATCTAAATTTAAACGGTTAAATAAGTTCTGTTCGTCATATGAGAAGTCAACGTCCTTTAGATTTATATCTCCTTTTTCAAAGCTTGTTCTTGTGCCTTCTGAAATTGTTGGTAAATTCCTAAGTTTAGCAATTGAATCCAAGTTTTGTATAGCTATTCCTCTAACGTTTTGCATACTTCCAGCCATTTCAAAACCAGAAAAAACAATAAAACTAGACACTACAAGCATTACAGCTTTATAGTGATCAATTTCTCCTATGCAAAACCTGTAAATAGCTGAAAATATAATAAGACAAATCCCCAATTTAAATATAATTAGAAATATCAAAGCAGCAGGTGCTACAGTTTTTTCAACATTTATAAAACCTCTTCTATTTTTATAAATCTCTCTATCCAATTCTTTAGTCATTTCACCACTTTTTCCAAATGATTTAATAACACTAATACCTTTAACATACTCCAAAGTAGATGCATTTAGATTTATTTTTAAAGCTTGTAATTTTTTAGTCAGCTCGTCTGATTTCTTTTGAAAGATAACATTGCATAACATTCCTAAGAATAAAGTTCCTAAAATTATAGAACCTGTAACTATATCAAACGGAATCATAAATATCGCCATTATTATAGTTTGAATTACTCCCACAAATAAAGTTTCTATTATATTAACTCCTACGGTTTCAAGTTCACCTATAACTGTGGTTAATCCGCCTGAAATGTTTCCAAGGCGATTACTGCTAAAATATCCCATATTCACTTTTTTTAGCTGATCACCTATATATAGCCTATTTTCTGCTCCCATATTGTAAGTTGCGATGTATTTATTTCTATCAGCCATATAACTAGATAATATTTTCCCTACTACACTTAGTAGAGCTATTGCAAATACGACATAGATGTCTTCTTGTGTAATATTTCTTCCTTCAAATATATTTTGAAATATTTTAAGTAAAAGCAACATTGTAGCTCCAAGGGATATTCCTTCAAATATACTTTTTAATACTTCAAAGAAAAACATCTTGCTAATTTTGGAAGATTCTTTTCCAGCTACCCAATATAACTTGTGAATTAATTCTTTCATTTACTCACCCCTATCGTTTGATAAACTTATGTGTGATTTCCACATTTTTGCATATGTTTCACTTTTTCCAAGAAGTTCTTTATGAGTTCCTTCTGCTTCAATTTCCCCATTGTTTAATACTATGATCTTATCGGCTCCTATTATTGTAGAAAGCCTATGAGCAATCATAATAACCGTTTTATTTTCAACTAATGCATCTATAGATTTTTGAATTTCAGCTTCATTATCTGGATCAGAATATGCTGTAGCTTCGTCTAATAAAACTATTGGGCTATCTTTAAGCAAAGCTCTTGCTATTGTAAGTCTTTGTCTCTCTCCTCCAGACAAGTTGCTCCCAGATTCTCCAATTATGGTTTCATATCCATTAGGAAGACTCATAATAAAGTCATGACAAGAAGCTTTTTTACAAGCGTCTTTTATCTCTTCAATACTAGCATTTTGATTTGCCATTCTCATATTATCTATAATACTTTTTCTAAATAGATAATTTTCTTGTGATACATAGGTTACAAGTTCCATGTTCTTTTCAAGAGAAACATCTTTAAGATTTACATTTCCTACGGATATTTTTCCTTTATTAATATTCCAATATCCCGCAATTAGCTTAGCAATAGTGGATTTTCCACCGCCAGAATAACCAACAATAGCTGTAAGTTTATTTTCTTTTGCACTAAAGGATAAGTTATCAAAAACTTTTTTCTTATCATTATAGGCAAAACATACATTTTCAAAATTAATATCGTATGATCTTATTTTTTCCTCTCCATTACCTCGTTCTAACTCTGGTAACTCCATAACATTTTTTATTTCATCTATTACAACTCTTACATTCGCCATAGTATCCATATGACTCATAGCTTTAATCAAAGGTTTGTAGCAGGCATAAGATAATAAAACACACATTATTAGATTGCCTACTTCAATACTTCCATTCATATACAAGTATAAAGAAGTTGGTAAAACAAATAATAAAGTTGATGGTAAAACTTCCATTGCTGCTGTCATATAGAAACAAACACTTAAATACCAATTTAGCATACTGTCTCTATTGCTATTTACAGCATCAACAAATTTTCCATATGATGATGCAGATTTATTGAATGCCTTTATAACTTGAATTCCTCTAATATATTCAACAGCTGTTGTATTCATGTTTTTTGCGGCTTCTTGATAATTTCGTGATTTTTCTTCATATCCGCCCATCATTAGAATTGAAAATAACACCCCTAGAGGTAAGGTTATAAGATTTGCAATTCCAATTCTCCAATCTATAATAAAAACAATAACTACTAAAGCGATTGGAATGATAAGATTAGCTATTACTTCAGGAATAACATGAGCTATCGGTTGCTCAATTTTATTCAAAGTTTCTACCATAAACTGAGTCCATTCTCCACTAGATCGTTTTTCAATCTCTCCCATTGATAATCTATTAATTTTTCTTACAAGTTTCTTCCTCTCGTCCTCTATTATGCGAAATGCTAAATTGTGAGAAATTAAAGTTGAAATCTCATGAAAAATAACACTTCCTATTAACCCACCTAAAATAAGCAAAATTGGTCTTATATAGAATTCTAAATCTGTATTACTAATTGCTATATTTTGAGTAATCTTAGCTAAAGCAAAATATGGTACAACACTACAAAAAACACCAATTACTGCAATAATAACTGATGATAAAATTTGTCCTATATGCTTTTTTAAAACTTCCATTACGCACCTCCTAAATTATTTAGCCTCCATAGCTCTTAACAGCTGTCCTATATTATCAATATAAAAATCTTCTGTTATTATCCCATTCTCTAGTTTTACAAGTCTATCACACGTCTTTGCTATAAATTCAATATCATGAGAAATTATCAAAAATTTTGTTCCTTTTTTTTGTTCCTCTTTGATTAATCTCCCCACCTTATCCATACTCCTGAAATCAAGCCCTGATGTCGGCTCATCCAATATAATAAAAGGTGTTTCTCTCAACATAGCTACGCATAGAACCAATCTTTGTTTTTGACCACCTGATAAAGTTGCTGGATGCTTATCTCTTATATCAAATAATCCAACTTTTTTAAAAGTTCCTCTGCTTTCGTGATATAATCTTCTCTATTTTTTAACCCAGTTAATAATTCATCCATCAAATCTTCCCCAAATAATTGAGAGTCTAAATCTTGAGGAATATACCACACTTTGCTTAACCTCATCTTTTTATTAGCTTTGAGTCCATTTATCTTTATTGCTCCATCAGTCTGATTTTGAATCCCAGAATAAATTTTACCGAGTGTACTTTTACCTGTTCCATTTATTCCTACTAAAGCAATAGTCTCATTGCTAGCAAATTTAAGTGACACATCTTTTAGTACGAAATTATTTTTATATTTTTTACAAATATTTTTCACCTCAAAATCAAAAGAATTGTCACTACTAATTTCTTTTTCTTTAACTTTGTGGTCATCTACAACAATATCATCAAGATTTATTGAGCGTAAGCCCAATGCATTTAAGTCTTTTGAACTAATTTTTTCAAATTCTTCTGCTTTATAACTATTTGTTAAAGATCCATTTTGTATCAATAAATACCTATCAGCTATTCCTTTTAAATAAAATAACCTATGCTCAACAATTACTATAGTTTTCCCTTCGTTTTTTAAGTCCATTATAAGTTTTGAAAATTTATATATTGATTTCAAATCAAGATTTGCAGATGGTTCATCAAATACATATATAGATGGTTCGATAGCTCTCGCTGAACAAATTGCTACTTTTTGCCTAATTCCATAGGATAAATTGTATATCCTATTATTTAACAATTTATCAATATTCATTTTCTCACTTGATTCATTTACTCTTCTTATTATTTCATCACGCTTATATCCCAAATTTTCCGGTCCAAATGCAATTTCTCCATTAACTTCATTGGCAAAAAATTGGCTTCTAGGATCTTAAAATACATTACCGACTAACTTTGCTATTTCCCAGGATTTTAAATTTCTAATAGATTTGCCGTCAACAAATACTTCTCCATCTAAATTTCCTTCGTAAAAATTTGGAATCAAGCCATTTATAGTTCTTGTTAAAGTAGACTTTCCACATCCAGACTCCCCTATAATTACACAACATTCACCATCTTTAATGTCTAAATTTATATCTTTCAACTGTTCATCTTTATTGCTATTATACGAAAAAGATAATTTTCTAATTTCCACTTTATTATTCAATGGTGCACCTCTCATATAAGACATAATATAAATAAAACAAAGCTTGCAGTTATTATAATTATGTCTAATTTACACAACTTGTTGCTATAATATGAATCCCTTTTTATTGGGTTTTCAATTCCTCTAACAATCGCTGCTGCTGATAATTCATCTCCTACTTTTATAGAACGAAAAATTAAAGGAACTATGGCATATTCAAGAGTCCTCAAAGGATTTGATAAAATATGAAAGAAGTTACCTGTAAATCCCCTTACTTTCATAGCTTCTTTTATTGTTCTAAATTCTCCAGCAATTGTTGGTACAAATCGAATAATTACCGTTAATACAAGTACAAAATTTCGTGGCAACATTAATTTGTGAAATATTGAAATTAATTTTCCTGATGGTATCTTAAAAGTTAAAAATCCTGCCATGATTGGAACTATGAATTTATACAACATTCCCAAAAGCATTGGAGAAATTATAACTACACCACTAGGTATCATTTTTAATAACCAAAATGTAGTAAAACTATATATCATAAAATAAATAATGCTCTGCTTGATAAAACCAAAATATGCTAAAAGCATACAAAGCCATCCTACAAACAGAGCATGCATATAGTAACTTTTTGTAAATATTGACACCATACAGGAAATTATAGTTAAAAAAAGACAAGTTATTCCACTTATTTTTTCTATTTTCATTTCCCATATATCTCCATTTACTCTAAAATACCCGCCTTTTTAAAGTGCTTTTTAAGAATTTTTTGTGCAAACAAAACACCTAAAGCAGATAATATAACGGTTATTGTTACACCTAATAATAGTAGTTTTGGTGAAGATACCAAATTATATTGCAATGTTAATGTCTTATCTGCAAACCCACTCTCTAAAGCTTGCTTTTGATAAGATTCCCAAGCTATCCAACATGGAACTCCTATTCCCATGAACATACCAGCACCATAAACACTCCAGCCAATCATATTTCTTATTGGATTTATATAAGTGTCTTTGCCTATCATTACTATTTCACACAAAATAGCAAGTCCAATAAAATATGGAAGCATAAACACATAACCCATAGCTGCTGTGATAAGACCATAAATTAATATCCATATAAATAATAGCCCATGTTTATTAAGTCTGTTAGCTGCTACTAAGTAGAAAATAGCTCCTATAAACATTTCAATTCCAGCAGTACCATAAATATATACAACCGGAACAGCAACCATACTCATTCCAATAACAATAGATATTGCATAAAATAAAGCAATCATAATAGCTACTGTTACTACATCTTTTGTAGTCATTTTTTATTGTTCATAAAACACCTCTGTTAATTAATAAAATGTACATAGAATGTGTATAGAGAATATTTACAAAAAAAATATCCATCTCAACTTTATTATAAAGTAAGATGGATATTTTCTTTATAACCTGACAGCTCTTTATTTGCTCTAAAAAGGTCAGACGGATTTTTTTCTATATTCTTGAGGAGTTTGCCCAAAATGTTTTTTGAATGACTCAGAAAATTTACTAGGATTCAAATATCCTGACAAATCAGAAATCTCTCCTATTGACATTAAGGGTTTATGAATTAATAATTTAGCAGCGGCTTCTAAACAATTTTCCCTAATAAAATTACCTATTGAGCTTCCAGTTATGTATATGAAACATCTCTTCAAACTGGATTCTGAAATAGCATATTTTTTTGATAAATCAGAAATAGAATATCTTTCAAAAGGATTATTTAGAATCGTCTTATATGATTCTACAGTTGCTTTATATACTGGTTCTGAAAAAGATGTTAACTTAAAAGTATCTGAACTTTCAAATAAATTTAAAAATAATAACAACTCTATTGTTTTTATAATTGAATAAGAAAGTCTTATTCTAGAATCTACTCTATAAAGTTCACTAATAACATGGTCTATCTCATGACGTGAATGAATAATTAAAGCTGCACCATTTTTACACAAACGATCTTTTATTTCTAACAAATCAATTTTTGCATACGGAAAGTATTTATCAATAGATTTTTGTGCCTTTTCAATATCAATAAATATTGAAAGTCCCACATATTTTTTTGTTGGTATGCATGAATCTTCAAAAGGAACTTTACCTATTTCGATTACACTTAGATCACCTTTACCTATCAGAGCACGTTCATTATTTTCAAGTTTAAACTCATAACATCCCTCTAAGCAATGATCTATTTTTAAAACCCCGCTTTTAGGATTTATTTTTTGATATGCTGTCTCCATATTTAGATTATTATAAGATAATTGAACACCTTCAAATAAATTGTAGCAACGCATTTCGCCACAGCCAGTAGAATTTTCAATTGTATAAATTTTACATTCATCATTAACCTTTTTTTCAGAAAAAATATATCCTTCAAGTACATTTTCTATAATATCTTCATGATTTAATTCCAAAACTCTACCTCCTAATGCATCATAATAATTAATTAAATTATACCCAAAAATTAGATTTTATACTAAAAATACACTATAGCATATTAATCGTACATCTATATTTTAAGCTTTTCTATTAGATACAAACATTTCAATTTTATGGTATAATGATAGTAATTAAATAACACGCTTAACGCTAATAACTTTAATAGCAAGCACAGTAAGTGTACGGACACTTACGAAAAAATTAATGGAGCAAACCTTTATGGAATGCTCCATTTTTTTAATTTTTACCTTGTTAGGGAGAACCCTAAGACCCCGAAATATATTTTATAAAGGAGAATAAAATGGCAAATAGATTTAGAAATGAAAGAATAGAAATAAAACTAACTAAAGAAGAAAAAGAAGTTTTTGAAAAGAAAATGAAACTTGCTAATTGTAAAACTATGTCTCACTTTCTTAGAAAATGCGTATTGGAAAAAGAGATTTATGTTGTAGACCTAGAACCATTCAGAAACCTACAATGGCTACTTTCAAATGCAACAAATAATATAAATCAGATTGCAAAAGCTACTAATACAACTGGTGTTATTTACAAAAATGAAATTGAATCAATGAATAAACAGATAGAAAAATTATCGAGAGAAATTTGGCAGATCCATTCCCAACTTCTTAATAAATCAAAAGAAAGTTCTGGTGATTAGTATGGCGATTACAAAAATACATCCTATAAAGTCAACTCTAAATTTGGCAATAGATTATATAACTAAGAGTGAAAAAACTAATGAAAAAATCTTGGTATCTTCATTCAAATGTCATCCATCTACTGCCCATATTCAATTTATGAAAACACGAGAAGATAATGATACTAAAGGTACAGTTTTGGCTAGACATTTAATTCAATCTTTTCTACCAGGAGAGGTTGACCCTATAAAAGCTCACGAAATTGGAATGGAATTATGTAAGGGTGCTTTTTACAAAATCTAATACATGTGAGCTTTATCTAATATGAAAGATCTATAGAATCTACATATATAAGGAGATGGAAAGATAGCCATCTCCCTTACATTAACGCAATTTATATTAGTTCAATAATTTTCTATAATAATTTCATCAACACTTTTTATTTCAGTGTAACCTTTATAGAAAATAGGAATATCTTCATTTTTTAAATTGGGTGAATTATAAACATAAATTTTTTTATCCAAAGCGTCTGCATACCCAAGTTCCCATGGACACCATTGTGATTTAAAAGTTAATTCTGTTAAAAAAATTATAAAAATCTTACTCTGATGTATTCTTAGTTTAATAATTTCTGATGTTGAAGCATTACACCATTCTCGTTTCAAATCGTATTTATCATTAACCCAGTCTATATACGCCACATATCCTTTTGTATTTAGGGTTTTATAAAATTCAACTATTTGATTCATGTCATTAGAGTTATGAGATATAAAAACATCAAATCTTTTTACCTTCTCTAAATCATCTACGTACAGTCTCTGTTTTAAAACTTCAGGACCTGAATTGTTTTTTACAATTTCGTTATCAATATAATTTTTCTTTCCTTTTTTCTTACGTCTTAACATAAATGGTAATCCAATAGATTGAATGTAGTTTTGGGCTTCTTCTTTTAAAGAAAAATTTCTTGTACATGAATTAACCTTATAAAAAAACTCCGTAATATTTGATGATTTATATTTTGAAAGTTCTCTCATTATCTCTAATTTTTGATGCAAGTCATAGGTTTTAAAATATTTATCTATAAAAAACGATGTATATTGTGGTTCTATTTCTTGAATAAATCTTAATGTGCCGTCAACTTTTTGTTTTCTTTTATCAAATTTGGATTTTGATATCTGCTTTTTTTCATTCTTTAAATTTTCCATATCATCTTTTCCCAAAATAATTCTATTCTTATCTTTTCTAAGTTTTTTCACACTATGAAAAGAACAATCTAAAATAAAATTATAAGGTTTTCTAAAATTATATCTGCTTTTTTTCCCATACTTAAGTAGAACCATATTTTTGTTATGCCAAAAATTATACTGTTTATTCAAATCATCCCACAAATGTGGATATAACTCTTTAAATGTATTAACAATATCATCGTCTGAAAAAGTATATGGCATTAACTTCAAAACTTGTTGAATTGACTTTTTAAATTTCTTTTTGTAATCAATATATATTTATTGAATTGTCTTGCTGTTTTTCCCATAACCAATTACTCTTTTATCCAACTTGAAAGTGGTATTATAGATTTTTTGTTTTTATATTTTATCATAACATAATGTCCTGACTTTACTTTTTTCCTGAATAATATTACTCTCACTCATCGAACTAAGTTATATATGAATATATTCTAGATGCTCATTTCCTTTTCAGTTACACTTATTCTTTTTCATAACCCATCACGTTGATGTTTTTATCAACTTACACAGTTATTTTCCTTTTTTTAGTGCTGCTTTTTCAATCCAACTTCCCAAATTATAATATCCATTGTCTTCCAAATAGTCATACAAATCATCACAAATATAGTCAAAATACGCAGGTGTACCATCATTATAATATCCAATAATAGTATGTGGATTACCCTTTACTGTTGTCCTTTGAGTTATCATATCTCTAAGATTATGTATATGAATCCCAATTATTGCATTTCCTCTTTCGATGCTTTTTATTATTTCATATTGGACAAATGGACGGTTTAATGTTTCTTTACCAATTAGGACTATAGTAATTGAAGTTCCTTCTAGTTGCTTATCTATCCATTTGCAAACAGCATTTTCACCATTCCTTTTAATTTTTTCAAATTCCGCCTTATCGATAAAACCTGCAGCTTCTTTGCCTTGAGTAACCCAACTATTTCTTACTATCATCGATCTATTGATATCCTCATCATAATGAAAACTAAAAAATACTCTTCTTGCCATATTAACATTCCTCCTTACTGTTAAGTCTATTTATTATTTTAATTATTGCATCAACATTAGTGTCTATATCACAAAATTTAGTAATATACTGAATTTCTTCATCATTTAAAATATTTTTAACCATATCACTATTTTCAGAATATAATTCCTGAGATATAAACCCAGTAAATGCTAATGGTATATTCACTAATTGATATGATTCAGCAATATTAAATTCTTGTTTTACACCATCAGCTTTAATAATTTCTCCATCCTTTTGTTTATTACCAAACATATAAATTGCTATACCACATTGAGAAATCATTTCATCTCTATATTTTTCCCAAGTTGTCCTAAGTTGCTCACTATTTATTGCACTTAATGGGAAAGGCATCAGTTTTAAGCTATCTTCAATTTTAATGTCCCTGTGATCATAACAATATTCAGTGATTCCATTTATTACATAAGTCCCCACACCTAATCCATATCCATTAACAACTTTATATCCGTTCTTAACAAGTTCAAAAGATAGTTTCCTGATAAACTCCTTAGCTTCTTGTGCATCTAATGGAGTGTAAGTTTCTGCACTTCCAGAAATAAACACAGTTTTTCTTTTATACCTATTTAATATGATTTTTAATATCTCCGTGATTTCTTCATAACTATCAATTAAGCATATTTTTATTCCATATCTGTCTAAATCAGCAATCTGTAGGCTTTGTTTAATTAAATCATATTTGTATTCGTCCATTGCTTTTGTATATTCTTTTTCGTCTTCAAACTTGTTCCTATTAGGTTCAGCAATTTTTTTAATATATAATAATGTGGTCTGTTATCATCTCCCAGCAAAACTCTCATTTTACTAAGTACAAAATTAAAATTAGGATCACTAAAACTGAATCCTAAAAATAAAAAAGTCTTTGTCAGCAATGTTCCTTCTAAAACATCTCTAAATAATTTTCTACTATTAATTCCATATTCTTCGTAATCATCTCTAGTTATTACTGCATCAGATGGACTTTGAATATCTCCATGCATTTTATATACAACTGCATCATAATTTTTATATGAAAGCTGTAAATCCTTATCATCCTTTCTGACAGAAACATTTTTATTATTTTCTTTCAAGGCGTCTTCAATTAACGTATCAAAATTTGTTGTCCAATATGTAGAAATTGGAAGCTGTGATAATATATTATGGTTTTCCGTAGGTTTTTTATTAGAGGGAAATGAAGCTGATAAAAGTTCATTAATAGCACTTCTTTTCTTTTTATTACAATAAAATTGAGCCAAAGAAATCAAATCATGCTTTTCTTTTGATATATCTAATTCCAACTCCTTTGCAGGTTTTTCTAATAACTTTTCCCAATTATAGTATCCAGCATTTATAGAAAGTCCTGCGCCAGCAAAAATCGCTAATTCATCACTATACAATGCCTGTTCAACAATTTCAATCAATTCTTTTTTCTTAATTATATTGTTCAATTATTCTCCTCCGCAATAGAAATTAGTTCCCCAAAATCAGTATCTAGAGAAATACATATTCTGTATAAAATTTCCATACTAACAAATTCGCCTTTTCCCATCTTTGCTATCGTCGCTGGAGCAATACCAACCTTCTCCTGCAAATCTTTTTTGTTCATATTTTTATCTATCAAAAGTTTCCATAATCCATTATAGTTTATTTTCATAATATCATCCTTAATATTCATATAATTGAATTTTTCCTTCATATATTATATCATAGTTTTATTAAATAAAAAATCAGTGCAGCCTAAAGACGGCCGATTTTATCTCTCTGTACATTCGCTATAATATTTCTTAATTTACTTAGTTTTTTCATCTGTCTTAAAGCTTTTTATTTGCTCTAATATGGTCTTTTAATCTTTATCTTGACTCTTTACTTGTTCTTTTGATTTTAAAAGTTTAGAAAACAAAATACAAACATGCTTATGTTCTTTTACTTTGTTATCAATTTTTGTTTTTTTACAAGTCAAAAGATTTTATTAAATTCTCTTGTCTTTAAGCTATATAAATCTCTTGTCTCATCTACAAGGCTAAGCAATTGGCATAAAATTTATTTAATTTTAAATCCTTTAATGCAAAATAAAAAAGAAGTAAAATAATTCCACTTCTCTTTTACCTAATATTTTTTTGTCTATAAATTTCCAGACAGTGTCTGGAATATTATATCTCACTAACCCTATTTGAAATAGTTATCACTACATCAACAACCTTATCAAAGGTCAGATCTCCAATATACTTATTTTCACTGAGATATACTTCCCACAAGGATCTTTGGTATGAATCTTCTTTTATGTCCTCGATTATTTCCTCATAGTCTTTCATTATCTCCTGACTTCCTCTTTTGTCGGAAGTTCTTTCTATTGCTTCTTTTAAAATTTTATAATCTATCTCATCTTTTTTTAATTTGTAGAGGGTGTATAGGTCGTAAAAGTCTCTCATTCGTGTTGTTGTTATATTTCTTCTGATTATGGTTTCATATTTTTCTGCGAGAATTGTTTCTAATGGATATGCCATTATTTTTATATCTTCTTGGCTAAAGATACAGGGATAAGTATATTCTATTTCCCTTGGCGTTATTGCATCTCCTGTTGTTAGGTCTAGTTTCATCGGGTTTTTGGTCTTTCCAACATTTGCTATTAGTGATATTCTAAAGTTCTCGTACTCGTCCTCTTCCCTAATATAACTAATGTCTTTTATTTCAAATCTTATTCCATCATCGACATCTATATTTATAATTTCATTTACGATTTCTTTTATTTTTTCTTCTTTTAGGGGTATGCCTTTTATGGTTGTGTCCATATCCATAGTTGTTCTATTTTCAATTCCAATTAAGGAAGATATTAGGAATCCTCCTTTTATTACAAAATTATTTTTGTAATTTGATTTGGATAGCCTTTCTAAAAATCTTTCGAAGAAATATATTTGCAGAACTTCTTGTGACTTTAGATTTTTCTTCTCTGCCATGCTTCTTATCTTGCCCTTTATACTCTCGATATTAATCACGATAATACCTCCATGTATTTTCTAATTTCATTTTCTATTTTAAATAATCTACTGTATTTTATGAGTCGTCTTAGATTTTTATTTTGTGATTTAAAGTATCTTTTTATGGCTTCTGTAAAAATTTGCTTATCTATTTTTTCTCTGTCTATTATGATATCGCAAATTGTTCGATCTATATCGTAAACTGGAATAAGGTTGCCTTGTGGTGATTTTATTTCTGTCTTTCCTAGTTCGTATAAGTCTTTTTTTACATAGTGAACTTGTAGATCATCATATCTTTTTTTGATATGGCTTGCATTATATCCTTGGGGCACAGATATATGAAATACATTTGGAGTTCTATCTGATAGGTCGTGGAGATAGAGGGCTGTTTGATGTGAAAATATAATTCGATTACTATTTGATGATATTAAAACAAAATCGTCTATTACTTTTCCTTTTAATTGATATAGACCTGGTCTTAATCTTTCTAATTGTCCGATTTTTGTTAATTCTGATAGATTATGCCTAGTATATCCAAGTTCTTCTGCTTCTTTGTTGGTGATTACTAAATTTTCTTGGATATATTCTTTAAGTGTATTCATAGTCCGCCTCCTCTCGTTTACGCTTTTATTATATGTTATAAAAGCGAATATGTAAAGTCGGCTTGTGAATGTTTCATATTTTGAAAAGGATGTAACGAATCCTTACTCCCTTTCTAAAATTATTCTTTCTTAACTCAATATTACTAATATTATTATAGTTACTCTCCGATTTTCGGATTTCTAGAAATCTGTTATTCGGAGTTCTTGAATTCCGATTTTTGGAAGTCTGGACTTCTGATTTCAGAGATCAGATTTTGTATTATTAGTAATATTTAAAATTTATATGTACCTACTTTTTAGTAAAAAAAGAGCAGCCTTTTAAGCTACTCTTGT
>NZ_KV802403.1:129220-167440 GCF_001810675.1 Facklamia sp. HMSC062C11 | reverse complement strand
AGCAGCCTTTTAAGCTACTCTTGTAGAAAGTATAAAATGGGTTTTATCTTATTTTATTTTTCCTTGTGTCTCCTCATACCAGTTGTAAAACTACTCTTACATCCATGTAGTTTTTTTGGGTCTTTTTGACGTATCCTTCTTCATCTTTATCGAAGACAAAATGCTTATAAAACTGCTTAAAATGCAGGATTTCTATATTTACATCTTTTGTATCAACGCTATAGTCTCCACATGCACCGTCTGTGGAAAGAGATCTACCGGTTGGATATGACGGATCTCATAGCCTGCTTGATTTAAGAGTTGGCAATCTCTAGCCTGAGTTGATGGATTACACGACACATAAACAATCCGATCAGGATCTTGTTGAATCAAGGCTTGAACAAAACTTGGATCTAAGCCCTTGCGTGGCGGGTCAACGACTACCACATCAAAGTGGATGCCAGCCTGGTTCCATTTAGCTAGCCAGTCTTCCGCCTTTCCTACTTCAAAGACTGCTCGGTCAATCCCATTTAGTTGAGCATTCATCCGAGCCATCTCAACAGCTGCTGGAACAATTTCCATGGCATAGACTTTTTTAGCTGACTGGGCTAACGCCAAAGAAATCGTCCCAATACCACAATAAGCATCGAGTACTGTCTGGGTCCCATCCAGTTGAGCCAAACGCACTACCTCCTCATACATCCGCTCTGCTTGAGGGGTATTCACTTGATAGAATGACTGGGCAGCAATGCGAAAAGTCATACCCAACATCTGGTCTTCATAATATTCTTGTCCCCAAAGTAAGGCGGTTTGATCTCCCAGGATCACATTCGTTCGCTTGGGGTTTATACTCTGCATTAAGGAGACAAGCCCGTCAATCTGTTTGACCAAGTCTGCTACCAAGGCCTCCTTATGATCAAAATCACGCTGACGAGTGACCAGAACAACCATAATCTGCCCCGAATAATGTCCCCGTTTAACAATCACATAGCGAATCACGCCTTGATGAGTCTTCTCATCATAAGCTGGAATCTGATAATCACGCAGACGGTCACGGACAAGACGAATCACCTGGTCGATCCTTGGATCTTGAATCTGAAAATCTTCCACCGGAATCAAGTCATGACTATTCTTACGGTAAAAACCTGTTTCCAACTGACCTTTAACCTCTTGAACCGGAATCTGAGCTTTATTACGATAACCCCAAGGATCCGCCATTCCCCAGGTTGGCTGAACCTGTACTTCCTTAAAATGACCGATCCGTTCAAAATTATCACGGACTAATTTCGCTTTAAAGGCTAATTGTGCGGGATAGGCCAGGTGTTGCAGGGTTAAACTGCCATTTTGCCGTCCCAGATCATCGCGAATGTCTACTCGATCGGGACTTGCTTCGATTAGCTTAAGCAACTTCCCATAGGCAAATTTTTTGCCGGTCTTAACCACTTTGAATTCAATAAATTCTCCCGGTAGACTGTCTGGAATAAAGAAAGGATAATGATCGATCTTAACAACTCCCAGTCCTTCATGGGTTAGATCAATCACTTGTCCTGTTAAAACCTGATTTTTGGAATAGGGATGGACTCTCTTCATTTGTTTTCCTCTTTTCTTTAACTAAAAGAAAGGACTGTAGCAACCAGCCACAGCCTTCCTAAAAGATATCATTGAATTACCAGAAAATAATCACCGGCGTTCCGATCTCAACAATGTCAAAAACTTGAGCCATCACATTTGTTGGTGTATTGATACAACCTAGTGACCCATTTGTTTGCCATAAATTACCACCAAAAGCAGGTTGCCATGGGGCATCATGAATCCCTTGACCCACATGGTCGAAAGGCATCCAGTAAGAAACAGGCGATGAATATTCTTTCTTTGTTACCCAGTTATAGCCCTTCAAGCTGGTGTCCCGTTGCTTACCCCAAACGGCATAAGCACCCGGAATTGTTTGAGATTGTGGCCCACCGGATACAATCGGTGTTGAAATTACCATTTTACCATCGATATAGACATACATCATTTGATAGGATAGATCCACTTCGACATAAGTGCTTCCGATCCCATCCCCAGCAGACCCATAACCTGAGCCAACAACAATCGGTTCACGTTCTACGTCTTTACCAGCTGCCAAATCAACCGCAATTTGCTCCGCTTCAGCTGCCCGGTCAATCGACCAACCTAGCGTCCCTGGCTGAACCGTCACAATCCCTTGATTGGTCGAACGGAATTGGCGAGGATTTACATAGGAAGAATACTTGTCGTTATAGCGTTTGAGATATTCAGCAATCTTCTCTTGATCATAAATAATTTTATTATCCTTATCAAAATAAATCCAGTCTTGAATAGCAGCCTTGGAGATCGTCTCCTTACTGTCTTCAATCTTCAAAGTAATCTTCGCCTTGGAGGCATCTTCAATCTTTTGCATCATGGATTGAAGTTCTTCATTCTGATCAGTCACTTCTGGCTTGGCATAATAATCTTTTAAGTCAAGCTTATTATGTCCCTCTTCAAATTGTTCAAAGAGCGCCTCCCGCAAAGCTGAAATATCCACTTGATTTCCTTGTTCTTGGCTATCAAGACGATAACCTTGATCTTCTTGATAGCTTATTTGAGCGTCTTTAGATGCTGTTCTTTTGCTATTATCAACGCCCAGTTCGGCTAACTTACTCGTCACTTGATTACGATCAATCTTAACATCCGTCATCACCGACAAGTCAAAGTCTTGCCCTTTAAAGAAATGGCCTAACCAGCTATTCGGATTTTGATGCTTAAAATATTGTTGAATCGTCGCTTCACCAGAGAATTCAGGTTCTAAATCCTTGAGATGAACCGTTCCTAATTCTTTGCCATTCTCAAGCACGTCGAGGGAATGTCCCAAAATTTCTGATTTTACTTTGGCTTGTGCTTGTTCTAAGGATAAATTACTGACATCCACCTTAGCAATTTTAGTGTTGGCTAAAAACCGATCGCCATAATAACTGATTCCTGCAGCATAGGCCAGACCAACAACGAGGACTAAGGCTAGAAACAAACCCAACCCTGTTAATGCTTTTTTCATCCATTCACACTCCCTACATAAGCTAATATCCCTATCTCATTATTCGATTGAATTATCCTCATATTAAAACATTCATTTGACTAATTCAAGAATTCTACCTTATCTTCTTAATCATTTCACAAAAGCTTCATACTTCCCCAGTAACGTTCTATTGATCCAGCTGGTCTAAAGAGACCAAGTTACGCTTTGTCGCTGATCGCAGTCTCTGTGTCTCTTGCCTAAAAGACGCTTGCATCTTCTGACGCTGAGTCTCACTCAAGATCTGTGAGTGAATCACATAGGGGAACTCTGCTCGTTTCATTCCTATACGATAACGCCATTCAAATAATTGATTTAAGAGCTGTCCTCGCCAATCTAGTAGCTTGACCATGGACAGATTACGCCAATCATCCTGAACATAGGCTTCTTGACTCATATTGGCAGTCAATTGTAACAGCTGACGATTGTCCCGTCGGTAGGCCATTCGCGCTTTTTCATACAACAATCGGTGAGCTGACTGGCTTTGTTCATGCAATAAAGGGTGAAAAGCTAAGACACACGACCGATAAAGTTGGCGCAATTTACGTGATTCTTCGACCGATATTGAATCTTGCTGACCCCATTCTAAGGCTAGGCGGTAACGGTCTTTTTTGAGTCGAAAAAACTCGCGATACTTGGCCAAACAAGCTGGTTGAGTAGGAGCGATCTTCATTTTTGCCTGTCGAAGGCGGGACTGACTCGATAAAAAATCATAGTGACTCTCCCAAAGCGCTAAATAATCCCGTCCTAAATAATAGTAGAAGGTATTTTGCAAGTATAAGCAATCCTTGTAGACTAACTCGTCATATTCAAACAGAACTTGACCCAAATCCTCTAAGATACGCTCAATATCCTTAATAAGTAGCGGCCGACCTGGCATCAAAAAAGCACGTTGATCAAAATCCCCCATCGACTCGCCTCCTTCATCTTATGCTGTTCAATCAGTCCTCTAGGATCCCCTGTTCTTCTTCAAAACGCAGAAGATACTTGGCCAACTGATCCTTATCGCGGGCAATTTGGGCCTGAGAGATGTTTTGAGGGTTGAGATAAAAACAAAATAGCCGCTCTTCTGCCTCGTTATAGACCACCAATCCCTGACCTTCATCCGGATCTTGAATCCATTCCACCCGATGATAACGTTCTTGCCAAAAGGCTTGCGCTTCATCTGCCACTGCTTGACGCAGCGTTTGATACATGGCAGCTTGAGCTTCGGGAATCAAGTAAGCGTCAACTTGAACCATGGTCTCAGCCTTCTTTGAGCCTTGTTTTCTTTTTGCTGATTGCTTTGCCATTTCAACCTCCCCTAGTTAAATCTTAATGGTGCGGTATTTCTGCATAAAGTCTAAACTTCCTGTTTGTTGATAGTCTTCCATTAACTGAACAACCGCTTGATCGTTATTATTACCAATTTGATAGCGGCATTGCATGACCAAATCCTTGTCCGCATTTTCCATGGCCACACTATAGTGGACTTCCTTCATCATCGACTCATCATTCAAAGAATCTCCCATGGCCAAGCAATCTTCAGCCTTTAATTGATAGCGTTCCTTCAAGAAGCGAATCGCAGATCCCTTACCACCTTGGCAATTGTAGATATCGACCCAATTTTCAGCGGAGGTAACGGCTGTCACATCCTCGTAGCGTTCATTGATAATACGAACCAGTGCCTTATTACGATCCAAATCATCCTGACTCAAAATCGCAATCTTAGTCACTAGACTATCTTCTGGCAATTCTCTAAAGGAATCCACTCGCTGAACTCGCGGATTAAACTGAGCTAAGATCTCATGACCTACGCCCTTAGATTCTCGTTCATAGGTCGCATCCCCTAAACAAAGCGCTGGATAATATCCTTTAAATTCATCAATAAAGTCAATAATTTCGATGAAGCGTTCATAGGGAATCCCGATTTTTTTAAGCGTCACTTCATTTTGAACCAGATAATTTCCATTATCACAAGCAAAATATAAAAACGGCCGTATTGACGCCTCAAAATAGTCTTTCACCTTATCATAAGAATTTCCAGTCACAATCGCCACTAAAACAGATTGCTTTCTTAATTCCTTCAGGACTTGGTTAAAACGAGCTACCTCGTAAGTCTTATCACGGCGCAACAGAGTTTCATCTAAATCGATCGCAATTAACTTTAATGGGGCCACTATTTTCTCCTTTATCTTTCAATCCAAATTCTTCAAAAATACTATCTATTATGACTTTTAATGAATGATGAATAAAACGTTCTATTTGATTAATTGGTTGACTGCTGGTCTTTGCTTCATTCATCTCAAGAGTCATCAACAAGGCCATATGATCATCGGCCTTCCTAGTCTTCCCCATTGTAACATATTCTTTCTTAATAAAATATAATCAATCCCAGGATTCCTAAGAGATTTTGTCAGTAAGCTTGCTCACTCACTAATCTAAAAACCAAAGCCTCTTAGCTTTTGTGCTAAGGGCCTTGGCTCAGTCAAAAATGCCTAAAATTTTTGGACCTCTTATGGGCTATTTTTTCCGTTTAATAAAGTAACCCCCAGCTGCTAACAGGACTAATCCTAGAAGCAAGGTCACCCATGGGCTTCGTTCACCGGTTGAAGGAAGACCCAAATTACCAGTCTTTTGTCCTTTAGTCTTGGTGACAGTCACTTTATTATTAGCTGATTTTGATTGGAAAAGCAATGCCACATAGCCATCACCTTGGTTAGACAGGGTAACGGTATTATTCTGTATGGTCAAAGGAAGCTCTTGAAGTGCTTGCCCTTGTAACTTATAGGCTTTAACACTGCTATCAATCACCTTTAATGGGATGACCAATTCATTAGCAGGCACCTGGCTGAGGAGACTACCATCTTTTTTGTACACTTTGACTTCATAGATGTGATAATCCTTCCCCTTTAGATTCGCTGGTAATTGACTATCTGCTAATTTTACCTGACGAACTGTCAAAGAATGTGCTTGACCGGCAATCGAACCACGCAGAGTCATTTGTGCACCCGTTTGAGGGTCAGTTAGGACTTTCTTATCGGGATGAGCTGTGGTCGTCGTTGTGGTTGTCGTAGTAGAAGTCGTTGTTTTACCAGACTCAATAGGCTTTTGCTTGCTTTCTTTTTCAAGACTTAATAGCTGTTCAACCGCATCTTGATCCTTTAAGGTCACTTCTTGGACTTCCTTAATGATTCGATAACCCTTTGGTGCTTGGGTCATTTGATAGAAATAATGACCCGGACTTAAAGCGGTAAAGTCCACTTGTCCTTTAGCGTTGGTTTTTAGGACTTTTTCATAATTCTTTCCTTCGTCTCTGAGGTAAATCGCTGCTCCTTCTAAGGGTTTAGAATCCGCATCCGTCACTTTTAAGGTCAATTGAGCTTGGGCCGCCTTTAAGTGAATCGTAAGTTCCTTATCTTCACCCGCTTCTAATTGGAACTTCGTTGAATCTTCCAAGCGATAAACACTCGCTAAGTCTGGTAATTGGAATTGATAATCCCCCGCAGACAGATCGCTCCAAGTCACTTGCCCTGCCTGATCGGTGATTAAGGTAGATTGACCTAATTGAACCTTTTGACCTTTTACCGGCTTACCAGATGAATCTAAAACCGTCAGCCTTAGACTCGCTTTTTGTTCGAGCCGTGTCACGCTCAAGACCTGTGGGTTGCTTTGATTAGCCTGTAGATCAATCTCATAGGTCTCATCATCGGCTTGGAATCCTTGTGGAACTGACACGATTTGGTAAGTATATTTACCTACGCCTAATCCTTGTAAATTCGCTTGTCCCTTATCATCGGTTTTCACACTTTGCCCTTGGCTTCGCATTTGACTCGGGGTGACTTGAATTTCCACACCGGCTACTGGCTCTTGATTCTGGTCGCGTACTTCCAAGCTTAGGTTGCCGGTTAAAGTGGCGGCAGCTAAAGTAAGCGAAACCGTCTTTTGATCCCCGGCTTCAATTTGAATATTTTTAGGTGAATCAGAATCTAAAGTCGCATCCACATAGCCTTCAGGTTTTTTACCAAGGCTCAAGCTATAGTCTTGAGGAACTAGATCTTCAAAAACAGCTTGCCCTTGTTCATCGGTCACTTGTGACTGCTCGCCCAAGAGCAATTCAAGTCCTGCAACGGGATTTCCGCTTTGATCTTTTACTTCAAAACGAACTTGCCCCATTTGAAGGGGAGCCTGACTCGTTTCTGAGCTGCTTTCTTGACTAGAGTCCTCTACAGCTTCGCTCGATTCCATAGTCGTTGATGATGCTTCAGTTGTTTCAGTGGTCTCACTGGATTCAGTCGACTCTTGGATCGGGTTAAAAGTTAAGACCAAGTCCTGAACTTGACCAGCCACTAAATCAACCGTCTTCGGACTTTCTTCAGCCAGTTCAATTTGATAAGTTTGACGACTTTCATCGGAGAGTCCCACTGAGTAAGTACCTGCTTCCAAATCTGCGATACTCGCCATACCCGACTCATCGGTCTCTACTTCTTGATTACCAATCATCAGCTTTAGATGGGCTAAAGCTTGGCCTGCTTGGTCTTGTGCTTGAATAATCAAATGAGCACTTGCTGTTGAATCTACTGAATCAACTTCGCTGTCAGCTTCCGTTGAGGATGGCTCTTCAGCCGCTTCTTCCGATTCGACTGCAGCTTGGTCATCTGCTTCTGATGAACTTGCAGTCACTTCATCGTTCTCTGCCTCCTCCGTCGCTGCAGCTTGGCTCTTAAGATAGATCTCATAGTGAATGGAATCGCTAGCTTCTTCTTCAATGTCGAATTCAAATTCATAGACTTTATTATCGCTGTCGGCTAAGTTCTTAATCTCGCCTTTCTGATCCAGACTTTCTTCCTGACCCGACTGTTTACGGATGACTTTATCCACCTCAACGGCCTGTCCTTCCCGTTGGAAGTTTTGGTCGTCAAACAAGCGGTAAATATATTTACCCGCTGATAAAGTTGGAAAAGCCATATTTTGCGTCGAATCATAGACCACTTCTTTGTCAGATTCACGTAGAATTTGATAAGTGACTTGACTTTGCGCATGAGCTTCCTCGCCTACTTGCAAGTAAACTTCAAAATCAACGGCTTGATCTTGGGCATAAACACTTTGCAATAGGGGTGTTTGGGTCATCGTTGACGCGATCGGCGTTAAGATGAGCCCTGCTGATAATAATAAATAAATCGGTGCTTGCTTTTTCATGATGATCCCTCCAATGTGATCAATTATTCGAGACTACTTCCGACTTGTTATCTTTACTTTATCATAAATGCATGTTTTTTTAAGCAAATTCAAATTCTTATCATATAAATAAAAGCATTTTACGATCTTTCGTCAAACTTTCTTCATAAGCTTTCTTGGCAAAATTAAGAGCGTTTTTATTTGCATTTAATAAAGAGATTCCTTATAATCTATTTAAAAGTTCATAGGGGAGTAACTCGAGGCCTAGCCTTTTTAGTATCAACAACGTTAAGTAATCTCACCGATTACTGGTACTAAAGTAAAGAGTGAGACTTATGCCGCTTAACAACGTTCAGTTGCAAGAGGCATAAGTCTTTTTTCTTGAGGAACCCACCATGAACAAAAACTTAAAGGGGGAAAGTCCATGTCAACCAAAGAATTACTTGCCTATAGCAAAGACAAGGAAGCAATTCTGAGCCAATTGGAAAGCGATCGCCTAAAAGGCTTAAGCGCTAGCCAAGTCAAAGAACGGCAAGCCCGTTATGGAGAGAATGCCATCAAAGAGGAAGAACACCGAAGCACCCTGCAAAAGTTCATTGATCAGTTCAAAGACTTCATGATCATTGTTCTTTTGGTAGCTGCTGCTGTCTCTGCTGGTATTGGTCTAGCCAATGGCGAAGGTATTGCCGATGCCGTGATTATCTTAATTGTTGTTTTACTCAATGCCGTGATTGGAGTGATCCAAGAAGCAAAAGCCGAGGATGCGATTGATGCTTTGAAGAATATCTCCTCTCCCGAAGCCAATGTCTTACGTGATGGCAGTCACCAAAAAGTCAAATCCACTGAATTAGTTCCTGGAGACATCGTCTTACTAGAAGCCGGCGACGTCGTGCCAGCTGACTTGCGTCTGATCGAAACCAACTCACTTAAAATCGAAGAAGCCGCACTTACGGGTGAATCTGTCCCAGTAGAAAAAGACGCTAATTGCCTAGTAGAAGCCGATGCCGGTATTGGTGATCGGACCAACATGGGCTTTTCTTCGACGAATGTCACCTATGGTCGAGGACTAGGAGTTGTCACACAAACTGGAATGGATACCGAGGTTGGTCACATTGCGGCTATGTTATCCTCCACACAAAAACAACTCACTCCACTACAACGTGACCAAGAAACTTTAGGTAAGAACCTTACCTATCTAATCATGGGTATTGCCGTCGTTACCTTTATTGTGGGCGTCTTCTTAAATGGCTTATCCCCATTAGAAATGCTATTAGTGTCTATCTCACTAGCTGTTGCTGCGATCCCAGAAGGACTCCCAGCCATCTCCACGATTATCCTTTCCTTAGGAACCCAAACTATGGCCGAACGTAAAGCCTTAGTACGGACCCTTCCAGCGGTAGAAACCTTAGGGTCCACTCAAGTTATCTGTTCCGATAAGACAGGAACCTTAACCCTAAACGAAATGACCATTGAAAAAGTCTATCATGACGGTCAACTTCACGACGCCAAGGATGACTTAGATACGGATTCTGAATTCATTCGTTCCTTTGTTTTTGCCAATGATTCCAAGATCGATGCTCAAGGCAAAGTCAATGGTGACCCTACCGAAACCGCCATGGTCAAGTATGCCTTAGACCATCAAATGCCCCTTCAAGATCAACTGGCCCAATACCCACGAAAGGGAGAAGTACCCTTTGATTCTGATCGTAAATTAATGTCGACCGTTCACAGCTTCCAGGATCGTTATTTTGTGGCCGTTAAGGGAGCTCCGGATCAACTGATTCAACGATGCCGTTATCAAAAAGTAAATGGAGAAGTCAAGGAATTAACTCAGGCTGATAAAGATGAAATTTTAAAAATCAATAATGATCTAGCTCGACAAGCTTTACGGGTTCTGGCAGGTGCCTACCAATACATCGACCAACTCCCAGCGAGCTTTGATAGCGATAGTGTCGAACACAATCTGATCTTTACAGGTCTTGTAGGTATGATCGACCCTGAGCGTTCTGAAGCTAAAGAGGCTATCGAAACCGCTCGCCGTGCAGGTATTCGTACCGTCATGATTACTGGCGACCATGCTGTCACCGCCCAAGCGATTGCTGAACGCTTAACCATCCTTGATCCATCCGCTTCCAACAATGAAGAGCACGTCCTAACCGGCGCTCAACTCAATGAAATCAGTGATGAAGAACTGGCCCAAAAAGTCAAGAACTACTTTGTCTATGCCCGGGTTTCTCCTGAGCATAAGGTTCGTATCATTAAGGCTTGGCAGGCCAATGATGCGGTTGTTTCTATGACAGGGGATGGGGTCAATGACGCTCCTTCTCTAAAACAAGCCGATATCGGAGTGGGTATGGGAATTACCGGTACCGAGGTCTCCAAAGGTGCTTCGGATATGGTCTTAGCGGATGATAACTTCCAAACAATCGTCGTTGCTGTTGAAGAAGGACGTAAAGTATTTGCCAATATTCAAAAAGCTGTCCAATACCTTCTATCAGCTAACTTAGGAGAAGTTATTACGCTCTTTACAGCCACCCTCTTTGGATGGGTCATCTTAGAACCCGTTCATATTCTATGGATTAACTTAGTCACCGACGTCTTCCCAGCGATCGCCCTAGGGATGGAACGTGCCGAATCGGATGTCATGTCTCATAAACCAAGAACCTCCAAAGATTCCTTCCTATCCTTTGGAATAGCTCCATCAATTATCTATCAAGGTATCTTTGAAGCTGCTATTACACTCTTTGTTTATTGGTTTGCTGCTGAAGGGCCTATGACCACTAGCTTAGTTGGTGAAGAACGTCACGTCTTAGCAGAGACCATGGCCTTTGTCACCTTAGGAATGATTCAACTCTTCCACTCTTATAATGTGAAATCAACCTTTGGTTCCCTCTTCAAACGCAATCCATTTGATAATAAGTGGCTTAACCTAGCCTTTATCGTGTCTGGTGCCCTCTTATTAGGAGTCATCTTGATTCCAGGAATCAATCAATTCTTTGATGTTCACCCAATGAATGGCTATGAATGGGGTATTGTTATGGCAGCCGCCTTCTCTCTAGTCATCATCTGTGAAATCGTTAAATGGCTCTTCCGCGTTACCAAATGGGACATAAAATTCAAAAGATAGTTAGCCATAAAAAGCAGTTAGTTTTCAAGAACCGCTTCTAAAATAACTAATCAATTCAATAAATAAGAGGCTAGACCACCAGGTCACAGCCTCTTATTTTGATATCTTTATAATTTCTGTACTTTACTTTTTGCCACATAATCGCGTAAATCGCGATTATAGACCCGGCGTGCCACAATCCGAGACTGATTTTGTCGCCGCTGTCTTTCCAGATAATCATAATAGGTCCCAGGCGTTTGGATACCCACCAATGGAAAAACGTCAAAGCCACACACCCGCAGCAGCTCCTCCGAGAAAAGGACACAATTCGTCCAGAACAAAAAGTAGGTCTGGTATTTACCAGCGGCAAATTTATAAAATTTCCCCTGGGTTTGGCGAATGATATTCCCGGCAAAACCTTTTAATTGTTGGGCGGATTGTGGATACCAGGGGACAAATTGATCCTGCATTCTAGCAAAATGAGCTTCTAAAGCTAATCGTTGAACTTCATTTAAAGCAATTTCGTATTCGATAATGGTTACCCTGTGAGAGAGGTAATAGTCAAGGTATTCCTGATGATTCAGTAAGACCACCACGCCATCCCCCAAACAATCCATCATACGTCTTGAGGCCGCATCATGATTCCCATATGAATAAACGATCCCATCATAAGCCACATTCATATGTCCCACTCGACTGTAGCGATCTCTACCCACATGAATCTGTACGAGTAGGTTTTTATTTTTGGACAAAGCTAGCTTCTCTGCCGGTATTGACACGTCCGCATCCCGTCCTGGATTCAAATCAGAAGAAGCTAAACTTATCCGACCCTGAACCACTGCTTCTGTTTGAGCTAATACTTTTTGTGGAAAAAACAAAGAAAAAACAACCGGTAAAGGGACTCGCCAAGTCCAGCGAGAAGTTGAGGTCTGAGGCAATGCCCATAAGTTTCGGCCGTCTTTTAAATAGCTCAGTCCAATAAGCAAGAGATAAATCCCTAGCCACTGCAAAGCCCGGTAGCCTTGAAAGGGAGTCAGGATTGACCCTATCCCAAAAATCAAATGGAAAATCGCATAAGCCAACCTTCCCCACCGACTAGGCACCTGGTCTTTTCGCATCAAATAGTAAGCAAAGAGATTGAGCAGAGCCAAGCCGAGCTGATAGACACCTATAAGCTTCACTACCCAAACCACCAGGAAACTTCTTTGCCAATAAATCACTAAGCCCAATAAAAGATAACCCAGTGCCAGTAGATAAGGAAAGCTTCCCTTCTCCCCTTTGAAGATACTGCTTTTTAACCGCCATTGATCCCAAAACTTGCTACAAGCCGTTAAAGCTAAATAGGCCGCTAAAAATTGCAGGAGAAAATCCATTTGTTCGAAGGGAAACAAGACCAACAAAGCACCTGTAAGCATAAAAGCTCCCGCTATTACCACATAAGCCCACAGACTCGTTCGTCGCATCCTTATCACCTTCCTTTTATCGTAAACCTATTTTAACATAAAATCCCATTGGGGGTTTGACCAAACGATCGCCTATTCAAACATGAGCGACTCCTCACCAGTCATCCCAACAAAATAATCCCACTTGCTTAGTACTAAGCAGTGGGATTATTTTCATTCATCCACTAAGCCATCTGACTCATCAGCTCCCAGTTATTTCGGCGATAAATATAGAAGCCCCATACAACGATCCCCATATTCGAAATTAACATGGAAATCCAAATTCCCGTCGATCCCAAGTCCGTCAACCGTCCCAAAAGAAATACAATTGGTACCCGAATGAGCCACAAGCGTCCCATCGTCATAAACATGGAATACTTGGTCTGACCGCAACCTTGAAAGAAGCCATTTAAGGCATTAAATAAGCCCATAAAGAAAATGATAAAGGCAGAATAGTACAGATACTCTCGCGCCTGATTCCACAAATCCGCAGGAGCATCCGCCTTAATAAACAACCGTAAGATCGGTTCCTGTCCTAACAAGATACAAGCCGATGCTAGAATCGACATCCCTAATATAAATTGGATAGCCCGCTTAAAAATCAAATGCGCTCGGTCAAATTGCTTGGCTCCCATGTTCTGACCAATAATCGGTGTTAAGGCCATCCCCACTCCCATCTGTGGCTGCATGACAATATCAGAAACCCGATTGATCATGGAAAAAGCCGCCAAAGTATTGGTCCCATAAGAAGTAATTAAGGCATTCATCACAGTAAACCCTAAAGAAGACCCTCCATAACCTAAAGCAGAAGGCAATGCCATTCGCAAAATATGCCGTTGACTCCCAAGATCCCAACGGAACCATTTTCTAGAAGGTTTAATCGCAGATTGTTTGGCTACGATCCAGGCTGCTAAAGCTAATAAGACCCATTTCGAAATAAAGGTCGCCCAGGCCGCTCCCGCAATGCCCCATCCCAAGCCTGACCAATAAAGCACGGGTACTTGATCATAGATAAAGAAAGGATCCAATAAGAGATTCACCCCCATCGAAATCGCGGAAATAACGGTCAAGGTCTTAGTCATCCCTTGAGCATTCAGGATCGACTGGTAAGCAAAGAAGCCAAAGTCAAAGAAGAGTCCCAAAAAGGAAATCTTTAAATACAAATCCGACTTTTGCAAAAAGTTCCCTTGGCCCCCCATGGCTTTTAAGAGCCACTCACTGGAAGCTATTCCCAAGACGGTCAACATAGCCCCTAAGGCCAAGGTTAAAAATAAGGTCGAATCTAAATAGACTTGAATCTTCTTCAGTTGATTGGACCCAATAAAATGGGCGATTAAGGCGGTCGCTGCGACACCAATTCCCATTCCGATCGAAATAAATAAATTGTTTAAAGGCCAAGAAAAACTGGAGGCCGCAAAATCTTCTGCCGATAACTGAGCTAAATACAAACCGTCCGCCACCGTATAGAAAGTACGCACTAAATTATTAAACATGAGTGGCGCAGACAAGGTCAACAGCATTGGCATAATTGGTCCCTGAGTCATCCATTCTTTTCGCGATACAGCTTGTTTAGACATTCATTCATCTCTTTTCTAACAAAGTATCCTTAGCCTATCATATTCCCCTCAAAAAAGTAATCCTTCTGACTCCATAAAAAAATGGCTGGGGCTTTAAGCCCCAGCCTCTTAAGATTCATTCCAAACGATTAATGGCGACTAACGCCTTCTTTAATCGCTTGATCTGCGACCGCCTTGGCTACCACATCAGCTACACGGTCATCTAAGGCATTCACAATAATAGCCTCGGCCTTTAAGTCTTCCTCCGGAATTAATGAAGCAATCGCGCGAGCCGCACTCTCCTTCATACCATCCGTCACTTCTCGAGCCCGAACTGCTAAGACTCCTTTAAAGATCCCTGGAAAAGCTAAGACATTATTAATTTGGTTCGGATAATCCGACCGACCAGTCCCAACAATAGCTGCCCCCGCTTCTAAGGCATCTTCTGGCATAATTTCTGGTACCGGATTGGCCATCGCAAAGACAATGGCTTGATCATTCATCGACCGAATCATTGCTTGGCTAACCACCTTTGGCGCAGAAACTCCAATAAAAACATCGGCGCCTTTAATCGCGACAGATAAATCCCCTGTCAATCCTTCTGGATTCGTCACTTGAGCAATGGCCTGTTTGGCTGGATCGAGATGTGTATCCTCACGATTTAAGATTCCTTGACGATCCACCATAATAATTTGACCAAAGCCCATCTGTAATAAGAGCTTAGCAATCGCAATCCCGGCTGCCCCCGCTCCATTAATCACCAACTTTAATTGACCCATTGTTTTGTGAGTTAACTTGACCGCATTCAATAAAGCAGCCGCAACAACAATGGCTGTCCCATGTTGATCATCATGGAAGACAGGCACATCACACCGTGCCTTAAGCTTTTCTTCAATCTCAAAACAAGCCGGTGCGGCAATATCTTCCAGGTTAATCCCACCAAAACTTTTTGAGATGCGTGCGATCGTATCTACAACCTCATCAACATCCTCACTATCCACACAGATGGGGAAAGCATCAACGTCGGCAAAGCGCTTGAAGAGGGCACACTTACCTTCCATGACTGGCATGGCCGCTAATGGGCCAATGTTCCCCAAACCTAAAACAGCCGTTCCGTTGGTGACAACCGCCACTAAATGTTGGCGCCGCGTTAAGGCATAGGATTGATCCGGATCCTGATCAATGACCCGACAAGGTTGAGCAACTCCTGGCGAATAGGCCAAGGCTAAATCCTCCATTGACTCAATGCTTGCACGTGAGACCACTTCAATTTTTCCTTGTAGGTCATAGTGACGCTTTAAAGATTCTTCAAATACATCCATTTTTTCTGCTTCCTTTCTTCGCTACTTATACCATTTTGCTGGGATCGACTAATTGATCAAAAGTCGCCGCATCCAAATACCCTAAATCCAGGCAGGCTTCCTTCAGACTCAAATCAGTCTGATAAGCGTGTTTAGCCACCTGGGCCGCTTTTTCATAGCCTAAACGTGGACTTAAGGCCGTCACGAGCATCAAAGACCGGTCCATATTCGCTTGCATCTGATCTTCATTCACTTTTAAGCCTTTTAAGCAATACTTGGTAAACATCAACATACCATCTTGCAATAATTCCATCGATTGAATCACATTATAGATCGTAACCGGCATAAAAACATTCAGCTGAAAATTACCTTGCGAATGAGCCATACCCACTGCAAGATCATTGCTCATAACTTGAAGGGCAACCATGGTCAAAGCTTCACATTGGGTAGGATTAACCTTACCTGGCATAATCGACGAACCCGGTTCATTAGCCGGGATCGTAATCTCTCCCAAACCACACCGAGGTCCTGAAGCCAACCACCGTATATCATTAGCCATCTTCATAAGGTCACCCGCTAAAGCTTTTAAGCCACCATGAAAAGCTACCAACTCACTTTTAGAAGACAAGGAATGGAACTTGTTAGTAGCCGTTCTTAGTGGAATGTCTACGACCCGACTTAATAAAGCAGCCACCTTTTGATCATAACCTTCAGGTGCATTCAAGCCGGTTCCTACGGCGGTCCCTCCCAAAGCAATCTCACTCACAAAATCACTCAATTGATCGAGCATCTCTAAGTCCTGAGACAAAGAGGCTGACCATCCTGAAACTTCTTGACTAAAACGAATCGGCGTTGCATCTTGCAGATGCGTCCGTCCCGACTTAATTTGATCTTGATAGGCTTGCTCAAGAACATGTAATTGGTCAATCATTGCCACTAGGGATGCTCTTAATCCCTGATGCCAGGTCATTAAACAGGCCACATGCATAGCCGTTGGGAAGGCATCATTGGAAGATTGCGACCGATTCACATGGTCATTGGGATGCAAGAGCTGATCTCCATACACTTGATTCGAGCGATTCGCAATCACCTCGTTCATATTCATATTGGTCTGTGTGCCTGATCCGGTTTGCCAAATTGGTAAAGGAAAATGATCATCCAGCTTTCCATCCAGGATCTCATCACATACTTCTTCGATTCGCTGGGCACGCTCGGCATCCAAGACCCCCAGAGACTCATTACACTGAGCAGCCGCTTTTTTAATCGCTGCTAAAGCACGAATCAAAACCCGCGGCATCTTTTCCTGACCAATCTGAAAATGTTCATAGGCCCGTTGTGTGACTGCTCCCCAATAACGATCCTTGGGCACCTTAACTTCCCCTAAGGAATCATGTTCTAACCGATATTCCACGTTTTTGCCTCCTAACTTATAGTTTAGTATTTATAAGTCATTATACGCGATTCTAAGAAAAAATGAAATCCTTTCCACTAAAAAAGTTTCTCTTGGCCAATTAATTCTAAAAAAGCCTGACTCGCTTTCGTTAAATAACGGTCCTTCTTCCAATAAATACAAATCGGTCGTTTCGAAGCCTCCCCTTGCAGTCGGTAATATATCAAACGATCACTGGCATAGCCGTAATGCAACAAGGCCTCCCCCATCACCGAAATCGCCATTCCTGATAAAGAAATATTATATGCCGTCAACTGTTGATCGACCCCATAGACCACATTCGCTTGATAATCCTGAGCCTGACATAAGCGCCGAGCCCGCCCCCCTGTATCATTGTGATCATTTAAAAAAACAAAAGGAGCTTGACCAAACGCTTTTAGGTCAACAGCCGGCACCTGATTAATATCTATATTTCCTTGGCGAATCGCCCTCGGTGAAAGCTGATAATCCAACAAGAACTGGTTAACCGCAAAATCACGTGGAACAGCTAAGAGAAGCTGCTCAGAAGCTAGTTCAACCGCCTCAAACTCTTGTTCGTCAAAGCCGGTATTATCCAGTAAGAGATCAATCTCCCCCTCTCTTAAATAATGGACCAAGTCTTCACTCGTCGCCTCCTTCAAGCCTAATTCAATAGCAGGATAAAGGGACTTATATTGGGCCATCATCCTGGGGAGAATCATGGCAGCATAGAGACTGGACCCCCCAATCATAATGTGTCCATACTGCAAGCCTTCATAACGCTGTAAAAATTGATCAAAATCCGCCTCGATCTTTAAGATTTGCCGGCATTGCTTCAGATATTCCTCACCAAATTCCGTCACCCGTAGAGGAATGGTCGACCGATCAAACAAATCATGCCCCAACCGCTCTTCAATCCGCTTAATATTAGCCGATAAAGAAGGTTGTGAAATATGCATTTTCTCGGCCGCCTTAGAAAATGATCGTTCCTTTTCCACCGCTAAGACATATTCTTTTCCTTGAAACATGAAACCACCCCATATATAGCTTTTAAGTTATAACTAATATACCATAATAAGTATTAGAAATAAAACCTTTTCATTCCTATAATAAGACTAAAGAAGTCAAACTTCATAGAAAAGGAGCAAAGTCATGACTACACATACCAATAACCCTACTCGGATGGAAGCCGATTCCATTGGCCAACACGCCGTCCCTGTCGATGCCTACTACGGGGTTCAATCCCTGCGAGCTCGTGAAAACTTCCCAATCACCGGGCAAAGTCTACACCCTCGTTTTATCCAATCCCTAGCCTATGTCAAAAAAGCCTGCGCAATCACCAACCAGGCCTGCCATCGCCTCAGCGAGGATGTTGCCCAAGCGATTGTTCAAGCCTGTGATGAGATCATCAATCACCAACTCCAAGATGCCTTTATTGTTGATCCGATCCAAGGTGGGGCAGGCACCTCGATGAATATGAACATCAATGAAGTTCTAGCCAATCGGGCCATCGAAATCCTAGGCGGCCAAAAAGGCAATTACCATCTGGTTCATCCCAATGACCATGTCAATTATGGTCAATCAACCAACGACGTCATTCCGACTGCTGGGAAGTTAACCACCTACCAATTAGCCCAAGATCTGATTCAAATGCTGATTCAACTCGAAGAAGCGCTCCATGACAAGGCTCAAGCTTTCGACGATGTTATCAAGATGGGCCGCACACAAATGCAGGACGCCATTCCCATCCGTCTCGGTCAAGAATTTCATGCCTATGCGACCGCCATCAAACGGTCTCGGCAACGCTTGGAAAATGCC
This sequence comes from Facklamia sp. HMSC062C11, assembly GCF_001810675.1. Lineage (NCBI taxonomy): Bacteria > Bacillati > Bacillota > Bacilli > Lactobacillales > Aerococcaceae > Facklamia > Facklamia sp. HMSC062C11. The sequence continues at coordinate 148,600 of NZ_KV802403.1, read as the reverse complement.
CTTGATGAACTCCTAACAGTTAACCTTGGTGCCACCGCGATCGGAACCGGCTTAAATGCCGATGAGCATTACTTTACTCAAGTCGTCCCAGAATTAGCAGAAGTCTCTGGTCTTCCAGTTCACCAAGCTAAAGATATGATTGACGGCACCCAACACATCGATAGCTTTGCTTATATCTCAAGCATTCTAAAGACCTTGGCCCTTGCCTTATCAAAAATGTCTAACGACTTACGACTCATGTCTTCTGGGCCTAAAACAGGCTTTAACGAGATTAATCTTCCTAAAAAACAAAACGGTTCTTCCATCATGCCAGGTAAAGTTAATCCGGTTATTCCTGAAGTTGTCAATCAAGTTGCTTTTAAAGTCTGCGGCAATGATTTAACCATTGCCATGGCCGTTGAAGCCGGTCAATTGGAACTTAATGCTTTTGAACCTGTTACCTTCTTCTGCCTGTTTGAATCCTTGACCTATCTTAAGCAAGCCATTCAAACCCTCATTGACAACTGCCTCAAAGACCTTACCGCTAACCGTGATCGTTGCCACGAATTAGTCGAACAAAGTGTCGGCACCATTACCGCTTTGGTCCCTTATATTGGCTATCAAGCAGCTGCTGACATCGCTAAGGAAGCACTTACCAGTGACCAATCTGTCAAAGAATTGGTCATCGAAAAAGGCCTGCTCGACCAAGCAAGCCTCGACCACTTACTACAAGCTGAAAAAATGACCACGCCCGGCATCTGCCAAGCCTAATTAAAAGCACATAAAAAAGGAGCTGACTCTCGTCGCTCCTTTTTTAGTTGCCTACTGATCAGCCAGCCGCTTTCTAAATATAAAACAAACGCCTAAGGTTAAGAGAAACGGCAAGAACCACGCCAAGCCTAACTGATAAAAAAGAAAATGCTGCTTTGCCCAACGAATCATCGCCCCTCCCCAAACCGATTGCTTCACAAAGACCGGTGAATGATTGATAAAATCAAAGACCGCAAAGAAGGCCGTCACCCATAGACAGATCTGATAGGTTCGCTTAGAAGCCCACTGATTCGCCAACAAGGCCAAAAGAATTAAGACCATGGCTAAAGGATAAATCAACATTAAGAAGGGAGTCGTCAAGGCAATCATCCGATCCAAGCCCACATTGGCTAAGAGTCCTGGGACTAAACAGGCTAAGACTGACCAAAGCCAGCCCTTACTTCCTGGAAAAATCTGTTGAAAAGCTTGACTAAAGGCAACTACCAAACCGATCGTCGTCTTAAAACAAGCCACAATGACGATCAGAGTCAAAAGAATCTGACCAAACCAACCAAAATAGTGACTCACAATTCTAGGCAAAGCCTCACCGCCATTAGCGGCTAATTGGCTATAATTCAAACTGTCTGCCCCCAAGAGAATCAAGCCAAAGTAAACCAGGCCCATCATCAATACACAAAGTCCCCCACTCAAGAGCACTTCCTGACTAATTCGGTGAGGATTTTTTAAGCCGAGAGATCTGATAGAACGAATAATCACAATTCCAAAGGCCAGTCCCGCTAGCCCATCCATCGTATCATAGCCTTTAATAAAAGAATTGGCTAAAGGATAATCCAAAGTCCCACTAGGGAAATCAAAATTTCCTCTTAAACAAGCTTGCGCAAAGACGAGAGCCAACAAGAGAATTAACAAGGGGGTCATCCACTGACCAATTAGCTGAATTAAATTCGATGACTTACGTGAAAAAAGATAGGCACCGCCAAAAAAGAGGAGCGAGTATGCGGCCAGCCCCCAAGTCTGGCTCAAGCCCATTTGATCTACCCAAGAGGAGACCCCTACTTCATAAGAGACTGTCGCCAAACGTGGAATCGCGAATAAGGGGCCGATCATCAAATACAAACCGACTGTAAATATCACCGCAAACGGCTTGGAAACCCGTAAACTCAATTCATAGACCGATTCACTCTCAGTCACAGCCATCGCTGCAATGGCCAACATAGGTAACCCGACTGCTGTTAAATTAAACCCTAGACCCGCTAAAAATACCTGGTCTCCAGCAAGTTGCCCTAAAAATACTGGGAAAATAATATTTCCTGCCCCAAAGAATAAGCCAAAGAGCATGGATGCGATCATCAATCGCTGTTTAAACCGTAAAGAATCATTAATCATACAAAACTCCCCCCTTTGATATTATTTTAGCATAGGTCACATGAAAACGATAAAAGTTTTTTTACATGATCTACCCTCCATTCTTGCTCCAACAAAAAACGCTCGAGCCTTCATTCTAGACTCGAACGTTTCACAAGTATGAATCTTTTAAGACTATTCCTTAGCATGGTCAGGGTCTGGTGCGGTCGCTAAATCCTCCAATTGATCGAGCCGTTCCATATCCGCGGCCTCAATCGTGAATTCAGGCCGCTCAATATTAGATAAAATATTAGCCGGTGTTTTAGAGCGAGGTAGCGGTAAGAAGCCATGTTGCCAAGACCATTGTAAGCATAATTGAGCCACAGTCACATCATAGCGAGCGGCCATCTCCTTTAAAGTCTCATTGTGAAACGCATCCCCGCGACCGAGCGGACTGTATGCCTCCAAAACAATTCCTTCACGCTTACAGTAGTCAACGAGTTCCGCTTGCGTCAAACCTGGTGACAACTTAATTTGATTGACCATTGGTTTAACGGTGGCAGTCTTCTTCAAGGCTTCGATATGATGTTCCAAGAAGTTAGACACCCCAATCGAACGAATCTTACCCGCTTGATAGTATTCCTCCATCGCACGCCAAACTTGAGCGTTACGTTCAATCAAAGCATCATTTGCTTGAAAGGCTTGTGGGTTTGGCCAATGAATCAAAAGCAGATCCAAGTAATCCACTTGTAGCTTAGTCATGGATTCATCAATAGACGCTTTGGTTGCCTCATAGGTTCCCTTGTCATTCCAGACCTTAGTTGTCAAGAAGATAGCCTGACGGTCAATTTTGGAATCCTTGATGGCTTGGCCCACACTTTTTTCATTGCCATAGATTTGGGCGGTGTCAATGTGGCGATAACCATATTCCAAAGCCTTTAAGACGGCTTGGTAGGCCACCTCGCCTTCGGGCAACTCCCAAGTACCAAAGGCAATCGATGGAATCTTAACATCATTACTCAACACATAATTTGCTTGCATGTAGAACCCTCCTTAATTGTGATAATTTCAGTTTAGCACGTTCACCTTAGAAGCCACAAGAAAACACACTCAGATTTGAAGGGTCAATTATTCAAGATGCGATCAAACTAAATAGATAGACAGATTTATTTTTTACGATATATGCGGATCAGATGGATCAAATAAGCCCACAGGGCCACGGCTAATAGGCCATATATCAACCGCCATTTAAGAGCTACTTCAGTCGCAAGCAGACTAAAAACACTCAGTGATCCTGCCGCCAACCAAAAAACCCCAATCACCAACAAACGACTAAGCCACCGCCCCCAAGGGTTGTTATGAGATTTCATGGAATAATTGGTGATCGCCAGAAATAGCCCAATCATTAGTCCTCTAATTAATAATTCCAAGTCCATTAACTCCCTTCATACATAATTAATGATCGATTGATAATCAGTATACACCAATCTCTACCCGCTCACTAGACAAAAAGCCCCTAAATATCCACACAGGATACAAAGAAAACACCCCAAGTTTAACCTTGGGGTGTTGTTCCTTGATCCTATTTTATTAAGCTAGTGAAGAATTTGTACCAACCGAGTTATCTTCGACACCATCCGTCAATAATAAGGCGTCATACCGCTCTTTTTGCAAGTATGGCAAGGATAACATCACCATGAAGCTGATTAGATACAAACTCGCCAAGAAGAGCATGACGACTGATACCGAGGTACTATCTAAGATCTTCCCAATAATCACCGATGAGAATCCGCCGACCGCACGACCAACATTCAAGATCACATTATTGGCAATCGAGTGAATTCGACTGGAGTACAAGCGGCTTGTCATGGCTCCATAGCCAGAGAACATCCCATTAACGAAGAAGCCAACGATCATTCCGCCAATAATCATCGTGACCGCCGAATTCGCAAATTGGAACAAATAGACCGAAGCCGAAGACATTAAGAGAAAGAGGCCATAGGCTAGGCGCGGCCCTAAGCGGTCTAAAATTTGACCAAAAACTAACATCCCAATACACATCCCAACGATGGTTGCGATCATCCAAGTTGAAGAGTTTTTAACCGACAAGCCTAGCGAGGCTTGCATAATACTCGGCAACCAATTCATCATGCCAAAATACCCTGCAATTTGAACGGTAGCCATCACCATCAAGACAATCGTTTGATGGACTAAAGCTGGCGTCGCAAATAGTTCGCTAATTGATGGCTTTTCTTTATGTAAAAAAGACCGCTTAGCAGCGTAACGATTGGTAATTGTTGACTCATCCACCGCAAAATGTGTATAAGCCACTAAAATCATCGGTAACAATCCAAATAAGAAAAGGCCTCTCCAACCAAAAATTGGCGCTACAAAACCAGCTAATACGGCCGAACAAATAGACCCCACTTGCCCTGCAATCCCATTTAAGGCTGAGATCCGTCCCATTTTATGCGGTTCGACGATCCCGGCCATGATAGCGACAGCCACCCCATATTCACCGCCAACACCAATTCCAGCAATAAAACGCATCAAGTAAAGATAATAAATATTATGGGTGAAAAAGATCATGGCTGTAGACAAGGAGAAGATCATTATCGTCCATTTAAAAACACGGTACTTATTATAGCGATCAGCTAAGACGCCAAACAACAAACCTCCAACTAACATCCCGAAGTTAGTAATCGTCGCAATCCAGCCTCCTTGAGTTTGTGAAATCCCCAGACTACTTACAATACTAGACATTGAAAAGGCTAGAAACATCACATTCAAATCATCTAATCCTGAACCCACAATTGCTGTGATTAAAGCGCGTCGATCATTTCTACTCATTTTTTCCATTTTTTCGCTCCTTAATGAATGCTCTCGTCATTCTTTATTAATTCTTTTAGCAACAAATCGTCTTGACTAACCCTGATGAGCTTGGCTCCATCCCTCAGGATCCTTATACCAATCTGCCAAAGAAGCTTGATTGTCTTTTAAGCTAGCTTGCTTCATCGCAATTTCAACCAAGCGAGTGTAATCCGTCAAGGAGACAAAATCGATTCCCGCTTCCTTGAAAGCTGCTTGCCCACTGGCCAGTTGGTAATTAAAGATACTTACAACACCGAGTACTTGAGCCCCCTCGGCTTGAATTTGACGGGCAGCATTTAGAACACTGCGTCCCGTTGAGATCAAGTCTTCGATCAATACAACCTTATCACTTGCTTTTAAGACACCTTCAACGGCTCGTCCTTTACCATGATCCTTGGCAGAAGACCGCACATAGATCATGGGCAAGTTCAGCTCAGCAGCCACAAAGGCTGCATGCGGAATACCCGCTGTTGCTGTCCCTGCAATCACCGTTGCTTGTGGATAATGAGACTGTATCGTTTGAGCTAATAAGCCTTCAATCACTCGACGTTCCTCGGGATAAGACATAATCAAACGATTGTCGGTATAAATGGGGGCCTTCAGTCCGCTTGCCCAAGTAAAAGGAGCCTGGGGACTGAGGCACACAGCATTGATATCTAATAAGATCTGTGCCGCTTGTTCGGATGGGGTCATACGCTTCTCTCCTATCTTAAAAATTTTTATTTTTTTCAGCTAATCCGCTTTGCCAATCCACTAATATCGCATGATAAGCCTCAACCGGATCAGATGCTTGTGTAATCGGACGTCCGACTACTATATAATCACAACCATTCAAAGCGGCATCATAAGGGGTGGCCGTCCGTTTTTGATCATCACCGCCTTGATTCAATCGAATACCCGGTGTAACCGTGATAAATTCCGAACCAAATTGAGCCTTAAGCGCCTTAGCTTCTAGCGGTGAACATACAACACCATCTAGCTGAGCCATTTGAGTGAGCTTAGCCAAATGGCTCACACTTTCTTCCATACTAACTTCAACAAGCTGCTCTTCATGGAGCTGCTCCGAACTCGTTGAAGTCAACTGAGTCACCGCCAGTAACAAAGGACGGGCCTGACCCGCTTTGACCCCTTTATCAATTCCTTGACGAGCCGCTTCCATCATGGCTCTCCCACCCATCGCATGAACATTTAGCATGGCCACACCTTGCTTAGCTAGTGACTTCATGGCCCACTTGACCGTATTCGGGATATCATGCAATTTGAGATCCAGGAAGATCTCATGCCCTCGGTCTTTCAAAGCATGAATCATGGCTATTCCACTAGTGTAATAGAGCTCCATACCGATTTTGACATTAAGCGGTTCTTGAAATTGATTTAAAAAATCTTCTAACTGATCCATTTCTTGAAAGTCAAGCGCAATAATAGGCTTTTTCGGATCCATTATTACCATCCTTCCTCAAATTCCGATTAAAAAGAAAGAACCTACACACGTGTGCAGGTTCATAAAAGGACATAATCATCTGACCATAAACTTAGCAAAAAGTACCTATTTATCGTCAATATTTATATGGTAGCTTTCATGTTTCTCGAACACGTTTAAAGATCCCTTAATTTCTTATCTAAGGATACGAAGCTTTACCTAGAATGTCAAGAGAGGATTTGGAATACTTTCCAAAATCCTAAAAAACATTACATTCTAATATCACCAAATCCATCTAATTATAGGACGTTTTCAAATTTTTAGTCCCGTCCCAGTCCCAGTACCGGAACAATAAAGGTAAAAACAATCAATTAAATTTTAAAGAATCTTATCTTCCTTATGGAATCCTTAAATTTGCATTTTATACTAAGCTTAAAAATTAAGAGGAGGTTCATTTATATGGACAAATTGATATTAGAAACAAAAAGTCTTACTAAAACTTTTGGTAAACAAAAAGCAGTAGATAGTATTTCTTTAAAAATAAAAGAAAATTCTATATATGGATTGCTAGGACCTAATGGGGCTGGTAAATCGACTACATTGAAGATGATTACTGGAATGATTCATAAAACATCTGGTCAAATCTTTTTTGAGGGTCATGAGTGGAGTCGTGAGGATTTATCGGATATTGGTACCTTGATAGAGATGCCTGCCTTGTATGAGAATTTATCTGCGAGGGAAAATTTAAAAGTAAGGACACTTCTACTAGGACTTTCGGATTCTAGAATTGATGAAGTTCTGCAAATAGTAGGTTTAAAAGATACTGGCAAAAAGAAAAGTGGTCAATTTTCTTTAGGGATGAAACAAAGGCTAGGTATCGCCATTGCCTTATTAAATAATCCTAAGCTTTTGATTTTAGATGAACCAACAAACGGACTTGATCCACTTGGAATTCAAGAATTGCGTGATTTAATAAGATCTTTCCCAGAAAAAGGAATAACCGTTATTTTATCTAGTCATATTTTGGCAGAAGTTGAACAAACTGCTGATCATATTGGAATTATTAATAATGGAAAATTACAATATCAAAACATCATTAACCCTAATGATAATTTAGAAGAACTTTTTATGGATGTTATAAAAAATGGAATGCGGGTGTAAAAAATGATCAATTATATTCTTGCAGAAAATTTAAAACACAAGGGCACTTTTTTGAAGAAGTTATTAGTTATTATGCCAATATCTTTAATCTTGTTGTCACTCTTTCTTATGCCAAGTTATTTCACTATTAATTCCTATAACTGGTGGTATGTCATAATAATGCCAGCAACTTTTGCCTTAATACCAGCAATGATGGATAGAAAAGAAAGTAGAAAATTAAATTACAGAGCAGTTTTCCCTCTAAATATTAATCTCAAAAAGTTATGGGTTTCAAAAATAATTACAGCATTTATTTATATGGGTATTGCTACTATGATCCATATGCTGGGAGTATATATTTTTCAATTTTTCCTTGGAGGGCAATTGACTCCAAACTATACATTTTCAAAATTGTTATTTGCAAGTTTCTTACTAATAATAACTAATATTTGGCAAATCCCTCTATGCTTTTTCTTAGCAAAAAAATTTGGCTTTATCGCAAGTATTGCATTAAATGCAGTATTAGGGTTAGCTTTAGGAATCTTGATATCTGATAGTGCTTTTTGGATTTATTGTCCCTATTCTTGGGGGATTAGATTAATGATTCCTGTTATGCATATTCTACCAAGTGGTATTTTAATAGAAGCATCAAATCCAATGGTATCAAACACATCGTTACTTATTCCTTGTATTTTATCTATATGTCTATTTACCTTACTAACAATGATAAGTGCAAAATGGTTTTCAAAACAAGAGGTAAAGTAATGATAAATATAATAAAATCAGAAATATACAAAATTAAAGGCACCTGGCTTCCTTGGATTCACATAGTCTTACCTATAGCCTATTCTTTACTATTTTATGTGGCATTAAAAACCACAGGATTAAAAAATTTTGAAGAAAGAGATATAATACAAACTTATTTTGTACTTTTAGGAGCGGTAATGCCAATAATATTAAGTTTGATAAGTTCAAAAGTAGTTGATATGGAAATGAGTGCTGGGAAATTTCAAGTGCTTTTATCTACTACAAAATCTAGAAGCAAAGCCTATATAGGAAAACTCCTTGTATTAGAATTGGGATTTGTTATTTCTCTTGCTTTAGCTATTATAATTTTTGCAATATTAACACGATATCAAAATATCTCAGATTGGCTTATTGAATTTTTTTTAATTCTTATTAGCAGCCTTTCTCTATACATGATTCATCTTTGGGTATCAATCGTATTAAGTAGTGGTGCATCTATTGGATTAGGTTTTCTAGAAACAATGTTTGCTTTACTTTCAATGACTGTCATCGGTGATAATATTTGGTATTTTATACCTTGTACTTGGGGCTCCAGGCTTCCTGCGATGTATATAATGATGGGCAAAGCTTTAGATTCTTCCTATTTTTATAAAGAGTTTAGGCTGTGGGGTATAATAGCATCCTTTATTATCTTAATCCTATTTATTTCCTCAATTATTTGGTTTAATAAGTGGGATGGGAAATCTGTTAGTGAATAAAAGTTTTTAATTTAAAATTAGGGGGTGATAAAATGTCTTTAATTCTTGCAGTTGATGACGAGCTAGATATGCTTGATCTAATAAAAAACATTTTGAAAAAGAACAACCATCAAGTCGATGTATATCAAAATCCTTTAGAGATTGATAATAGTAAGCTTAGTAAATATGATTTGATTCTACTTGATGTTATGATGCCAGGTATTGACGGAATTAGTTTCTGTAAGGATATTCGAGCTAAAGTAGACTGCCCTATTCTTTTTTTAACGGCAAAAACTATGGAAGAAGATATAGTTGAAGGCTTATTAATTGGAGGAGATGATTACATCACAAAACCATTCGGTGCAGCAGAACTCCTAGCTCGTATAGAGGCACATTTAAGACGAGAAAAAAGAGAACGACACACTAGTTTAAATCTTGGTGAAATTCGATTTGATTTATCTTCAAATGAAGTTTTTGTAGGAGATGAAAAAGTTCATTTAACAAAATCCGAGTATCAGATTTCAGAATTACTAGCAAAAAGAAAAGGACAAGTATTTTCAAGAGATCAAATATACGAGCTTATCTTTGGATTTGATGGTATAGGAGATGCATCTGCAATATCAGAACATATAAAAAATATTAGGGCAAAGTTTCAAAAACATGGGAAAAATCCAATTGAAACAGTATGGGGAATCGGATATAAATGGAATTAATATCAAAAGGTCAATCTCTTAAAAATATACTTTTTAAATATTTGTTAAGTATTGGGCTAGGACTAGCAATCTCCGTTTTATTAATCCTAGCTTTTATATCCGCTTCTTATCAATTTAAGTGGATATTTCCAGCAAACCATACTGAGAGTTTAATTCTTGAAAAAAGGATAGATATTTCCACTTCAAAAAATTTCGATAAATCATTGCTACCAAATAATACATCTTATCTATTTTTATCAAAAGACGAACAAGTTGTAGAAACAAATATGAATAAGAATATCCAAGATATAGCCTTTAACTATCATAAGGGTTCTGGTTATTCTAATGCCAATTTATCTTTTATTGAAATACAAAGATCAGATGGATATCTACTTGTAGCTTATAACCTAAAACCTTATTATAGAAACCCTTGGATGCAAAAGCATCTACCACAAATAAATATTTTATTACTAATTTTACTGATAATATTTTGCCTTATTAGTATTGTTACCACCACATTAATTTGGGCAAAGAAAATATCAAAAGAATTAAATCCTTTGTTAGAAGCTTCGGAAGAAATCGGGAAACAAAACTTGGACTTTCAAGTTAAAAAGTCAAATATCCAGGAATTTAATGCCATATTAGAAAGTTTAGAAAAAATGAAAGTAAGATTAAGTGAATCTTTAAGAACAAACTGGAGAGAGGAAGAGAAAAAAAGAAATCAGATTTCAGCATTAAGCCATGATATAAAGACTCCTCTTTCAATTATTAAGGGAAACTCAGAATTATTAGGAGAAACAAACCTAACAGAAGAACAGCAAACATATCTAAATTATATTAGAAAAAACACAAGCCGTATTGATAAATATATCCAAACTTTAATGCTTGTTAATAAATCTGATCAAGCAAATGAATTGAATTTTCTTGAAATTAAGACAGAAAAATTTGTCGAAAACATTGAAAAACTAGCTAAAGAATTTACATCAACTTATAAGTTAAATCTTTTAGAGGATATTAACTATGAGAATGGTATTTTAATAGTAGATTTGAAAAATTTTGAACGAGCCTTTCTTAATATTCTCAGCAATTCAAGAGAACACAGTCCCAAAAACTCAGCTATTGAGTTACTTATATGTTCCAAAGCTGATGAGCTTCAAATATCAATAGTAGACCAAGGGCATGGATTTACCAATGAAGACCTATTATATGCAAAGGATCAATTCTATCAAGGAGATAAAAGTAGACATTCAAAAGAAAACTATGGTATCGGATTATTTGTTGCCGAACAAATTATTAAAATGCATGGAGGAAGTCTTGTTTTAGAAAATAGAACTGATGAAAGTGGTGCTAAAGTCAGCATATTATTACCCGTCAAGAATACTCTTATATAGGGTATTCTTTTTTCATCTGATAAGTATCGGTTAATTTATATATATCATCAACAAATGACCTTTCTAAATTAGAAAAGACCATAACCAAAAAGTTACGGTCTTATTTTTGTCCCCATATAAGCCACTTGGAACTATTATTTTAATTATTCTTTTTAACTTCCAGTACAATTTGAGTACCAGTAGCCATTTTAGACAATTTTGCGACTATCCCCATCCTTCTTTTCCAAGCGTCCGATATATCCCAAACCATTCAAAATACTAGGTTCTATTTTTTAGAGTATCAGCAAATCCAGCTAATTATAGGACGTTTTCAAATTCTTAGTCCCGTCTCGGTACCAGACAATAACTCTATAATAATTTTAATTAGGTAGTTTTTTGATGTCTAATTGGTTTAATTTTTCTAAAGATAAGAGTTGTGTCTTCGCAAGATTTCTAAGTTCAATCATTCTATCTCTTTGCTCTAATCCTTTTTCAATTAGAATTGCATTGTAGGATTCCATATTAGCAAGTACTAATAGTTCGTTAAGACTTGCATAGTCTCTCATATTTCCTTTTAATTCGGGATTTTCTTCACGCCACTATTTTGCTCTTTTATTAAAAAGTGCTACATTAAGCATATCCGCTTCACTGGCATATTTAAAGGATAATTGTTCGTTGGTCAAATCTTTTAGGAGATATTCTTTAATTGCATCTGTATGAATTTTATAATTTATCTTTGATATTTCTCTATGAAGGTTCCAAGTTAATGATAATTTTGAGTTTTCATCTTCTTTTAGTCTTTGATAATCTTTTATTATATAAAGTTCAAACTCTGCAGATATCCATGAAGCAAATTTAAAAGCTATATCTTTATGAGCATATGTGCCACCATATCTACCCAACTTTACAAATAAGCCTACTGCATTAGTGGTTTTCTGCCATTTTTGAGGTGATAAAGTAAAAGCGTTACTACCAGCCTCTTTTAAATACCCCTCGAATTCGAGGGGGTTAAAATCCGGATTATTTAATTGCTCCCAAATACCAAGATATTCTATTGTATTATAGTTTCGCATCCAATTTGAAACAACTACATTGGGTTCTTCCTTGTTTTTATATTTTGCTATATCAGTAAGACTTATATAGTCATTTTTAAAATCTTCTGTGTAAACCTCAATATCAAAGCCTTTAGCAGAAATTTTTTCTTTTTTAATTTTTGACAATACACTCCCTCCTTATCCTGGTTTAATCTTTATTACTTATATAACATAAAAAAATAGCCCGGGAACCATATGCTTCCTAAGCTAATCTCATGGTTAAGCAATATATTCCAAACCACTAATTATCAAATTTCATTGTCACTTTGTACCCATCCCTATAATTTCTATCTTTTATTATACCTTATTTGACCTTTGTTTTGCTATACATTCGGATTTTATCTTAAAAGCTCTATCACTTTCTTTTCGGCCTTATTCAAATCAACACTCAAATCGACATTTTATTGTCGTATTATTTATTTGTTTGCTAAGTTATATAAAATATTTACGCAAAAAGACCGCAGCTTGAAACTACGGTCTAATTTTTTGTCCAAATGTAAACCACTTGGAACTATTATTTAGTTTATTCTTTTTTACAAATATTCCCATTTTAATCCCAATTACAGTTATTAATCTTCTGTAACTATTGATTTTACAAGTTTTTTGTTTTTTGAGATTATTCCCATTCTTCTTTTCCAAACATTCGATATATCCCAAACCATTCAAAATATTAGTTTCTATTTTTTCTTGTTTCACTAAATCCACCTAATTATAGGACGTTTTCAGATTTTTAGTCTCGCCCCAGTACCGGTACCGGATAATATAACCTATTCTAAAAGTCGGCTTGTTTAATGGATTTAGATTAATTTACTTATAAACGTGATATAATATTATAGAAATACTGCACAAAGTAGAAGATTAATTTGAGATGGATTATGGGATTTTCCTATGATAAATTATGGAAAAAATTAATAGATGAAAAGATGAATAAACTAGACCTACAAAAAGCCATAAACACAACTCCTCATACCATAGCTAAAATGGGACTAGATGAGAATGTGAGTATGGAAATACTTGGTAGGATATGTAGGTATTTTAAATGTGATATATCGGAAATATTGGAGTATAGAAATGAAAATACTAATGATTGAAGATGACAGCACAATTGCCTTTGCTGTTAAAACTTACTTAAACAAGCATAATATTGAAACGATTATTTATAACAACCTTTCTCAGGCAGAAAATCTTAATTTTAATGATTTTGATTTAATTCTTCTTGATGCTAATCTCCCAGATGGGTCAGGCTTTAATTTTTTAAAGTGGCTAAGAGAATTTTCTGACCTTCCTGTAATAATGCTTACTGTAAAAGACGAAGATGAGTATGTAATAAAAGGTCTTTCCCAAGGAGCAGATGATTATATTACAAAACCTTTTTCTCTCCCTGTTTTAAAGGCGAGAATAGACAATGCTTTTAATAGAAAAATTAAAAAAGTGAATGAGCTGACTTTTGAAAATTTATCTTTAGATCTTATATCAAAACAAGCTTCGATAGATGGAAAAGATTTAGACCTTAACTTAAAAGAGTTTGCTATATTGGAAATGCTTTTAGAAAACCAAAATATAAATCTACTAAGAGAGCGAATTTTAGATTATGTTTGGGGTTATGATTTTTATGAGGTAAATGACAATACATTAACTGTCACCATAAAGAGACTCAGATCTAAACTTGGAGATTATGGTAATCATATAAAAACAATAAGAGGAATAGGATATAGGTGGGACAATGAGTAAAAACAAAAATATTTTACTTGTCTTAATTTTAAATTTGATAATGTCTTTGTTTGTAATTTATCTAAGTCCAAGATTTGATATTCTAACACTTATTGGCTTTCTAGCTATAAATATAATTCTGTTTATAGTTATTTCAAAAATTGAAAAGAAAAAAGAAAAAGCTCTTGAGGATAAAATTAATAATATATTTAACCTACTACATTCGCTTGATATAAACTCTGATAATTACGAAATCATAGACGATGAATTTGGCAAACTCAGAGATGAGATTATTAAAATTATTATAGAAAACAAGAGAATAGCTGAAAATGCTGAAAAAAACAAAGAGATCTTAAGAGAATATACTGAAGACATTGCCCATCAAATAAAAACCCCTCTAACCGGATCTCTATTATTACTTGACTTATTAGATGACGAAAATGACACCTTTTCCGAAGAGTATATAGAAAGACTCAGAGATAATTTACTTAGACTCCACAACTTATCTGATATTTTATTAAAATTGGCAGCCCTTGATTCAGGTACAATAGAAATGACAAAAGACAGGATATCTGCTCGAGGATTAATTGAAGATATTATACAAAACCTAAAAGATTATTTTATCAATGTTAATATTGAAATTCCACTTGATGGAGATGACTTTTATCTTATATGCGATAAGAAATGGACCTATGAAGCACTTTTCAATGTGATGAAAAATGGTATAGAAGCTACAGAAGGTAGACAGATAGAAATCCAACTTAAAGAAACAAATCTATATAAAAGTATTTTTGTGGAAGATTTTTCTAAAGGTTTGGATCGTAAAATGTTAGAAAAAGTTTTTAAACGTTTTTATAAGCTGGATCCAAATTCAAAAGGTTATGGGATTGGCCTTCCTATGGCAAAATCTGTTATGGAAAGGCAAAATGGAGAACTTTTATATCACAAAGGGAAGAAATCAAATTCCTTTGAACTAAGATTTTATAACTGATTTAATTATGGCTGTGTAAATAAAGCACAGTCTTTTTTTCTAGTCACTTTCCAGTCACTTAAGTCTAATATCATCTAAGAAAGATAAGGAGGACTAAATATGAATATTGTAAAAACAGTAGATTTAACAAAAACTTACAATAGTGGAGTAGAAGTACACGCTCTATCAAATGTGAATTTTGAAATGGAGAAAGGAGATCTTGTTGCCATTATTGGAGATAGCGGATCAGGAAAGTCTACCTTGCTTCACCTATTAGCAGGAGTTGATAAACCAACAAGTGGGGATATTTTTATTCAAGATAAAAATATTACTAAGTTTAACAAAGATGAGATGACAATTTTTCGAAGAAGGAATATAGGCGTTGTCTATCAATTTTTTAATTTGATTCCAAACATCAACGTTCGAAAAAATATTTTACTTCCTCTTTTGTTAGACAATAAAAAGGCAGATGAAGAATATTTAAAGGAAATTTTATCGATACTAGGAATAGAAGGAAAGCTTGATAGGTATCCAAAACAATTATCCGGTGGAGAGCAACAAAGAGTCGCTATTGCTAGAAGTCTTATTACAAGACCTGCAATAATCTTAGCAGATGAGCCTACAGGAAATCTCGATAGAAAAAATTCTGAAGAAATCACAGGACTTTTCAGACTTGTAAATAAGAGATTAAATTCTACAATTATGATAATAACTCATGATGAAAAAGTAGCAAATTCTTGTGATAAGGTCTATAGAATGGTAGACGGTAGGTTAAATTTCTTAGGAGATGGAACTTATGAAAATTATTAATGACCTAGCTGATGGAGCTATAAAAAACAATAGGAAAGACAGTTTTGCTATTAAAATTTCCATACTTTTAGCGGTAATGTTATTAGGAACTGTAATTTTTATCTTCAACTCGTTAAAAACTGACAAGTATGAGTATGTAAAGAAAACTTTTGGAGATTATCATGTGAATATAACTAGAATTGACGAAGGTTTTTATGATAAATTAAAAAACAATAAAGATATAGAAAAAGTTTCTTTCAATAAAATAATAAAAACAGACTTAAATGCAGTTATATATGAAAATGGAGATCCTGCAAGTCTTTTAAGCTATGACATTAAGGAAGGAAAAAAGCCAGAAAAAGCAAATGAACTATTAGTTCCAGAGAGATTTTTAATAAAAAATAAAGAATATGATCTGGGTTCTGAAATAAATGTTCGTGATAAAACTTATAAAATAGTTGGTACTTATGATGATTTTAGCTCTTCATTTGAAGAGGCTATGTTTGTAGGTTTATCTGAAAGTGATGATAAAAAAGTCTTGTTTGAAAAAAATGATGGAATTGAAGCCCAGATTTGGTATAAAAATATAAGAGATGCTTATACAAAAACTAGGGAAATTTTATCAGAAATGAATATTGACGAGAACCATGCCTTAGACATTGGTAGAGTATTTTATAATAAAGATATCTTAGAATATAAAATGGTCTATCCAAAAGGAATTATTCCACCAAAAAGTGTTGTAAACTCAGCTTTAGAACAATATGGAGCAGCTTTCTTTCTTTGCCTACTTTTTGCTTTTATCATTTATGGGGCTTTTAATGTATGGAACAATAGGGATCTAAAGGAAATTGCTCTATTAAAAAGCACTGGGATGACAGATAAGCAGGTAAAGCAATTAATTCGAAAGAAAGCATTTAAACTTTCAACCTTACCAATAGCCTTGGGAACAATCTTATCTTTGGCTTCTGCAAATCTGCTCTTATATTTGATGTGGCTTAATAATACAAAATCTTATCAAAACATATCAAATATTTTAGGTCAAAGTGTAAAATCTATGGATTTCCATTTCATATTTCCAAGCCCTATATCTATTTTAATAATTGTTTTGTTATCCTTGATAATGGTGTATTTTTCAGCATTGATCCCTGCCAAGAAAAGTGCGAAGATAAATGTTATCGAAGGTTTAAATGGGATTACAGAAAAAAATATTAAATTAGGAAAATCAAAAATAAATGGACCAATAGAAAAGACTTTAGCAAAAGATTATTACAGGTCTTATCAATCAACCTATCGAATTATTGTAATTGCCATGGCTCTGTCTGCCTTGGTACTGACTAATGTTTTAGTAAGTCGGGCATATGGAAGTTTAGAGGAAAAATATAATAACTACCAAAGTCCTTACAATTTTGACTCTAGTATTTATATAGGTGATTTTTTGGATAAAAACTTTGTTCATGATATAGAAGAAGTTGAAGGCATAGACCAATTGCATGTATACCAAAGAGTTGATACAAAATTTTACCTTGGTGATAATAAGGACTTTATTTCTAAGGATTTAAATGAAGCTTTAAATAGCGGTAAAATACCGGAAGATAAATTATATTCCAATATATATGCCTTAACAGATGAGGATTTCGAAAAACTTTTAAAAGAAAATAATATTTCGGATGCAAAGTATTTACTACTAAATAAAATTCCAAAAGATAGTGGAAGTCCTTATTCTTTTAATGAATATATAAAAATTTCTGATAAGGATACTGGAAAAGTAACTTTAAAATATAATGCAGATGGTAAGTCCATGCCTATAAAAATAGATTCAAGTATCGATGAAATGCCTTATAATCTAGAAGCTTATAATGACAATCAAATATCTATCTTTACAAGTGAAAGTACCATGAAAAAATTTATTGATGAATATGGAATATATCAAGGCGACCCAGTTTATTATTACTTTGTAAAAATTAAAGCTGATAATAATAAAGAAAAAGTATTTGAAGATGCCGAAAAAGTTATTTCAAATTATGTTGCAAAATCTGACCATGGAACTTCCACAGAAATTCTAAAAGCAGCTATGGATAAAGAAGTAATAAGGAATGAAAGACTTCTAAATCTAGCTATCCAAATCATTCTTATAACGATTGCTCTTTCCAATGCCTATAATAGTTTTAAAGGCAACCTTAGAGCGAGAGCCAATGATTTTAAACTTCTATCAACAGCAGGCATGACAGAAAAACAAATGGAAAAGATGGTCTTTGGAGAAGGGAAGATATTGTTTAAAAATATTTTCTTAGCCTATCTCTTTATGTTCGCTATAGGTATTGTGTTAAGAGCCTATAAGAGTAACTATGAATTAGGATTTGCAATAAAAGGTTTGATAACAAATATGAATTATGTCCCTCTATTAATAGTATTTGTATTTATGATTGCAGGAGTTTTATTTGCAATAAAAAGTGGTTTTAAAACAATAAACGAAAACTCAGATAATACTTTCAAGAGTATATAAGAAAAAGGCTGTGAGCATTCAAATGTAGTGCCCCCAAAAAGTTGGACCAAAATCTAACTTTTTGGGGGCACTACACTATTCCTTGATTGTTAGTAGTTTTTATTCATCATAACTAAGATTACTTCTTAATCAACTAAATTCCTTAAATTTTATTCCAGTCCTTCGCTTCTAATTTTTTCAAATTATCCTTGTTAGTCCCAAAAATTTTTCCATTAAAAGGAATTTCATATCCTATTCTTTTTTCAATGTGAACTAATTCTATGATGGCTTTATTATTCTTAACTTCTACATCAAAAGAACTAATTTCATTCCATGGCATAAATAAGAAATCTCTTTTTAAAGAATTGCTTATTTCCTCTTCATGAATTCCTTTATTTGAAAAATATAAGATAAAAGTTCTATTTGAATCCAAAGTATAAAAAATATTACTAGCTATCAACTTAGCAAGACCTGTTCTTAAATTATTATGTTTAATTGCTAACAAGTGATTATCTAAATTACCGAATTCATTATTAATTTTTTCATTTATCTCATTATTATCATTAAATAAAAGTCCCATATTAAAACCTCCTTACTTAAAAATAAATACTTCTTTAATATCTTTATTTAACACCTTGCATATTTTATAGGCTGTTTCAAGAGTTGGACTTATTGTATTATTTTCATACGCCATTATTGACCTTCTTTTCATACCAACAGCTTTAGCAAGTTTATGTTGGGATAGTCCAAGCTCCTTACGAAATTCTGCAATTCTATTCTCAATTACTACCTCCATATAATCACTTCCATATATACTTATAATACAAATTCATAGCATAACCAATGTATAGATCTCCAATTTTATACCTTTGCAAATAACAGCGCATCACAATTCTTACCTTAAGTCATTTATATATGGTTACATTTATAGTACCACGGCGTTGTTTTTTGTCAAATCATTTTACTGACTTCTTTTATAATAGCCATTAAAATATTCACCACAACAGAATTACTAGTCTGCTTATTAAAGAAGGAATACAGACTAAAGAAATTCGAAACCGGTTGGACCATAAAGGTGTTCAAACGATTCTTAACACCTATAGCCACTTGTGGGAAGGTGCGGATGATGAAGCATCTGACTTACTTTCTAATTTAAATAGGAATTAAGTGGGTTTATAAACAAAGAGCCTCGCAGTTGCTTTTATATTAGCAATTGCGAGGCTTTTATAGTTTATTCCCATTCTTCTCATCAAGCCGCACAATG
>NZ_KV802403.1:102645-129120 GCF_001810675.1 Facklamia sp. HMSC062C11 | reverse complement strand
CATTCGATATATCCCAAACCATTCAAAATATTGCATTCAATTTTTTCTAATACCAATAAATCCACCTAATTATAGGACGTTTTCAGATTTTTAGTCCCGCCCCAGTCCCAGTACCGAAGAGTTATAACTTGTAGATCTATAATTATTAAATCTATCATATATATTAGTTTGGAATCATTTCCTATTTTTTTAACATTGTCCCATTTTCCTTTAATATTGACACAAGTTCAGAATCATTATTTTTAAATAGTAATTTTTCGTGTTGTATTTTTTATATAAAGATATGTATTTTTTGCTTATATTAAATGCATTAGGCTCAAACGTAAATATTTCATCATGTAAATGTCAACCAAAAATGGATCCGGAGTTATTATCTAAAAGTGGCCCACAAATAGTAAATTAATTGACCACATTTTTAATTTAATTTTGAATGCATTTAAATTTAAATAGATTCAGATGTGTTTTCCTATAAGCCTACGTGCTCTTCCATATTCTTTCTTATTCTTTTAAAAATTTTCAAATGCATTTCGTAAGTAAAATTTTCTATTAAAATTTCATAGCTATCATCAAAAAATTTTTTTATGCTTTTTTTAGCACCTATGTCTGCCATTGTGTATATGATATAAAGCCCTTGTAAAATCGCTTCGGTAACCAAAGGATCACCTGCTGAGTAGGAAATTATCTGGCTGAAACCAAGATATAGTTCATCCTCTACAGAATAACTTTGATAGATTATTTTTACATCTTCGTCCTCTTTCAGAATTATAAAATGATTGTCTGTAGATAAAAGTCTCCCAAACAATGATGACATTTTATTTATACACATTATTGCAGTATTTGGATCATTTGTGCCGGGGCTTAGGGCCATATTTGCGATTTCGGTTAAGTTTACAATTCCACGGTGATAATCTTCTTCTCTATTATTGTAAATATTTATTAAAAACAATGAACTTAATTTTTCTTTTAATTCTTTTTTATCATTATCATCTAACTCGCATTGGAATATATTTAATTCTCCTAAGGTTTCTCCTTTGATTGTGTATTCACCAATCCTCTTGTTTATAGACAGTTCTGCTCTTATGCCATTAAGCTCTTTAAAAATCTCATCTGCTTTTATTTCAAATAAATAACCTGAACTCTCAGCTACAATTGATAACTTTGTAGATTCGTCGCTTTTTTCGTAATGCTTAGCTTTTTCTCTTAGTTCTACCTCTTTATCGATAAGTTTTTCGCAGTCATTAAAAATATATTCTATAATATTTGATACTTTTATATTATCAAGAACCTGTCTTGAGAAAGCTATAAAACTAAGCATTGCAACTATGGCATAGGCAATGCCTAAACTTCCAGCTACAACATGTTGGTCTGGACCAAGATCTTGTAATAAAAGGATACTGATTACTGAATAGAAAAAACCACTTACAAATATACCATATAAACCAAGAACTCCTGTCCTATCTATGAAACTCTGAAGCAGTCTAGGCGATATGCTACTGCTATATTTATTAAGGACAGTGACAATCGTTGTAAAACAAAAAGTACTTATCGTCAAAAATATTCCAGATATATTAGAAAGGAAATTTACCGAAACTTCAACGGACAGCAATAGTTGTTTGGGAATATAAGATTTAATTGCAATATATCGATGATCAAAAATCCAGGTAACTAAAAGAAGCAACACTGTTAAAATTATAAATCTTGACATCCTTAAAAAATTCTTATTATTAAAAAACCACAATTTAATTTTGGACAACATACATCAACCCCCTATTTTAATATTGTAATTATAAAACTATATTATAGTATACTTGATTTTTGTCCAATATAAATGGGTATATTCATCTCCATGTCATTATTCAAAGAATACTCTTGCATAACGGTATTCTTTTTTGTAATTGCCATACTAATCACCAGAACTTTCTTTTGATTTATTAAGAAGTAAGGAATGGATCTGCCATATCTCCTTTGCCAATTTTTCTATTTTTCCTCTCATATAGTCACTTTCATTCTTGTAAATAACACCAGTTGTATTAGTTGCTTTTGCAATCTGGTTTATATTATTTGTTGCATTTGAAAGTAGCCATTGGAGATCTCTAAATGGTTCTAAGTCTACAATATAAGTTTCTTTTTCTAATACACATTTTCTTAAAAAATGGGACATAGTTTTGCAATTTTCAAGTTTCATTTTCTTTTCAAAAATTTCCTTTTCTTCATCTGTTAAATATATTTTAAGTTGATTTTTTCTTGTTCTATTATCTATATATTTCTCCTTTATATTTGTTTTTTGGGGGTCTTAGGGTTCTCCCTAACAAGGTAAAATTGATAAAAAAAGAAACAGTTAATAAAGGTTCTGCTTCATCAATTTTTCGTAAGTGGGTACTCACTTACTGTGCTTGCTACTACCAACGAGTTTTTAATCTATTTTTAATATTTTTTCAAATAGGAATTAATAAGTGTAACTGTAACTTACAAAAAAACTTCCAAAATTAAGCGAGCTTGTTTTAAGACTCTGTGACAACCCCTTATTATCAAGCCATTAATTTATGTAATCCTAATTTAAGAAGATTTATAACGATGGGTTACAGGTTACAAAGTTACGTTTGTATCTTTACTTGATTTGCTGTATCTATTTCTAATTGATTTTCTTTTTGCCATTCTTCTGGCAAAAACTTCTTATCAACTTCTACAGAGTCAGTTTCATTTTCTTCTTTCTTTTCATAATATAGTTTTACTGGAATTGAGACTCCACTTGGTGATATTCTCTGGGTCTTTGACGACCTAACTGGAATCCATTCTTGAAAATAATTATCCATAATTTCTGAAAAAAATTTTGATTTTATTTGGTAACCTTGCATGGTTAGTTCTTTGAAACAAGTTATATTTGGATCTGCACTTTTTGACTTATATTCTTCCAAGAAATACCTAATGTCTTCCACATCTGGGTTTAGATATTTGAACTTTTCTTGTTCCTTATACAAGTCTTTTAAAAGATTTTTTGGTATAATCCATGCGTAAGTCTTGTTTTTAAAGATTTCATATCCCAAAGCTAGAGCCTGATTAAAATCTTCTCTTATACGAGCTATATATTCTTTATCTGAAAGTTTTTCCTTATTATTTTTATCTGGATATATAGTCCTTATTCTTTGATTCGGATTACATTCAACAGGTAAATATCTTCTTTCTCCAGTATGGTCGTTAAGAAAAGTTCTTTCGTTTAATGTGCCTATGAACATACAAGTCCTAGGCACGTCTGTTGCATATTTTTCGTAGGGTATTCTTATCCTATCACTTAATTTTGATAAAAAAGTTTTAGCTTCATTAGCCGATTTTGCATTTCTTAAAGCAACGAATTCTTCGATTTCAACAACAGTTTTACCCATAAGGTTCATGACAGCTTCCTTGCTTTGAATGTTTTCTTGTGATATTTCTGCCCTTACAGACCACAAATCGAACTCCATCTATGAGTTTATTCATACTATTTTTGACTACGAAAAAGAAATGAAGCTCATACCGCTGATAGATGAATCCTCCAGTGCCTTACTGTCACACGATATGAAATTCAACGATTTTCTTGTAGAATGGGATGAGATGAGAAAGAAACATTATAACGGTGAAATCACAGATGAAGAATTTGAAGATTGAAAGCTATCCTACCCAAAGAAATCAAGATTTTTGAGGATAGGCAGATAGACAAACAACAATACATGTGACATGGAATGATTGTAGAGTTATGTAGCAAAATATTTTTATATTATAAAAAAATTCAAAAATGTAATTTATGGAGCAATGAAATGGTAAAACTTATTATACTCAGAGGAAATTCGGGTAGCGGAAAAACGACAATTGCGAAAGAACTGCAACGCAAATTTGGCGAGAACACTATGGTTATTTCACAAGATGTAATTAGAAGAGAAATGCTTAGAGTGAAGGATGGACCAAATACACTCGCACTGCCACTTATAAAAGAGCTTTTGTTTTATGGTACTAGCCATAGTGATATTATTATTTTAGAAGGCATTATGTATGCAGATTGGTATAAACCTCTATTTGAATATGCTATTCAATTATCTGATACCAAAGTATATGCATACTATTTTAATATACCTTTTGAAGAAACACTAAAACGCCACCTAACAAAACCTAATTGCAACGACTTTGGCGAGGAAGCAATGCGTAGATGGTGGCGAGAAAAAGATTTTTCTGATGTATTAAATGAAGTTTGTATTACAGCTGAAAGAGATATTCAAAATACTGTTAGCGAAATTTATAATGCTGTTATAAATAATTAGGTCAGTACTTACCGAAAATAACAAATCTACACAACATCTCCACTTTCAAAGACAAAAAAGACCGCAGCACTCACGCTACGGTCTCATTTTATATCCAAATGCAAGCCACTGTGGGCTATTATTTCAATTTTTCTTTTTGCCACTTTATACCATTTGAGTACCAGTAGCCTTTTTTCATTCTCTTTATAGCTTGTAATTAAGCCATTTTAGAAAATTTTGCGACTATTCCCATTCTTCTCATCAAGCCGCACAATGCTCCTTTTCGTCGCATTGCTTGTTCTTGATACGCAGATGGGCCGTCATCAACTCTGCTTTCGCCTTACGGCTCGGCAATCGTTGGACGGACGTAGAAATAATCACTTGTGATTATTTCTACTCCCACTCCACCGTTGCTGGTGGTTTACCCGTGATATCATACACCACGCGGTTGACATGAGGTACTTCGTTCACAATCCGATTCGAAATTTTCTGCAGGACTTCCCAATCGATCCGTGCGAATTCAGCCGTCATTCCATCGATCGAGGTAATAGCCCGAATAGCAATGGTATGATCGTAAGTCCGACCATCCCCCATCACTCCAACTGAGCGAATATTAGGTAATACCGTAAAGTATTGCCAGATATCCCGATCTAACCCATTCAAAGCAATCTCTTCACGTAAGATCGCATCTGCTTCACGAACGATATGCACTTTTTCATCGGTAATTTCACCTAAAACGCGAATACCTAGACCAGGACCAGGGAAAGGTTGTCGCCAAACAATGGAATCTGGCATACCTAATGCGGTTCCTAAAGCTCGAACCTCATCCTTGAATAAGGTATTCAAAGGCTCAATCAATTCAAAGGTCATATCTTCCGGTAGTCCTCCCACATTATGGTGAGACTTAATCGTTTGGGCTGTTTCTGTTCCAGACTCAATGATATCCGTGTATAAGGTGCCTTGAGCTAAGAAGTCAACCCCTTCTAATTTAGCAGCTTCATCATCAAAAACATAAACAAATTCATTGCCAATAATTTTACGTTTTTGCTCAGGGTCAACCACACCAGCTAGCTTCTTAAAGAAGCGATCTTTGGCATTCACGCGGATGATATTTAAGCCAAAGTCTCCCCCTAGGGAAGCCATTACCTTGTCTCCTTCATCTTTTCGTAATAAACCATGATCCACAAAAATACAGGTTAACTGATCGCCAATCGCTTTTTGGAGCAAGACGCCGACAACCGAGGAATCTACCCCACCGGATAGTCCTAATAAGACTTTCTTGTCTTGAACACGGTCACGAATTTCTTGAATCTGAAGATCGATAAAGTTCTCCATATTCCAATCACCTGACGCATGACAGACTCCAAATACGAAATTCTTCAGCATTTGGTTTCCATTCAGTGAGTGGCGAACTTCCGGATGGAATTGCACCCCATAAATCTTGCGTTCTTGATCTTCAATGGCTGCAATTGGACAGTGCGGGTTAGAAGCAGTCACCGCAAATCCTTCGGGCGCTTTAGTCACTAAGTCGTTATGACTCATTAGGACTTGTTCACTTTCAGCCAAGCCAGCAAAAATTCCGCTCTGGTTTTGCTTAACATCGATGGCTCCTCGGCCATATTCCGCCTGCTGTCCCGCTTCGACTTTCCCTTTAAATAAGTGAGTAATTAACTGCATCCCATAGCAAATGCCAAGTACAGGTACCCCTAATTCAAAAATGCTTGGATCCACACTAAAAGCATCCTCACCATAAACAGAATGCGGTCCTCCTGAGAGAATGATTCCAACGACATTACCCTCTGCCTTAATCTGTTCAGCAGTAGTGGTATTAGGGAGCAATTCACTAAACACCCCAAATTCACGAATCCGTCTTGAAATCAATTGGTTGTACTGACTTCCAAAGTCAAGAACAATTACCTTTTCAACGCTGGCTTCCATGCTGTCACTCCTTTATTAATATTTTCTAACATAAATAGAATCAATATAATGGTTATCGCTCTTATGCAGGACTAAATCTGCCCGTGAGCGAGTCGGTTTAATGTGTTGAATCAAGTTAGGCAAATTGATGGTGGTCCAGACTTCCTTGGCATAGTCAATAGCAGCTTGCTTTGACCACTGACTCATTTGATAGTAATAACTACTAGGATCGTCCTTAGCCATCTGTAAATGAACCAAGAACCGGTCCACAAACCACTGATAAATCAACTCGGTCGGCGCATCAATATAAATCGAAAAATCAAAAAAATCCGATACATAAATTTGTTGATTAGAGGGTAACTGGAAGACATTGATCCCTTCAACGATCAGAATATCTGGGTTTTCGATCACTTGGTATTCCCCCTTAACGATATTATACCGATCATGGGAATAGAGCGGAATCGGGAAGGGACTCGCCTTGGTCTTTACATGGGCCGTAAACTCTAACAAGAGCGGCATATCATAGGACTCTGGGAAGCCCTTGCGCTTAAGTAAGCCCTTTTGCTCTAAGACTTCATTGGGAAATAAAAAACCATCCGTTGTGATTAAGTCAACTTTTCGTTGAGGAAAAGTCTGACTCAACAGCTTATGCAATAACCGTGCGGTCGTCGATTTTCCGACGGCAACTGAACCAGAGATCCCAATCAAAAAAGGTACTTTTACGACTTGTTTTTGCAGGGGATCTTGTTGGTTAAAAAAATTTTGCTTGGCTTGATTATAAGCGCTCAAATAGCGATAATCCGCCTCAATATAATGCAACAAAGGACCATAAACCTCTTGCACATCTAAAGGCGACAGCTGGTCCTCTAAAGACACCAACTGACTCAACTGTTGCGGAGAGATCAGTGCTAAATCTTGCGCTTGAAATTGCGCCCACTGCTCACGTGGATAATAACTATAATATTGATTCAACATGCATTTAAGACTCCTTAGTCAAAAGATCCTCATTAAAGCCATACAGTCTTTACTCGACCTCAAGCAAAATAGCTAGCCTCTTACTGAAATCTTTTGTTATAATAGCTAAGAATAATCCATTTCATTTTAGCATAGAATTCATGATTTATATAGTATTTTTAAAAGAAGGAGGTCCCAAATGGATTTAAAAAAGTCTAAAGCCCAGCTCGCAGAGACATCCAGTCAAATCGGTACCGGCTATGCCCACAGTAAAATTATTCTCATGGGAGAGCATTCTGTAGTCTATGATTATCCAGCCATCGCCCTCCCCTTTACCAGTGTTGGAATCACTGTTCACGTCCAACACAGTTCCAGCTCTGACCACCAAATTGACTGCCAATACTTTAAGGGGCCACTTAACCAAGCCCCCAAGCATTTAGATAATCTCAAAAAAGCCTTATCCTTAACCCTATCTAGTCTACATATTCCCCAAACACCCTTAGCGATCACCATTCATTCAACCATCCCTCAAGAGCGAGGCATGGGGTCTTCAGCGGCAGTTATTGTGGCCTTAATTCGAGCTTTAAGTCATTTTTATCAACGAAGTGTCACCGATTATCAATTGCAACTGATCACCAATCAAGCCGAAGTGATCGCCCACGAATCAACCTCGGGGATTGATAGTCTGATAACGGCATCCAATCATGCCATTATCTATCAAAAGAGTCAGACCCCTCGTTTTTTTCAAATGAACCTTAATGCTTATCTAGTAGTCGCTGATTCTGGTATGGCTGGTAAGACCTCTCAAGCGGTGAGCCAAGTTGCCCAACTGAAAAAAGCCAAGCCTGAATTCTGCCAAACCACCATGAAAACCATTGGACATTACGTCCGCCAAGCCTATCATGCCATCCACGACCAGGATATTGTTCAATTAGGCCGTCTCATGTCTTATAACCACTACTATCTCAACCAATTAGGCGTCTCCAATCGCAAGATCGACCAAATTGTCAATGCCGCTTGGCTAGCAGGCTCTCTTGGAGCCAAGCTGACCGGTGGTGGTTTGGGAGGCTGTGTCATCGCCCTCGCTCAAGACTATACTCAAGCTAGGGCCATTGAAGAAGCCATGCAAGCAGCGGGAGCCAGTCAGACTTGGGCACTACATCTGGCTTTAGCTCACTAAGGAGGAATGCTTTTACCATGTTATTTTCGAGTAAATTTCAAGCTCACACTAATATTGCCCTAATTAAGTATTGGGGCAAACGTCATCAATCTTTGATTCTTCCTGTCACATCCAGCTTATCTATGACGCTGGATGCTTTTTATACTCAAACCCAAGTTGACTTTGATTCAAGCTTAACACAGGACCAGTTCACCCTTAACGACCAATTACAAAGCGAGCTAGCTACCGCTACAATTTCTCGCTTTGTCGATCTTTTCCGTAATCTTGCCCAATGTGACCTCAAGGTCAAAGTTAGCAGCAAAAATTTCGTTCCGACAGCTGCAGGGCTCGCTTCTTCTGCCTCGGCATATGCGGCTTTAGCCTGTGCTTGCAACCAAGCCTTAGGACTAGGACTCGATTCAAAGTCCCTATCGATTTTAGCCCGCCAAGGTTCTGGGTCAGCCTGTCGATCTTTATTTGGGGGCTTGGTCGAGTGGGAAAAAGGCTCTGGATCTGATAGCCAATCTTCTTTTGCCTATCAACTTGATCCGGGTGATTGGGGCTTGGCCATGATCGCCATTGTAATTAATTCAGGACCCAAGCCCTTCTCCAGTCGACAAGGCATGCAGCATACGCTAGAAAGCTCACCTTTCTATCAGCTTTGGCCCCAGACCGTTGCTGAAGACCTACAAGCGATGAAAAAAGCGATTCGAGACCGTGACATTGACCAGATGGGGCAAATTGCTGAACACAACGCCTTGAAGATGCACGCAACCATGCTCAGTGCTAATCCTGGCTTTACTTACTTTGAGGCAGGTAGTCTTAAAGCCATCAATGCCATACGCGATCTTCGTGAACAACAAGGCCTCACCGCCTATTTCACCATGGACGCAGGTCCCAATGTCAAAGTACTCTGTCCACTTGATCAAGTCTCAACCATCTACAAACAACTAGCTAAAAGTTTTGCTAGCGACCAACTGCTTTGTTCAAGCGTCGGTCCCGCACCTTTTGCCTTGGAGGTGGATTAATTGTCCCTTTTTAGCCGACAAACCATCCCTACTATTAGCCAGTGTAAAGTCCCCGGAAAACTCTATCTAGCCGGTGAATATGCCATCTTAGAACCTAGGCAAAAAGCCCTTCTGCTAACTATCAATCACTATCTTGAAGTCTCTAGTCAAAGAAGTGACCAAGGAGAGTGGCAGCTTATCCAAGCGGATCCTAGCATTCCAAGCCTTTGCTTTTCCAAATTGGACGACTTAAATTCTGCAGATTGCTATTGGCAATATGTCAAAACGGCCCTCTTCCTTTGCCAATCCCTCTGCCAAGAGCTCGGGATTGCCTTTCATCCTTTACAGATTCATTTTAATTCTGACCTTCGAACAAAAGAGGGCGTCAAACTGGGACTGGGTTCCTCCGGTGCTGTCACTATTGCCTGCCTCAAGAGCTGTCTCAACCAACAGGGACTTCAAATCCATCACTCAATGACCCTTTATAAATTAGCGGTCATCGTCATGATCCTTCTTAAGTCCAAGGGGAGTTTTGGGGATCTTGCTGCTAACTGCCAGGGAGGACTGCTTAGCTACCAAGCACCGGATACGACCTTTCTTAAAGCCAAGGTCAAGCAATGGCAAACCGGTCAAATTCGACTGGTAGATTTATTAAGCCAGGACTGGCCCCTCTTAGAAATCCAAAGCCTTCCCTGGCCAGATGACTTGTCACTCTTAATTGGTTGGACCCAAAGTCCGGCCTCTACCGAGAATCTAGTGGGACAATTGAAAGCGCAAAGCCAGCTAAATCCCGACCCTTGGATAACCTTTTTAAAGCAAGCACAGGTTACGGTCAACCACTTAATCACTGCTTTTAAAAATCAAGCGAATGAACCAATCCTGACTCATATTAATAACTACCGTCAAGCTTTAGTCTCACTAAGCCAAGCTTATCATATCCCTATCGAGACACCTGCCCTAGAATCCCTGATTACAATCAGCCATCAATATGGCTATGCTGCCAAATCTTCCGGTGCAGGTGGGGGCGATTGTGGCATTGCCTTAGGCATAGAAGCCCAAGCTAGCCAACAGATTCTCGCTCGGTGGCAAGCGGCAGGAATCCACCCACTCAACTTTCAACTCGCCCCCAAACTAGACATCTAAAGGAGGTCTATTCATGAACCCGATTAGTCAGCGAAAAGACGACCATCTAGAATTAACACTTCAACAAAATCCTTTACAGGACCCTTTTGAAGAGATCCGCTTTATTCATCATTCTCTCCCTCAACTTAGCGCCGCAGATATATCCTTGAAGACCCATTGGGCAGGCAGCGACCACGCTTACCCCTTGTATATCAACGCCATGACGGGCGGTTCCCAAAGGAGTCGTTACTACAATCAAGAACTTGCACGCATTGCCGCTTTATGCCAAATACCCATGGCAGTTGGCTCTGTTTCCGCGGCGATTAAAGACCCCAGTCTATCAGACAGCTATCAAGTGATTCGTAAGGTCAACCCCGACGGCTTTATCCTGGCAAACATTGGAGCGAATCATGATGCCAAGGCAGCTCAAGTCGCCATTGATCTCTTAGAAGCCGATGCCCTGCAAATCCATCTCAATGCCCCTCAAGAAGTCGTGATGCCAGAAGGTGACCGTGATTTTTCCCAGTGGATGGATCATATTCAAGCCATTGTTGAATCTGTATCCGTTCCTGTTATCGCTAAGGAAGTTGGCTTCGGAATGAGCCGAAAAACTATCCAGAGTCTCATTCAACTAGGTGTTCAAACGATTGACCTATCTGGTCGAGGCGGCACCAATTTTATTCAAGTTGAAAACAGTCGACGAACAGACTTGGATTTTCAAACCTTGAGTCACTGGGGGCAAACCACACCAGAGTCTCTCTTGGAAAGCTTAGCCCTTCAAGACCAAGTTGAAATTCTAGCTTCAGGAGGCATTCGTCATTTCTATGATCACTTAAAAGCCTTAGCTTTAGGAGCAAAGGCTTGTGGCATTGCAGGTCCAATCATCAAAACGCTTGATCAAACCGGACCACAAAAGACCCTCGAGTGGTTACAAGACTGGCTCGAAAGTCTCAAAGCTAGTTTTTTAATCTTAGGTGTAAAAGACCTTTCTCACTTGCAAAAAACCGACCTCCTATTGTCCGGTTCACTCCTTGAATGGGCACAAGTCCGTCAAGTTGATTACCAAGCTCTCTCAAGACGGTCTGAATAATATTGGGACACTGAAAAAGCGGCGGATAAGCTAAAACTTATCCGCCGCTTTTTTTAGTCAATGAGTTACTGACAGTCTGTCGACTCTTATTTCGCTTAATCTTCAATTAATTCATAAATCAGTGGACGTTCTTCAACAAGGCCCCCAATTTCGAGGGCTTGGTCTAATCGGTTAACTGCCTCGGAGACATCCTCATGGTTTGAGTAGATCGTTACAATTTCATCGCCTTCTTGCACCCAATCCCCCACTTTTGCTTTGAGAATCAAGCCAACTTGAGGATCAATTTGATCTTCTTTGGTTGCTCGTCCAGCACCCAAAACCATGGCTGCTTCGCCCACCAAATCTGCTTCCCAATGGCTCAACTGACCGGATTTCTTGGCTCGATAAGGAATTTGATAACTTGCTTGACCCAATAAGCTATAATCTTCAATAAAATGGGCATCGCCACCTTGGGCTTCAATAAAGTCCTTAAATTGCTTAAGCGCCTGACCATTCTCCAACTGTTTCTGAGCCTTAGTCATCCCTTGATCCACACTATCAACGGCTCCTGCTAAAAATAACATTTGACCAGCCAGGGTCACTGATAGCTCCGTTAAATCTTTAGGCCCATGACTCTTCAAAGTCTCAACCGCTTCGATCACTTCTAAGGCGTTCCCAACTGCAAAGCCCAAAGGTTGATCCATGTTAGAAATAACGGCTAAGGTTTTTCGCTTGGCCAAGTGTCCAATCTGAACCATGGTATGAGCTAGTTGTTCTGCTTGATCAAGCGTCTTCATAAAGGCACCTCGTCCAACCTTCACATCTAAGACAATGGCATCAGATCCTGCCGCAATTTTTTTAGACATAATGGATGAGGCAATTAAAGGAATGGATTGAACGGTTGCAGTTACATCCCTTAAAGCATAGAGCTTTTTATCGGCTGGCGTTAGATTACCTGTTTGCCCCGCTACTGCTAAATGATGCTGATTGACCAAATCAATAAATTGATCCTGACTCATTTCAATCGAAAAGCCGGGAATCGACTCTAGCTTATCCAAGGTTCCGCCGGTATGGCCGAGTCCCCGACCAGACATCTTAGCAACCGGTACCCCACAAGAGGCCACCAAGGGTGCCACGACCAAAGTTGTTGTGTCGCCAACTCCTCCGGTCGAATGCTTGTCAACTTTAATCCCTTCGATCGCTGATAGATCAATTTGATCGCCAGATTGTGCCATAGCTAGGGTCAATTGTGTGACTTCTTCCTCATTCATCCCATTAAAATAAACCGCCATATTAAAGGCTGCCATTTGATAGTCAGGAATGGTCCCTTGCGTATAGCCTTTAATCATAGCCTCAATCTCAGAGGCAGTTAAAGCCTGCTTGGTCTGCTTTTTATGAATTAAATCAACCATTCTCACCATCTTATCTACCTGCTTTCTTTACTATGCCTGAACGATTGACCGTTCAATCTTCATAATCGTCCCATCCTGCTTACCTACTAAAATCGTGGTAGCATAATCTAAAAAGAGTCCATGCTCCACCACGCCAACCATTTGCTTAATTTCTTGAGCCAATTTTTCAGGGTAGGGAATTTGTTCCAGGTGAAGGTCAATAATATAGTTGCCAGAATCCGTAATGAATAAACTATCCTTATGATCTTTACGGAAGCTTGGATTCATCCCGCGTTCTTGGAATCGATCAAACAATTTCCATGATCCAAATTGAACCACTTCAACCGGTAGAGGGAACTTACCTAACTGATCAACAAGCTTCGATTCATCAATAATCCAAACAATCTTATGAGCATACTCGGCCGTAATTTTTTCGTGAAGCAAGGCACCCCCGCCCCCTTTAATTCCAGCGAATTGACGAGTCGTTTCATCCGCTCCATCCACTAAAAGATCAATGGCGTTCACGTCTTCTAGATTCTTTAAAGGAAGCCCCAATTCACGCGCTTGTTGACTGGATGCCTCTGAGGTTGAGACACAGAGAATGTTTTTTAATTCACCGGCTTGATAACGCCGGCCCACTTCATCAATAAACCAATGGGCCGTTGAACCAGTCCCTAAGCCCACAACCATACCATCTTCAACATAAGACGCCGCATAACGACCGACACTCTTCTTAACTTCTAACATGTTATCCTCCTCTTAATCGACAAAGGCCTCCAAAGCCTCCACATACTTAACCAAGGGTCCAATCTCTTTTAGGTCATTCGGTTCTACCATACTGCCATATTTCTCCAACAAATGCAGGCCCTCTGGTCCTAGATAGACTTCATCTAAGGTTGTCCCCGGTTGCATGGTCATCTGCTTAGAAGCTAGATACATCAGGGTGAATCGTTTACTCGCAATACGCAGGCGATAGTGATAAGCAACCATTCGTTTAAGCGCTTTGGCTGAAAAAGATCGTTGCATAATGGCCTCAAAGTTGGTTAATGATGGCGTCGAGATTCCTACCGTATAAAAAACCCAAAAAGGCTGTGGAAAAGCTTCGATCAAGGAATTAATCTTTTTCGCTTGCCGAATCTCTCCTTGCAAGATCCAAGTCCCAACGATCACCACATCATATTGGTCCAAAGTCTGTGTATCTAATTCTTCTAAAGGCAAAATTGGAAAATGAAGAAGGTGATGCAACGCATAGGCATAACTTTGATTTAAATCAAAATCACTATAATAAACAATTAAACCCTTCATTCTTTCCCCTCCTTATCGAACACTTGCATTATATCATGACTAATGTCGCTTGTGAATCGCTTACAGAATAAAAGAGTATTTTTATCCCCTTGACTGGTTTTGTTATAATAGATGTTAGAATCATACCCAAAGGAGGTGTCCCATGCAAGACCGCGTTTCTTTTGTATGCCCTATTTGTCAACAAGCAACTGAGCGACCAAATTACGCCATACTTAATGCCCAAAAACAAAGAGACCTAAAACTCGACCTCTTAGCTGGCGATCTCTTCCGATTCGAATGCCCGCACTGTGGTGGTCTTAGGTTAATTGAAACACCCTTTTTATATTATGATCCTAAACTTAAATTTGCTATTTATCTAGATCCACATTTTGACCATCACCCACAGGAAAGTATAGAGCAAGCTCAATTATCTCTCATCGCTGCCGATGAAGACTCAAGTCGATATCACTTGCGCCTAGTCAATCGGTTGGCTAGCCTGGTCGAAAAAGTTCATATCTTTGACCAAGGATTCAATGATCAATTGGTGGAAGTGGTTAAGCTCTTAACCGATGGCTTATTTGCCCAGCAAGAAGGTGACCGTCAAGTCTCTCAGCGTTACTTTCAATGGGATAAGGGGAAGAGTCAGCTCTTATATTTAACCGATCAAGGTACGTTTAAGGTCGACTATCTCCCTAAGCTCGTCCAATTTATCCAAAAAAAATATGCCAAGGAATTAAAACAGACTTATCTCGGCGAATGGTTAATGGTTGACCACCACTGGGCCTTAAGAATCGCCCAACACGAAAGCGGCCTAGAGAATGATGAGACCCTCAAATTTGATTAATTTCCCTTCTTTACATAACATCACTAATAAAAAGACGGCCCCTTCAATGAGGGGTCGTCTTTTGTCAGTTAAAACGCCATCTTTTTTAGCGAGGTTCTAACTTCACTTGTAAATATAAATCATTATATTCGATAAGCTTTTCTTTTCCCAAATTCCGATAAACTTCCAAATGATCTAAAGTGTCATTATCTGGATAAAAGGCTTGATCAGAAGTGATCTCTGGATCCAATAGCGCTTTAGCGGCCTTATTCGGAGTTGAATAGCCGATATATTCTGCATTCTGCGCTGCCACTTCAGGACGCATCAAGAAATTCATCAAAGCTAAGGCGCCCTTTTTATTTTTAGCACCTTTGGGAATGGCCAAGTTATCGAACCAAATATTAGACCCTTCTTGTGGCACTAAGTAACACAGATTCTCATTCTCTTCCATCGCCATGGCAGCCTCACCTGAATAGGTAACCGCAATGGGCGATTCTTCCATCGCTAAATACATCTTAATTTCATCGGCTAACAAGGCCTGAATATTCGGCATCAAGGTCTTCATTTTATCGGCTGATTTTTGTAGACGCTGTGAATCAGTTTCATTTAAAGACCAGCCTTGCGATTGCAGACCAATACCAAGCACTTCCCGAGCTCCATCAATCATCATCACTTTTCCTCTTAATTCCGGTTTCCAAAGGTCATCCCAACTTTGAATATCGCCTTCATCAATAAACTTAGAATTATAGACGATTCCCAGCGTCCCCCAAAAATAAGGAATTGAATAGTGATTACCTGGATCAAAAGATTGATCCAAAAAATGCTCATCTATATATTGAAGATTATCTAACTGTGCTGCATCAATGGTTTCTAATAAGCCTAATTCAATCATCGTCTCAACCATGTACTCACTGGGACCGATTAAATCATAATTGGTCCCCCCCTGTTGCACCTTCGTTAACATGGCCTCATTGGAATCAAAGGTCTCATAAACGACAACGTAACCGGTCTCCTCCTCAAATTGCTTTAATAAGTCGGGATCAATATAGTCCCCCCAATTATAGAAGTTAACCACATTATTCCCATTAAGCTTTTGATTATCTTGCAGATAATGGCGACCCAAGACCAAAAGTCCCACCACTAACAAGATGATCGCCATAAATTGACCTAATTGTTTCATGATTAGACCCCCTTCTTAGCGCGTTGCTTTTTGGCTTTACGACGGTACTCATTCGTTCGAATAAAGTAATAGACCGCCACAATGATCAAGGCCACAATCATCATCAGGGTCGACAAGGCATTGATCTCTAGGCTAACTCCACGCCGTGCCCTAGAATAAACTTCAACCGATAATGTCGAAAACCCATTACCTGTTACAAAGAAGGTGACCGCAAAATCATCCAAAGAATAGGTAAACGCCATAAAATAGCCTGCTAGGATTCCTGAACGAATGCTAGGAAGAACAATTCGGCTAAGAATCTGCTGGCTATTGGCTCCCAAATCCAAAGCTGCGGTAATCATCGATGGATTCATTTCATACAAGCGGGGAAGAACCATCAATACAACAATCGGCACATTAAAAGCCACATGGGAAAGCAGAACCGTCCCAAAACCAAACCGAACCGGAATCAAGAGGGAGAACATCAGCAGGAAACTGGCCCCCATCATCACATCTGGAGTCACCATCAACACCGAGTTCAAATTCAAAACCGTTTGACGCAGGCGGTTGGATCGAAAATAATAAATCGCCAAAGCCCCTAGACTTCCAATCACCGTCGCAATAAATGCCGACAATATCGCTACGATAAAGGTGTTCATGACAAAGATCATCAACCTTCGATCTTCAAAGAGCTGCCGATAGTGGTCCAAGGTAAACCCTGTAAATTCAACCATGCTTCCGCCCTCGTTGAAGGAGTAAAACATCAGATAAAAAATAGGTAAATACATCAAAATAAAACAAACAACAATATAGAGTGTTGACCATGAAAAAGAACGTGTTTTACTCATGACGTTGACCTCCTTTTGACCGCTCACGCGTTAGATACAGCATGGCAAACATCGCAATCATCAAAACCACTCCGATAGTCGAGCCCATCCCCCAATCCTGAGTGACTAAGAAATGCTGTTCAACCGCAGTTCCTAACGTGATTACACGGTTCCCCCCAACTAGACGAGCTAACATAAAGAGCGAGAGGGAAGGAATAAATACCGCTTGAACGCCAGAGCGAACCCCCTTTAAAGAAAGCGGGAAAATCACTCGACGAATCGTCGTAAGACGAGAGGCTCCCAGGTCATCTGCTGCCTCAATCAAGTTATGTGGAATCTCAACAATTGAATTAAAGATAGGCAAGAACATAAAGGGTAACTCAATATAAGCAGCTACCAAGAGGAAAGAACTATCACGGAACAATAGTTGCTGCCGGCCAATTCCTATACTCTGTAGGAACTCATTAATAGGGCCTGCATTCCCTAAAATACCAATAAAGGCATAGGTTTTAAGCAGTAAGTTGATCCAAGTGGGTAACAACACCAACATCAACCACAAATCGCGCTTCTTAGACCAGGAGAGTAAGTAAGCTAGTGGATAGGCTAAAATAAAGGTAAAAAAAGTGACTAACAAGGCATACCAAAAAGAAGACAGCGTCATCTGCAAGTAACTCTTAGAGCTAAAAAAATGTTGATAATTCGCTAAGGTAAAGCTCCCATCGGTTCCCACAAAAGATTGCTGTAACAGTAACAACAAAGGAGCAATAACAAAAATAATCAACCAAAGATAATAAGGAAGGGCTAACCATTGAATTCTACTCTTCTTCATCTTCCACCTCTTCATACTGTTCCAATCGCGCATCAAATTCCTCTTCAGTTTCATTGAAGCGCATTACGTGAATCGCATCCGGCTCAATACGAAGACCAATCTTTTCGCCCTCTTTAACAGTAGCTGTTGAATGAATCATCCATTCATTGCCCTCATCATCATAAACAATAATTTCATTAAACATCCCCCTAAATAGCATGGTATCCACGGTCACGTTTACCTGACCCTCATCATACTTAGTGAGGAGAATATCTTCTGGACGAATTACCACTTCAACCGATTCCCCTGCCGGAATTCCTGCATCCTCACAGTCAAAGACATGTCCCAAGAACTTCACGCGGTAGTCCTCCACCATTTGTGCGTCAATAATATTCGACTCGCCAATAAAATCAGCAACATATCGGTTGATTGGCTCATCATAAATATCCACTGGTGTTCCAGACTGTACAATCCGCCCCTTATCCATGACATAGATCCAATCAGACATAGCCAGTGCTTCTTCTTGATCATGTGTTACAAAAACAAAGGTAATCCCTAACCGCTGCTGTAACTCTCTCAATTCATACTGCATGTCTGTTCGCAATTTTAAATCCAAGGCCGATAGAGGTTCATCCAATAACAGAACGTCCGGCTCATTCACAATCGCACGAGCAATCGCCACCCGCTGTCTCTGCCCACCAGACATCTCGTCAATCCGTCGGTCACCATAACCATCTAATCGAACTTGCTTTAAGGCTTGGTTCACTTTTTCTTCAATCGTTGCTTTATCGACTTTTTTTACACTTAATCCGAAGGCTATATTATCAAACACAGTCATATGTGGAAAGAGCGCATAATCTTGAAAAACTGTATTCACTTTACGCCGATTAGCCGGGATCTTAGTTACATCTTTGCCTTCAATTAGTACCTGGCCACTACTGGAAGAAGTGAAACCAGCAATAATTCGAAGAATTGTGGTCTTTCCACATCCTGAAGGTCCTAACAAGGTATAGAACTTGCCCTTTTCTAATTCCATTTCAATATCTTCCAACACAACGAGCTCATCATACCGCTTAGAAACGTTCTTCAATTCCACACTATAGAAAGTTTGATCCATCTAATCCACCCTCTTCATAATAAAGTCATACTCCTACAAAGTATAGCATAGCCCCCTCAATAAAAAAATCATTCTTCTTAAAAATCACATCCCTTTTTATCATTATTCAAAATAAAACACAAAAAAGCAGTAGCTTCCATTAAATGGGCTACCGCTGGCTTCAATCGTTATATTATTCCTGATCTTCTCCAATAATTCGAACTTCAGGCTCCAACCGCACTTGAAACTGATCCCAGATAACCGCTTGAATATAATGGATCAAATCCACATAGTCAGTGGCTGTTGCTTGATCCACATTCACAATAAATCCGGCATGTTTACGGGATACTTCTGCACCGCCAATCCGATATCCCTGAAGACCCGCTTCCTGGATGAGCTTACCGGTAAAATGTCCTGGAGGGCGTTTAAAGACCGACCCACACGAAGGGTACTCTAAAGGCTGTTTTGACTCTCTCAACTGGGTTAATTCTGTCATAACCGCTTGGATCGCGTCACACTCCCCTTCATGAAGTTGATACCTGACCGCTAAAATAATATCTCCTTGATCTTGGAAGAACGAATGACGGTAAGAGAACTGACAAGCGTCTAGATCATAGGTCACAAATTCGCCTTGTCGCGTAATGGCATCCACTTGGTAGACAACGTCCGCCATCTCCCCCCCATAAGCGCCCGCATTCATAAAAATAGCGCCTCCGATGGATCCCGGAATACCACAAGCAAACTCCAGTCCTGATAAAGTAACATCCCGCGCAAAGGCTGCTACATCCGCTAATAAAGCGCCACTTTGAGCCTGGATTTGTTGTTGGTCCAATTGTATTATTTGATTCATTTCACTCAAAATCATCACTAGACCACGAATTCCCCCATCCTTGACAATCAAGTTACTTGCATTACCAATGACTGTCAAAGGAATCGATTGATCATTAACCCAATCTAAGATCACTTTTACCTCGGTCGGATTCTTAGGAAAAATTAAATAATCTGCTTTACCACCTGTTTTGGTATAAGTATAGTTGGATAAGGGTTCATCTTTTAAAATCGTGATCGGTGGATAAAATTCAAATAAATCTTTCATGACACACCTCTACTCTTTCAAACTGCTTCTCTATTCTATTGAAGAATGATCAACTTGTAAAGCATCCTTAGGATAGAACTCGTTCCATCGTGTAAACATCTAAATAATTGGAATCTACCCGCAATCGTTGCGATAAACGTCCCCTAATCTCAAAGCCAAATGCTTGATATAGACGAATCGCTCGCTCATTATCAACGAGCACCTCCAAAGTGATTACCTTCAAGCCGGATGCTTGAGCAAATTCTAATAAGCTTTCCATAAATAGCTTTCCAATTCCCAGCCCCCAGTAGTCCTTCAATATACAAACACCTAATTCTGCCACATGGTTCTGCCGGTCTTGGTCCAAAACACTCAATTCGCCTAAGCCAATTAAATCATCTGCCACTTGGGCAACCAACATAATCGAATGCGGGTCTTGCTGATAAGTCGCAATTAAGTCCGCCTCCTGCTCCCAACTTCTTTCACCAGCACTTGCGTCCACCAAATAGGGCGTCTCGTAGCTAACTTGCTTCAATAATACTCTTAAAGCTCTTGCATCCGATTCTTGTGCTACACGCAAGCATAATTCTTCATTTGATGGCTTAGGACTCATATTGGTCACCCACTTGATCTAGCCATTCCTTAAAAACCGCTCGATGTTTAGCATCTGCCTCATCTGCTACAGAGAGTGTGATGCCTCGCTCCCCGTCCTCTTTTAATTCAAAAACCAATCGCAAATAAGACGGGGGTAGGTAATCTTTCATAAATTGTGGCCATTCAATCAAGCAAATATTTTGAGGTTCAAAATAAAAGTCAAAGTCGACCGAATCACTGCCCCCTTCCTCTAAGCGATAAGCGTCAATATGAACCAGACGCCCCTGAGCTAAAGGATAAGTTTTAACCAGTGTATAGGTAGGGCTTTTAATAGGACGATTAATAGCTAAAGCCCGTCCCAAAGCCTGAGTAAAAGCCGTCTTACCTGCCCCTAAAGGCCCTTCTAATAACAAATTGATTCCAGGCTGAAGCACTTTCGCAAAAGCTTGTGCCAGAAATTGTGTATCTTCTAATTTTTTACTGGACCATGTTGTCA
This sequence comes from Facklamia sp. HMSC062C11, assembly GCF_001810675.1. Lineage (NCBI taxonomy): Bacteria > Bacillati > Bacillota > Bacilli > Lactobacillales > Aerococcaceae > Facklamia > Facklamia sp. HMSC062C11. The sequence continues at coordinate 108,071 of NZ_KV802403.1, read as the reverse complement.
TAAACGTTCCCTCATTTCTAGAATTCATTATATCGAATCCCCCTTTGAACTTCGAATCATTTGACTTTTAAGCGTTTTATTGTTAATTTATAACTAAATCGATAAGGAGGTTATCCTATGAATAAACGCATTAAAATAATTTTTCTGGCTTTAACAGCCTTTCTATTAGTCGCATGTAAAAACACCCAACAAAAACCAACAGTAGAGAATGCTCCTGCAGAAAGCGGACAAACTACAGAAGCCGTGAGTCAAACTAGTGTTGAAGAAAGCACTAGCGGAGAAGAAGCTAAACAAGCTCAAGACGAGAGTGGAGCAGATGCTCAAGGCGAAGCAGGCACAGCAACCATTATCATCTATAAAAATGGAGAAGTCGAACACGAATATACGGTCAATCAAATCGGTGGTGTAAGTGTCTTAGATGCCATGAAGGCCATCAAAGAATTAGACTTCAACTTTAGTGAACAAGATGGGGTTATCGACCAAATTGGCGATGCCAAAAATGATTACAACCCAAATACTTGGATGTATCTCTATAACGGCGCTTTTGCTGAATTGGGTGTAGTGTCACAAAAACTAAAAGACGGTGATAAAATTGAATGGTACTACGGTACCATCAACGACATTCCTGTCAGTATTATCCCTGCTCAAGAATAATCAGGGACGAATCCTTAGCATATAACAAAAGAGCTGCAGCTTCAGATCAAGCTGCAGCTCTTTTATTGATTAGTTCAATGCTTGATTAGCGGTAATAATCGCTACCTTATAAACATCTTCTTCTACACAACCACGTGATAAATCAGATACCGGCTTATTAAGTCCTTGTAAGATAGGTCCAACCGCTTGAAAATTTCCCAAACGCTGAGCAATTTTATAGCCAATATTTCCCGATTGAATTTCTGGAAAAACAAAGACGGTCGCCTGGCCAGCTACCTTTGAATCAGGTACTTTTTGCCGAGCCACTTCTGGTACATAAGCCGCATCAAACTGTAGCTCACCATCAACTTCTAAATCAGGTTCCATTTCCCGAACAAGCGCTGTCGCTTCCGCTACCTTATCGACTTCTGGAGCAAAAGCAGACCCATGCGAAGAAAAGCTCAACATAGCTACCTTCGGTTCGATCCCAAAAATCCGAGCTGTCTTAGCCGATTCTACTGCAATTTCAGCCAAGGAAGCCGCATCAGGATTTATATTAATGGCACAGTCTGCAAAAACCAATTTTTGCCCATTGTTATGCGGTGGAACCATGATAAATGCCCCTGAAATTAACTTAACACCCGGACGTGTCTTAATAATCTGTAAGGCTGGACGTACAGTATCCGAAGTCGCGTAGACAGCACCGCACACCATCCCCTCTGCTAATCCTTGATAGACAAGCATGGTCCCAAAATAGGCAGGATCTTGTAAGAGTTTCACAGCTTGTTCTCGGGTATTCTTGCCTTTACGACGTTCTACAAAGGCGTCAATCATGTCTGGCATTTGTTCAAAGTGATCGGGGTGAATAATTTCAATATCTTGAACAACCCAATTCTTTTGCTTAGCTATAGCCAAAATCTCCGCTTCATCCCCAATTAAGATTGGCTTAACTAATCCATCTGCGTGTAATCGAACTGCCGCTCCTAACACACGAGCGTCTTCCCCTTCTGGGAAAACAAGTCGAATTCCACGACCCTTAATACGATTTGCTAATTCATCAAACATTTCCTTACTCCTTCTTTAAGTCCACAGTGTCATACCATTAGAAAGAAAATCTAATCCCATTCCTTTCCATTCAATATGCACTTTAGCAGTCTTTTCTGTTAACTGCAAGCGATTTATTAGAATAGCTATTCTAATTTGACATATACGGTTTACGAGTGTAAACTGTATATAGATTACAAATGTAAACGAAAGGAGGCGGTCCTTAATGACATCCTCTAACACGGACATTTCAAATGCCGAATGGCAGCTAATGCGGATCATCTGGACCCACCCCGGCTTAACCAGTCGTCAACTGATCGACGATGCCCAAAGCATCTTACCTTGGAAAGAAGGAACCATCAAAAGTCTATTGCACCGTCTTTTACAGAAGAATTTACTAAGACAAGATAAAGCCGTTCGCCCCTATGCTTATTATCCAACTCTATCGCAAAAAGAAGCCTTGGATCATAGTTTCCAAGACCTCATGCAACGAGTCTGTAATAAGCAAAGGCAAACGATTATCAGCCAATTGATTGCCGACAATGATCTCACTCAAGCCGATTGCCAAGACCTCATGCAACAACTTCATGAAAAGTTAAAATCCGCACCTCAGAATATTGAATGCCAATGTCCCCCTCATCAATGCACTTGTCAAAGCCATTGTCCCTAATAGAATGTGAAAGGAAGATGAATATGATTCAACAAGAATTTTTTGTCAATAATATGAAATGCGCTGGTTGTGCCCAACAAGTCAAAAGCAAACTTCAAGCAGTTCCTGATCTAGAAATTCTGCAGCTTGACCTCGCTAATAAAACAATTCTACTTCAATTTAACCCTCAAACACTCAGTCTAAAAGACTTTAATCAAGCCTTAGCTGATACACATTTCTCACTCGTGAATCCATCTACTCACTAAAAGAAAGGAGACTCCTAATGATTCAAAAAGATTATCCCGTTAAGGGCCTTTCTTGTGCCTCCTGTGCCTCAACGGTTGAACAGGCCCTAAATCAACTTCCAAAAACCCAAGCCCATGTCAATCTATTAACCGAACAAGTCCATATTAGCTATGACCCGGCCTATGTTGACGAAGCCACTCTCGCTCAACAGGTCAAATCAGTCGGTTACGAACTCATCCTCCCACAAACTTCCTCATCAGCACCGAACTCAAAGAGTAGTCTTTTTTCTATCCAAGGCATGTCCTGTGCTTCCTGTGCACAAACCATCGAAGACGGGGTCAAGCAAGTAGCTGGCGTTTTGGATGCCCATGTCAATTTAGCCAACGAACAAATGCAAGTCATTTGGGAGGATCAAGCGCAAACTCAAGCCGTCCTTCAACAAGTCGCGGACTTAGGATACCAAGCTAAAGTTAGCCAGCCTAATCAAACAACCCAACAAGACGATGAAAAAGAACATGAACTAGCCTTAGCCAAACGAAAACTAATCCTAATGGCTAGCTTTACTCTTCCGCTATTCATTCTGACCATGGGCCCCATGTTTCACTTGACTATACCCCAAGCTATTAGCCTACACGTCCACCCCTTACGAAATGCCTTCATCCAGCTTGCTTTAACCTTACCGGTTATCTATCTAGGACGGTCTATCTTTAAACGCGGCTTCAGGGCACTCATTAAGGGGCACCCTAATATGGATTCACTGGTCTCATTGGGAACCACAGCAGCACTTCTTCAAGGAATCGTCACAACCGCTCTCTTGGTTTACCGACCCGAACAGGTTCAAAGTCATCCCGACCTCTATTTTGAATCTTGTGCGGTAATCTTGACCCTCATGACCCTTGGAAAATACCTAGAAAGCCTCGCTAAGGGTAAAACAACAACCGCCATTCGAGCCTTGATGGACCTTACACCACCCACTGCCCGCCTTATAAAGGAAGATGGCTCCGTCGAAGAAGTGGCTGTATCCTCGATTCAAGTCGACGACTTGATCCAAATCAGACCCGGAGACCGCTTACCCGTCGATGGAAAAATCACCCAAGGACAATCCAGTTTAGATGAATCTATGCTAACTGGTGAAAGCCTGCCCGTCTTTAAAAAAGAAGGTGACTTCGTCACAGGTGCTTCAATCAACAAAACCGGCAGCTTTATTTACCAGGTCACCCAAGTCGGACAAGATACTCGTTTAGCTCAAATTATTCAATTGGTAGCCCAAGCTCAAAACTCTAAGGCCCCTATTGCTCGCCTAGCCGATCAAATCGCCCGTTATTTTGTACCAACAGTTCTAGGCCTTTCTCTCTTAGCTGGCGTCTTCTGGTATTTTATAATGGGTGAGCCGCTAAGTTTTACCTTACAAATCATGATCGCCGTTCTAATTATTGCCTGTCCTTGTGCGCTAGGACTATCCACCCCGACAGCAATCATGGTAGGCACTGGCAAAGGGGCTGAACAAGGAATTCTCATCAAGTCAGGTGCAGCTCTTGAAGAAACCCAACAAGCTTCTGTTGTTCTCTTTGACAAGACTGGTACCCTAACCCAAGGTAAACCCCAAGTGACAGACTTTATCTGCCGCGATCCAAAGCAAAAAAAGAAACTCTTACAACTACTAGCTTCGGCCGAAGCTAGTTCGGAGCACCCCCTTGCTCAAGCAATCCAGCAAGCCGCCAAAGAGGCCAAAATTGATCTATTAGAGACCGAAGAATTCCAAGCTGTCCCTGGTCACGGCATCAAAGCTCAAGTAGACCAACAAAACCTACTAATCGGTAATCGGAAGCTCTTAGACCAAGAAGATCTAGCCCCACTCAGTCAGGACTTCCTTGATCAAGCAGAACGACTCAGCCAAGCCGGTAAAACCCTTGTCTACCTGGCAATCAATCAACAAGTAGAAGCTCTTATCGCAATCAGCGACCCGCTTAAAGAGGATAGCCAATCAGCCATCCAAGCTTTAAAACAAGATGGTTTGCAAACCTACATGGTAACAGGAGACCAAGCTTCAACTGCTCATTATATTGCCAAAAATCTAAACCTCGACCGCGTGATTTCCCAAGTGCTCCCGCAAGATAAGGCACAAGTCGTTAAAGATCTACAAGAGCAAGGCTTAAAAGTCATCATGGTTGGCGATGGAATTAATGACGCTCCCGCCCTGGCTCAAGCGGATGTGGGTATGGCTATTGGGACCGGAACTGATGTTGCCGTAGAATCAGCAGATATCGTTTTGATGAGTCCTCAACTTCAAGCTGTTCATCAAGCTATTCGCTTAAGTCAAGCGACCCTAACCACCATCAAACAGAATCTTTTTTGGGCCTTTATCTATAACGTCATCGGTATCCCCTTTGCCATGGGAGTATTCTACCTCATGGGTGGCCCGCTCTTAAACCCAATGATCGCTGCTCTAGCCATGAGCTTCAGTTCTGTCTCTGTCTTATTAAATGCGCTTCGATTAAAAAAAGTAAGCATCGATTAAAGAAAACCGCTCAATTAAAACGAACAAACTAACAGTCAATTATAAAAGACTCGTTGTGCTGAGAGTACTAAATTGGTCTCGAAATGTAACTCTCGGTGTCCTGAGAGTATAAAATTGGGCCCGAACTGTAACTCTCAGAGCTCTGAGAGTACTAAATTAGCTCCAAATTGTAACTCTGGGTGCCCTGAGAGTATCAAAATGGCCCTGAAATGTAACTCTCGTTGTGCTGAGAGTACTAAATTAGCCCCAAATTGTAACTCTCGGTGCCCTGAGAGTATTAAAATTGCGTCAAATTGTAACTCTTGGTGTCCTGAGAGTATAAAATTGGGCCCGAAC
>NZ_KV802403.1:0-102545 GCF_001810675.1 Facklamia sp. HMSC062C11 | reverse complement strand
AGAGTACTAAATTAGCTCCAAATTGTAACTCTCAGTGCCCTGAGAGTACCAAACTAGCCCCGAATTGTAACTCTCGTTGTGTTGAGAGTACTAATCTAACCCCCAAATGAGGCTGTGACATAAGTCACCAAAAATCCGGCTGAACCGTTGTAATATCAACGATTCAACCGGTTTTTATGTCATAATTAAGTTAATCAATAAAAAAATAGAGGCCCTCCCGCTTCTATTTCCATTTCAATCCTAGAAAGGATCAAAAAAGAACCCAGAAATTTTATCCAATAAGAATAAAATTTCTGGGATATTTTTGAGACTTGTGTCACAGCCTCTTTAAAGTTAAAATTTTAAAAACTTTTATCCGTTTTTTAGCCCTCAAACAAACATTTTTTTCGTTGCGTCCGTTATAATAATAGATGTAAACCATCATAAAGGAGCTCTAACTCATGACTAAACTTTATTTTGCTAGTCCCCTCTTCACTGAAATGGAAGTTGCTTTTAATCAACAGCTTGCTGATCACTTGCGTCAAGAAATTCCTGAACTTGATATCTATCTTCCACAAGAACAGGCTGATATTAATGACAAAACTTGCTACGCCGACTCAAAAATGATTGCTCAAGCTGATACCAAGGCCCTCTTAGAATCAGATATTTTATTAGCGGTCTTAGACGGTCAAGTCATCGATCCAGGGGTGGCTTCAGAAGTAGGAGTGGCTTATCAAGCAGGGATTCCCATGATTGGGCTTTATACCGATACGCGTCAACAAGGAGCTAATAATCCAGAAAAATTAGCCGCCCTTTCCCAAATAGGAGAGTCACAATTTCCTTACGTCAATCTCTATACCGTTGGCCTTATTAAACTTAAGGGACAAATGGTTTCCAAGAGTCAAGATGTTGTCCCTGCCCTTATTGCTATGATCAAAGATCTCGCCTAAAAGGAGTTACCTATGCACGACCATAAAATTGCCCTTATCGATATCGGATCGAATACCATTCGTTTAGTCATCTATGGCATTAATGCTTACTGTGATATGGACGAATTATTGAACTTAAAAACCCCTGCCAGGCTTTCTCAGTATCTCGATCAAACAAAATCAGGCGAAGTCACTCTCAGTCCTCAAGGGATCAAAGTCCTAGTCGATACACTGACTGCCTTTCATCGAACCTGCCAAGCCCACCAAGTAAATGAAGAAATCATTCTTGCAACGGCTGCAATCCGTCAATCTCAAAACCAGGACGAAATTCGCCAAGCGGTTAAAACAGCAACTGGATCAACACTACGCATTTTATCCGAAAAGGAGGAAGCCAGTTACGGCCAGTATGCGGTTAACCACTCCTTATCCTTGGAAGACATGGTCACCATTGATATTGGAGGTGGTTCGTGTGAACTGACTCTCAGCCATAACAACTCACTCATCCACTACCACTCTTTCCCTTTTGGAGTGGTAACACTCAAGGAACGTTTCTTCAAAGACGTCCCCCATAATGACCCCCAAGCCATTGAGAACACCCGCAAATTCATCAAAGAACAATTTAAAAGCTTAGACTGGCTTAAAAAATGTCAAGTGCCCCTTGTAGGTATTGGCGGATCCGCTCGGAACATCGCCCAAGTTTATCAACGGCTCACCGATTATCCGATTGCCGGTATTCATGGTTATCACCTCAGCCATAAAATGCTAGAGAAAACCTTAGACCTCTTTCAAAGCAAGTCACTCAAGGAACTTGATGATCTAGATGGACTGAGTTCTGACCGTCGGGATATTATTATTCCCGCCAATCTGGCCTTTCTAGAATTGTTTGCCCTGACCAAAGCCCCCACCTTCCTCATCTCGAAACAAGGATTACGTGAAGGGGTAATCATGCACTATCTCAACCAGCATTACAATCGTCCCTTTGATCCCGACTTAGTCAAGTCTCGCTCTGTCAGTCGAGCTTGTCGTGAATTCAAGGTAAATACAATCAACGCTAGTACTCGAGCCAAATTGGCGATGGATCTCTACCGTCAACTCTGTGAACTAGGTCTCTTTAATTATCAATACAATCAACAATTGGAAATCGAACTCGCCGCTTATTTATTCCAATGTGGGCAATTTATTGATCAAGAAGCCGATTCACAGCATACCTTTTATTTACTATCCAACATGAATCTAGCTGGATTCAACCACAAAGAACGGGTTCGTTTAGCGATTCTGGCCTCTTTTCGTAACAAGTCTCTACTTAAGCAATATATCCAAGCTTTCACAGGTTGGTTTGACGATATGGAATTAGCCCAACTCATCAAACTCGGAGGCCTGCTTAAATTTTCCCAAGCACTTGACGATTCGCAGACCCACCCAATTCAAACCCTTAAACTCACAAAATCAAAATCATCCTATCAACTCAGCCTCTATTGCAATGGCCCCGTTGTCGCCGAACAATACCGTGCCCAAAAACACGCCAAGCATCTAAAACGTGCCTTAGATGGTGCAAACTTATGTCTAGACTTTGTTCCTTTAGAATCACTTTCCTAGAATAAGGAGGAATTCACTCATGTCCTTGAAACCATTAATTCCGTCTAACAATTCAACCCCTTCGATACCTGATCCTGACTTTAATGATCCCTCGCTATATTTTAATCGTGAATTAAGCTGGCTCGATTTTAATCAACGCTGTATCCTCAATGCCTACGATCATCTCAATCCTTTTCTAGAACAACTTAATTTTATTGCGATTGCTTCCTCCAACTTGGATGAATTCTATATGGTTCGTGTGGCGGGGGTCTATGACCAACTCTTAGCTGACGTCGCTATTTCTGAAAATAAGACCTATCAAACACCCGATGAATTATTAGACCATATCACTGCACAGAACCAGAAGAATTTACAACTTCAATACCAACGTTATCATGAGCTCATTCAAGAGCTTCCGCAAACCGGCTATCAAATCAAACAAATGAAAGACCTCACTGATCAAGAAGTCGATCAAGTCCAAGCATACTTTGACCAACTCATTCTACCAACCCTATCCCCTTTAGCTATCGATGCCTACCGTCCTTTCCCTCATCTGATCAATAAGGCCATCAACATCTATATTGAGTTGAAAGAAGGTAAGCAAAGAAAACAAGCCATCCTCCCTATCCCTCAACTGTTGGATCGCTATTATTTACTAGAGGGGGAGACCAATACCCTTATCTTAATTGAGGATATTATTATTTATTTCTTAGATTCGCTCTTCAAAGGCTATCAGATAAATCAAGCCTTTCCTTTCAGAATTACTCGCAATGCCGACTTTGACCTAGCTGAAGAGGAGGCTGACGATCTATTAGCCGTCATCGAAGACTATGTTCAAAAACGAAAAAATGGCATGGCCGTCCGTATCGAAATCGATCAGCGCTATTTTAACGGCTCTCCAAGCTTACCAGATAGTTTCTTCACCACGCATTTTGAGCTTGATTCGCGTCTAATTGACCAAATTGAAGGCCCCCTAGACTTGACCTATTTATTTAGCCTACGTCAACTGATTGGTCAAACAAATCCTCAGTTTTTATTTAAACCCTATCAGCCCTATCTTAACCCTAAGCTTCTAGGAGAAAAGCTTTTTGATGCTGCCCGTCAATCAGACCTTTATTTTCACCATCCCTACGATGACTTTAAACCGATTATCGAGCTAGTTAGCCATGCTGCGACTGACCCACAAACGATCAGCATCAAACAAACGCTTTATCGTGTTTCCAAGCACTCTCCCATCATTCAAGCCTTAAAATTGGCTGCACAAAATGGAAAAGAAGTTACCGTTCTTGTTGAATTGAAGGCCCGCTTCGACGAGGAAAATAACGTCTACTGGGCTAAAGAACTCGAAGAGGCCGGGTGTCATGTCTTATATGGGGTGTCCGAACTAAAAACCCACTCAAAAATCTGTCTCGTCATCCGAAAAGAAGGCGATCATATTCAACCCTATCTTCATTTAGGAACAGGCAACTATAACGATAAAACAGCAAAACTCTACACCGATATGGGGCTTATTACGACCCATCCTGGACTTTGTCAAGATGCGATTGAATTTTTTAACTATTTATCCGGTTATTGTCAAAGACCCGAATATCGCTATCTACATGTCTCACCTTTTGAAATTCGTGATTCCCTAATGGATGCGATTGACGAAGAAATAAGCTATCAAGAAGAATTTGGTAATGGTCACATCATTGCTAAGATGAATTCACTCACTGATAAATCCTTGATTCAGAAGTTATATCAAGCCAGTCAAGCTGGTGTCAAAATTGATCTCATCGTGCGCGGCATCTGCTGCCTTCGCCCCGGTATCAAGGGCATCTCTGAAACCATTCACGTCCGATCAATTGTTGGTCGCTTACTCGAGCATTCACGAATTTATTACTTCCACCGCAACGGTCAACAGCGTCTCTTCTTATCTTCCGCGGATATGATGACCAGAAACATGGTTAAACGGGTTGAAATCGAATTTCCCATACTGGATAATAAGATCGAAGACAAAATCCTCAACTTCCTTAACTTACAACTATCGGATAACCAACATGCTTTCATTCTCGACTCTGCAGGAAAGTATCATTTGACTCGCCCCAACAATGAGCCGGCCGTTAATTCACAAGAAATCCTGATTCAAGATGCCGTCGACCGCCAGAAAAAGCTTCATTCCCAACAAGACCAAGGCAAGACTCGTTTAGTAAGCCGCACTAAAAGAAACTCTCGCTTACTTGGAAATCTTTGGCAGATCTTAAAAGCCTGGTATCCGTTCAAGTAAGCCATTTTCAAGGTGCTTTTTTTGCTAGCCCATGATAGAATATATCTGTATGCCCTAAATGGGACATTTAAGGAGGATTCTCATGATTAATGTATCAAATGTCAGTTTACAATTTTCTGATAGAAAATTATTCGATGATGTAAATATCACATTTTCACCCGGCAACTGCTATGGAGTCATTGGGGCTAATGGCGCCGGAAAGTCTACATTTCTAAAGATTCTATCGGGGGAAATCACCCCGACCACCGGCAACGTCTCTATGGACCCCCAAGAAAGGCTCGCTGTCTTAAATCAAAACCACTATGGTTTTGAAGACCATCAAGTGATTGAAACCGTCATGATGGGTTATAAGGAACTGTATGACATCAAAAAAGAAAAAGATGCGATCTACCTCAAAGAAGATTTTTCTGAAGAAGATGGTGTTCGCGCTGGTGAACTTGAAGCTCACTTTGCAGAAATGGGTGGATGGGAAGCAGAAGCGCAAGCAGCAAACATGTTGCAAGGACTAGGTATCCCTACTGAAATGCACTATAGCCTTATGAGTGATTTAATTGAAGCGGATAAGATTAAGGTCCTACTAGCTCAAGCACTTTTTGGTAAGCCAGATAATTTACTCTTAGACGAACCAACAAACGGTCTAGATGCCAAGGCAATTGACTGGCTTATTGATTTTATTATGGATTTCCCAAATACCGTGATCGTTGTATCTCACGACCGTCACTTCTTAAACACAGTCTGCACCCATATGGCCGATGTCGACTTTGGTAAAATCAAGCTCTATGTCGGAAACTACGACTTCTGGCTCAAATCCAGTCAACTAGCGGCTAAACTCCAAGCGGATCAAAATGCTAAAAAAGAAGAACAAATCAAAGAACTACAGACCTTTATCGCCCGATTCTCAGCTAATGCCTCTAAATCAAAACAGGCCACATCCCGTAAAAAACTCTTAGAGAAGATCACCCTAGATGATATCCAACCTTCTAGCCGTCGTTACCCTTTTGTGGGCTTCTCTCCAGAGCGTGAAATTGGTAATGACTTATTACGAGTAGAGGGCTTAAGTAAAAAAGGTGATGATGAAATTCTCTTTGAAAATGTCTCATTCACCCTGAATCGTGATGATAAAGTCGCCTTTGTTTCAAAAAATGATAATGCCATCTCCGCTTTATTTGATATTCTAATGGGTAAAAGTCAAGCAGATTCAGGAAGTTTCGAATGGGGAGTTACCACTAGCCAGACCTATCTTCCTCGTAATTCATCGGATGAATTTGATGGTAATGATCTTACAATCGTTGACTGGCTAAGACAATATGCTAGCAAAGAGGAAAGCGATAATACCTTCTTACGCTCCTTCTTAGGACGGATGCTCTTTTCTGGTGAAGATGTCTTAAAATCCGTAAAAGTCCTCTCTGGAGGTGAAAAAGTTCGTTGTCTACTATCAAAAATGATGTTATCAAAGGCGAATGTTCTGGTTCTTGACCAACCAACCAATCACTTGGACTTAGAATCCATTACCGCCTTAAATGACGGCCTCATTAAATTCAAGGGCGCCATCTTAATCGCCTCACACGACTACGAAGTTCTAAACACCACTGTTAATCGCGTCATTGAAATTACCCCAACTGGTGCCTATGACCGTATTAATACCACCTATGAAGAATTTGTCAATAATGATGACGTACAAGAACGCATCAAACAAATGTACCCTCAAGATTAATCCAAAACTCTAAAAGAGGGAGAAAAATTTATTTTCTCCCTCTAAACTTATTTGTTATAATAAACTCAGATTGAAAAATGAAAGTGAAGTGAAATAATGGGTCGTAAATGGATGAATATTCGCGAAAAGAAAGCCAAAACTGACCAACAGACCTCGCGTATCTACGCAAAATTTGGAATTGAGATCTATGCTGCTGCAAAATCAGGAGATCCCAACCCAGAAACCAACCAAAAATTAAAGTTTGTCGTAGACCGAGCTAAAACTTATAATGTTCCTAATCATGTCATTAACAAGGCCATTGAAAAAGCCAAAGGATCTGATGATGAAACCTTCCAAGAACTTCGTTACGAAGGGTTTGGTCCTAATGGATCTATGATTATTGTGGATGCCTTAACCAACAATGTTAACCGAACTGCTGCCAACGTACGGACCGCCTTTTCAAAAAACGGCGGAAACATGGGGGTTGCAGGTTCTGTATCATATATGTTTGACTCCACAGCCGTCTTTGCCTTCTCCGGTCAAGATGAGGAAGCCATCACACTGGCCCTGCTAGAAGCGGATATCGATGTAAAGGATGTGGTGAGCGAAGAGGATAGTTTGATTGTCTACGGCCAACCAGAAGATTATGCCTTGATTCGGTCTACCCTTGAATCCTTAGGAATCAAAGATTTTGATCTTGCAGAAATCCAAATGCTTGCTCAAAATGAAGTCGAGCTTAACGAGACTGATTTAATCAAGTTTGAAAAGCTAATCGACGCCCTAGAAGATGATGAAGATGTTCAAAATGTTTATCATAACGTTGAGAACGCCTAATTAGTCCTACCCAACTCAATAAAACCTGCAGCCGATGAGTTGCAGGTTTTTAGTTTGCCTTTTTAAAATCAACGATTAAAAAAAATAATAAATTCTTAGCTAAATTAACAAAAACTTAACCTAAAGCATGAACAAATATGGTAGTATAAAGTTAATAAATACCCTAGATAAGGAGCATAGTTATGAAAAAAATCTTAAAAAACACTATCACTAGCCTCATGGTCGTTACCAGCCTTTTAGGCCTCATTCTGCCTCAAACATTTATTCAGGCCGAAGAAAAACCACTGCAAGTTCAATTTGTCCCAACCAATAACGATGGATCAATGGAAGCTCGGGCCGAACCTTTCAGCAAATACCTTTCAGAAAAACTTGGTCGACCAGTTAAAGTAACCTTAGCCACTGACTACTCAACCATTGTTCAAGCGATGGCTTCTGGCCAAGTGGATCTAGGAATTATGCCTCCTGCTGCCTATGTTCAAGCACGTAGTCTCAACGCGGCTCAAGCTATCTTAACCTCCAAACTAGGCGCCTATGACCCTGAAACAGGTCTTCCTATTGAAGGTGAAACAAGTGGATCTTTTAAAGCCGAAGTATTAGTCAAAGCTGATAGCCCGATTCAAAACTTAGAGGACCTTAAAGGTAAGAAAATTGCCACTCTGAGCCCAACCTCTGCTTCTGGTTATATTTATCCTATCGCAGAAATGAAAGAAAAAGGCATGAGTATCAAAGATCTAACTTTAACCACCGTTAATGATATTCCAAGTATGATCACGTCCATTCTCAATGGTCAACAAGATGCCATGTTTTCATTCCAAGGAACCCGTGTAGTCTTTGGTCAAGCCTTCCCAGATAATGACTTAATGAAAGACTTAAGAGTAATCTACCTTAGTGAAGGTGATATCCCCAATGATGCCATTGCGGTTCAACCAAGCATGGATGAGGACTTAAGAAAACAAATCATCGAAGCCTTCAAATCAATGGCTGATAGTGACGAAGGAAAAGAAATTATGTCCCTATGGGGGCACGTTGGCTATACTGAAGCAGATGAGTCCGTTTATGATACGGTCGAAAAATACACACAAATCGCTGCTCAATAACCAATTATTTAACCAGTATCCTAGAGGCGACATCTTAATGCATGTCGCCTCTTATCTAAATATAAAGGAGTTTAATCGTTGTGATTGAAATAAAAAATGTCACTAAAATCTTTGATAATGGCGTGGTTGGTCTTAAGGACATTAACTTAACCATCCAACAAGGTGAATTTGTTTGTATCATTGGCTTAAGTGGCGCTGGCAAAAGTACGCTACTTCGAAGCCTCAACCGGCTCAATGATATTAGCCAAGGCGAAATATTAATCAATGGTCAATCATTAACCAAGGCCAACAGTAGACAACTACGGCAAATGCGACGGCATATCGGCATGATCTTCCAACAGTTTAATTTGGTTAAGCGCAATACCGTTCAAAAGAATGTTTTATCAGGTCGACTAGGCTACTATAATAACTTTCAAAGTCTATTTGGCTTATTCAGTCAAGAAGACTATCAGCGAGTTCAAACTGCCCTCGAAAAAGTGGGCTTAGCTGATAAATTAAAAGTTCGATCGGATGCCCTAAGTGGTGGTCAACAACAACGTGTATCCATTGCTAGAACGATTGTCCAAGAAGCAGAAATTATCCTAGCCGATGAGCCTGTTTCAGCCTTAGATCCTGTTACAGCTGAAACAGTCATGAACGATTTCAGTCGCTTAAATCGAGAACTTAACCGAACCATCATTATCAATATCCACTCCATACCTCTAGCACGTAAATATGCCAGTCGAATCATCGGTATGCGTGATGGAGAGATCGTCTTTGATGGCCCCGCTAGTCAAGCAACGGATGCCAAACTCAGTGAAATCTACGGTACTGAAATCCTCCAAGAAGAAGCTCGTCAAATCCAAGATTCCTCTCAGGAAATCCCTGATGAGGACTTAGACACGCTTATCTTATAGAAACGGGTGATCCTATGCCATTAAAAGCAACCATTCACGATCAACTCATAAAAAAATTACTTATTGGATTAGTGATCCTTGCTCTATTTTGGGGGTCCGGTCAATTGATTGATGTTCATTGGGATGATCTAGTCAACAATCGTTCCCAAGCCCTACTCTTTTTAAGTGGATTTTTTAATCCAGAATGGTCCTATCTCCCTGAACTCATCCAACCAATGATTCAAACGATCCTGATGTCTATCGCTGGCACTTGCGTCGGTGTCCTATTTGCCATACCTGCTGCCTTTTTAGGAACTCATATTGTCACTCGCAATTCCTTTATTACCGGGCTATTTCGTGGTTTTTTCAGTTTAGTCCGAACCATCCCAAATCTTCTCTTAGCTGCCATTTTTGTGGCGATTGTCGGAATTGGTGAATTAACTGGTGTGTTGACAATTGCTGTATTTACCTTTGGTATGGTCTCACAGTTAATCTTTGCTGCCATTGAAACGGTCGATGAAGGCCCCATTGAAGCGGACGAATCCATCGGCGCTACTCGGTTTCAAATTGCTCAAAATGCAATTTGGCCTCAAGTTAAAGAAGCTATCTTCGCCTATGCGCTTTATGCATTCGAAGTAAACATCCGAGCATCTGCCGTCTTAGGTTATGTTGGTGCAGGAGGGATCGGTGTACTGCTAAATTCTGCGCTAAGCTTCTTCCAATTCGGACGAGTTAGCTTAATTATTCTGATGATCTTGTTGATGGTCTTTATCACCAACGCTATTAGCCAATATATCCGAAAGGAAGTGATCTAATGGCTTCCCTAAAAACCTTCCCTGCTAAGCGTATCAATCAGATTCTTAGCTGGCTCTTGGTACTGGTCATCCTCTATTCCTTTATTAGTCTTGATTACAGCAATTTAGCCGCTCTTCGCTCACGTGATATTAGGCATATGTTTGCCGGTCTCCTAAAACCAGACTGGTCCTATGTCTATGATCAATCGAGCGAAGATCTTGCTCACCTAATGCTCGAAACTTTAGCGATCGCCTTCTACGGAACCCTGTTAGGAAGCGTCCTATCCCTGCCCTTTGTCTTATTAGCATCGAATGTGGTATGGGGAAGTTGGCGTTTTATCCCAGCCTTTGGACGTGGCTTATTAAATTTAATGCGATCAATCCCTGCCTTAATCTATGCCATCCTATTTGTTCGAATCGTTGGTCCTGGTGCCTTCGCAGGAGCTTTAGCTCTAGGCGTACAACTCATTGGGATGCTAGGAAAACTAGTCAGTGAGGAGCTCGACCGATCAGATCCTATCCCAGTTGAAGCGATGCAAGCGTCAGGGGCTTCCTCTCTACAAAGCTTCCAGTACGCACGGATTCCACAAGTTGTTTCACTAGCAGTGAGTCATGTGATTAATCACTTTGAAATCAATGTTCGTAGTGCAACAACCTTGGGCTTAGTTGGGGCTGGAGGCATCGGTGCTCCTGTGATCTTCGCCCTCCAGCAACGCAACTGGAATCGAGTTAGTATCATTCTGTTAGCGATCATTATTGTGGTTATCATTATTGACTTTATTTCCACACGGCTGCGAAAAGCCTTAAGATAGGAGACCTTTATGTCCATACGTATCCTTTCAACCACTGATATGCACGCTAGCCCATTAGGAATGACCCTTGACTTTACATCACTCAAACCTGATCTTTTAATCGATAATGGTGACTTTCTCATTGGAAACCTCTTTTCCTTATATTGTTATCTAAAAAAAGAGATAAGCCCTTTGACTCGTTTAGCCAATGACTTGGGTTATGACGTAATGATCCCAGGTAATCACGATTTAGACTATGGCCTTGATTGGCTACGATCACAAGTAAAAGTACTCAAGGCCCCTTATATCTGTGCAAACCTTTATGACACTGGTAATCAGCGCATATTCCCAGCCTACCATATTCATTCTTTAGCTAATGGCCAAAAAATTCTCGTGATCGGGCTTTTGACGGGCGCTTTTAGCCAACTTACAAAGGAGTCCTTTGTTTGTCAAAGCTTGGTTAAAGACCCCATTCAAACGCTTGATCAAGTTCTTCACGACATCGAGAGCCAGGGGATATCGGCTGACCTTTTATGTGTCGCTTATCATGGGGGAATTCTTCAAGATCCTGTCAATGGTAAATGGCTACACTATCCCAGCATTGAAGACCAAGCCTATGACCTAATGAATCGCTTCCCACAAATTGATAGTTTAATTTGTGGTCACCAACATTTTGTCAATGCCGCCTGCCATCCTAATGGTGTTGCTATGGTGCAACCCGGTAGTCACGGTCGCTATATTGGTCTTCAAGAATTCAATCATGGACAAGTCCAAAAGAATCAGGTGCTCTTAAGCAATGAAGCCATACCCAATCACTGTCAGCGTGAGTATCTAGAAGACATCCTCACCGATTATCAGGACTGGCTAAAAACAACCATTAACCTTGAGGCTTTCGCTCAATATTTAAGAGAAACTTACGACGCCGACCGATGCTTCCTCGACCTAGGCGAAGACCTCAGCTTAGCTAGTATCCAACAAAAGTTAATACCGCCCTTTCCTGTAAGTAGTTACTTGATTGAAGGTGAGCGTCTGATTGAATGCTACTACGCCTATCAAAAAAAACACCCTCATAGCTGCCTATCCCCTAGCCTTGATGACTTAAGGAAAGATCAAATATACAAAGTCATTGCAAGCCCAGGAATATTACCACCAGAACGTCTTCGAGAAAATCACCTAGCACCAGTGCTTGAAGATTATCTATTCACTCAGATAAAACCAGACTGGCTTTCATAACTCGCTTCAAATCCCGTCTTTTCATAAGACTTAAACCCTTGCTAACACTAAAATACGAAACCGACCCCGGAGAATCAATGTCCCATCGATTCTCCGGGGTCGGCCTTTCATTATTTACTTGTATATTATCCTCCGAGATAGGCCTTTTGAACCGCATCGGATGCCAAAAGCTCCTGACCACTTCCACTCAAGACAATCTGACCTGATTCGAGAACATAAGCCTGATCCGCAATCTCTAGTGCCTTATACGCATTTTGCTCAACTAAGAGAATCGTTGTGCCCTGATCATTGATATCTTGAATAATATTAAAAATCTCATTAATAAAAATAGGCGCCAAACCCATCGACGGCTCATCTAATAGTAATAACTTCGGCTTGGTCATTAAAGCCCGTCCCATCGCTAACATCTGTTGCTCGCCCCCTGATAAAGTGGCTGCATCTTGTTTGTTCCGTTCTTTTAAAATTGGAAAGCGTTGATAGACTGCTTCTAGATCAGCCTGAATCGCTGATCTATCCTTGCGTAAGAAGGCCCCCATCTCTAAATTTTCTGCAACAGATAAACCAGGAAAAATTCTCCGACCTTCGGGAACTTGGACCAAACCTGCTTTAACAATCTCCTGAGCCGATTTTTTCATTAAATCTTGCCCCAGATACGTTATTTGCCCTGCTTGAGCTTTAATCAAACCCGATAAGCTTCTTAAAATCGTTGATTTACCCGCTCCATTCGCCCCAATCAAGGTTACAATACTTCCTTCTTTCACTTCAAAGGATACCTCTTTAATCGCCTTGATCATACCATAAGATACCTGTAAATCTGTCACTTGTAACATTTACAACCCCTCCAATAACTGTCTTTATATTAAGAAGACCCGACGAGGTTTCTCATAAATCGTTAAGCTAATTCTAATATACTCAACCGATTTAGGCAAGGCTCTTTTTCTGAAAGTTTCAAAGATGGTATAAACTATTTTTATTATCTTACTCAAAAACCAATTCAAATCAAGTTAATCTTGATAATCCGTTTGTAAATTTTCTCTTTTACAAAATTATAAATTGTGTTAGAATAACACCAACCCAAAATTGGGCAACTTTTATTAGACTGAGGTGGCAAATGGAACTTTTATTACAAATCAACAGTTATTTATACTATCCGATTTTAATTATTATTCTAATCGGTGCAGGCCTTTATTTCACGGTGAGAACTGGCTTTTTACAAATTTCACTTTTTCGAGAATCTCTGAGAGTTCTCAAAGAAAAACCCCATGATGGTGAAGTGTCTTCCTTCCAAGCCTTAATGATCTCAACTGCATCCCGTGTAGGAACCGGAAATATTGTGGGTGTCGCTCAAGCTATCTGCCTAGGAGGCTACGGAGCCGTCTTTTGGATGTGGCTCATTGCTTTAATTGGAGGCTCTTCAGCCTTTATCGAATCAACCCTGGCACAAATTTACAAGCGTAAGGGAGAAGATGGTAGTAGCTACGGAGGCCCTAGTTATTATATTGAAATTGCCTTAGGTTCGCGCTTTTTTGGAGTTCTTTTTGCTATATTTTTAATTTTGACCTATGCCGTAGGTTTTAATATGCTCGCATCCTTTAATATGACTGACTCATTCCGAGTCTATGACTTCTTTGTTGAAGGGCAAACCTCTTGGATTATCGGAGCCTGTCTAGCTCTCGTGGCCGGTTATTGCATCTTGGGAGGCGGAAAACGAATTATCAAGGCCACCTCTACGCTAGTACCTTTGATGGGAGTTCTATTCGTGGCAATGGCCCTATTCATGATTATTCGCCATATTTACTTTATGCCCGTTGTATTTAAGAATATTTTTACTGATGCCTTTAATTTTCAAGCCATATTCGGAGGATTAGCTGGCTCCGCCTTGGTCCACGGGATTAAGCGAGGTCTTTATTCCAACGAAGCAGGTATGGGATCTGCCCCCAACGCCGCCGCAGCAGCAGATGTTTCTCATCCAGTTAAGCAAGGTCTGGTTCAAATGTTCTCTGTCTTCTTAGATACTTTAGTAATTTGTTCAGCAACCGCCTTTATGGCCATGGCATCCGGAGTGGAAGCAAGCCCTGAGTTAGCAGGAGCCGCCTATGTCCAAGAATCCTTATCTACTGTCTTTGGGCACTACGGTTATATCTTTATTACCCTGTCCTTGACCCTCTTTGCCTTCACTACCTTATTAGGGAACCTCTACTATGTCGATAGTTGCTTAACCTATCTCAATAAAAAGACCCCTTCCAAAACCTTCATGTTAGTATATCGTCTAATTGCTATCGCTTTAATCTTCTTTGGTAGCAGCTTAAAAATGGACTTTGCATGGAATATCGCTGACTTTTTAATGGCTTTAATGGTCTTAGTAAATATTCCTGCCATTCTACTCTTAGGAAATCAAGCCATTGCGGCCCTTAACGACTATAAGAAACAAGCTAAAGCCGGTTTAGACCCTCATTTTGTAGGAAGTCATATCGGTATCGATGAAAGTAAACTCGATTATTGGAAATAATCCGTCTCAAAGCAAGCATTTCGCTTGCTTTTTTAATGCAGTCAAGGATTATCTAACGAAAGTCTTATAACATAACCCTTACCTTTAGCTTACTTTTTGATATAATAAGGAAGATGTGTCGATTATATAAATTTATTGGAGGAAGTATAAAATGAACGAGTTAAGTTCGTGGTCTCAAATTGACTGGCATTTAATTGCGGGAGGCTTAGGTTTATTTCTTTTTGGTGTTAAATTAATGGGGGATAGCCTTACTAAATTTGCAGGAACAAAAATTCGGGATTATATTGAAAAATATACATCCAATCCCTTAATGGCTGTATTAGTAGGAATTATCATGACCGGTCTCATCCAGTCCTCTTCAGCTGCCACCGTTATCGCCATCTCTCTGGTTCGTTCCGGATTAATGGGGCTCAACCAAGCCATTGCCATCATTTTAGGAGCCAACATTGGGACAACCGTCACTGCCATTTTGATTGGCTTCCAATTAGACTATTTGGCTTACTTCATTCTTTTAATAGGTGTATTCATCGCTCTTATGTCCTCCAAGAAAAAAACAATCTATCTAGGAGAAGTTATTATTGGATTTGGGCTTCTATTTATTGGCCTTAACATTATGGGAGATGCCTTAAAAGAACTCCAATATATTCCTGGATTTTCAGATATTGTTATTCGCTTGAGTAAACAACCCATTCTCGCAGCATTAATTGGAGCAGCAGTGACCGGCGTCATTCAATCTTCCTCTGCGATTGTCGGAATTATTCAAACCCTCTATGCCACCCAATCCATCAGCTTAGTTGCGGCCTTAGGCTTGGTATTTGGAGCCAATATCGGAACGACCGTTACGGCTGCCCTTGCTGCTGTTGGTGGAAGTTTAGCGGCAAGACGCACTTCCTTGTTCCATTTTCTATTTAACGTTTCTGTGTCTATCCTATTCCTAGCGATCATCGGTCCCTACGAACACTTTATTCTCTATCTCGCAGATACATTTCATCTAAACAGCATGATGACCGTTGCCGTGGCTCATTTCTTATTTAACTTTGTCGGTATGATTATCTTCTTACCAATTATTCCTAAATGTGTTCAATTGCTTAAAAAAATCATGCCTGGTAAGGATAGTCTGGATCTTGAATTTGGTAAAATTCAACTCGACGAAGCAATGGTTAAGACCTTCCCTTCCGTTGCTCTAGTTCAAGCTAAAACAGCCATTCTCCAAGTTGCAGATATCTCGCTTAAAGCACTAGAAAACTCAAAACAATATCTAATTACCAAGGATAAAAAGTACTTTTATGAAGTTAATCAACTGGAAGATATGATTAACTCGCTCGATACTAAAATTGAAAGTTATCTCCTAAAAATTGCCAAACAATCCCTCTCTGAAGAATTAGCTGACGAATATTCAGTCAATCTACAAGTTCAGAAGAATTTCGAACGGATCGGAGACCTCTCACAAAATCTCGTGGAATACTTTGAAATGATATACGATGCAGGCGAGTCCCTCCAGGAAGAAGCCATGTCCGAACTCACTTCTATCTACGAGCTCTTGATCCATATGTATGCTGAAGGGGTGGCTGTCTTCAAGGATGGTGACCATCATATCTTTGAAGTCATGAAAGAAGACGAAAACAACTTAAACCATATAGAATATGAACTACGCGCTTCTCACTTTAGACGATTAACCTCACAACACGAAGAAGCAACCGTTGCCACATCGCTCTTTGTGGATATCTTAGGAGCGCTTGAACGGATCGGAGACCATACCTATAATATCGCTCGTTTGACATTCGATCCAATTAAAACCCACGGAGAAAAGACCCTACTCACTGATGAACCTCTAGAGGTCCCTTCAGAAGCTTTAAACTAAAAATATAAATACACCGCTCGAAAATCAGCTTTAGTGCTGACTTTCGAGCGGTTTTTTACTAGCCACTAGTTATTTATTACTAACTAATTGTTGTCCTTCCAATGTCAAATAAATCGGTAACTGCTCCATTGAAACATCCTTTTTATAATGGTGAGCCACTTCAATAACGGTAGAATCTAATTGAGCTAAAATCTAACGAACAATCGCTGCGTTCTATACCTTTCAAGCCCATCACCTTATTCTATTTTTTCGGTATTTTATCAAAAAATCAAGCTCTTTTTAAGAGTGTTATAGTCATATTATATGATCAATATTAAACATTTGATTAGATCTTTTATCTGCGCTATATAAAAAATACTACTAACAGCAAAACAAGCTATTAGCAGTATCACACTTTAATTCATTTTATTTGACTCATTGGCTAAATATTCTTGAATCCAAATCGTTAGGATCATTTGATCAACTAAAAATTTAGCCACTTTTTATCAGATGGTATATATAGAAAAGATGGAACCGTCTTTCAACGAAAATTATCGCCAACCCTTTGAATATCAGCATCCGTCGGAGTTTCAGCCGTAACTCTGCTTGGAAGAAAACCAAAACTAACTATCAAACTAATGACCAACAGAAGCAATTGGCGTCTCAATTTACTCCCTCCTTTTCATAAAGATTGTATCCCATAATAAAATCAATTGAAATAAGAAATAAAGCAAGCTGTACCATAGCGGTTTTTTATAGTCTTCAAAAAGAAAGTACATTACTACTAAAGCTAGGCAACACCAAAACCGAATTGACTTATAAAAGTCTTTATTAAATTTCATAGAGCACCCCTTTTATACAAATCGAACAAATTTTATTATATCTAGTCTCTAAAAGGTATAACTTAAAAGTCTACCACCAAAGCCAGCAACGACAGCAATACTTAATCACTCTTCCCTACTCAATATTCTATAAGAAAATGACTTATTTTAACATGACATAAATGTCCTATTCAGCAAAAGAGGTTAGCTAGAAGCAATTTGCTTCCGGATAACCTCTTTATATTGAATATACTATTTCAACTTCATCATCCGTGAGATGGTAGCCCGTTCATTTTCTTCTAATTTCATAGAAATATAAGAAATAGTCTCTTGCGTATCTGGAATCATCCGATACTCCAAGGCATTGACCCGACGACGGGTCTTTTCAATCTCATCGGCTAAAAGTTGACATGCTTTTTCAATTTCTACCAGTTCTAATAATTTAGGTAAGAGTTTGGTCAAGACCTCAAGTGCTTCATCCAGCTCCGCATTGGAATTCAAATAACCATAGCGGGCCTGACTATCCTCTTCGCCAATATGAAAATCCATCTTAGGAACATAGACAGACATAATATTTTCCATACGAATATCTAATTCGACGCGGTTCTGAGTGATCGCCGCGATCTCTTCCATAAAATTCTCATTCATTAAGGCTTTAGAGAGAATAAACGATTTGAGGGATTGGGTTAATTCTTCCTCTACTTGATCACGCAATTCATTATTGCGACGAATCATGTCGATGAAGTTACGCATCAATTCATCTTGCTTATCCTTGAGTAGCTTATGCCCCCGGGTCGCAAGCGCTTCGGTTGACTTTAGGGAGGCTAACTCCATCCGGGTTGGCTTTACACCTAATACGTTGGCCATAGCGCATTACTCTCCTTCCGGCATATATTTTTCAATCATTGGGTCCTTGATCCGCTTCAATTCGGACTTAGGCAAGATTCTTAACAGATCCCAAGCTAAGTCTAATGATTCAAAGATATCTCGGTTGGTATCGAAACCTTGGTTAACATAACGTTTTTCGAATTCATCGGTAAACTTCACATAAAGTTTATCCGTATCTGATAGGGCAGATTCCCCTAATACAATCGCTAATTCCTTGGCTTCTTTACCTTTTGCATACGCAGCAAAGAGTTGGTTCATGGTTGGAGCGTGGTCTTCACGCGTCTTACCTTCACCAGTTCCCTTATCCTTCAACCGAGATAGAGATGGTAATACATTGATCGGTGGCTCAATACCTTGATTATATAAGGCATTATCCAAGATAATTTGACCCTCAGTAATATAACCCGTTAAGTCAGGGATTGGGTGAGTAATATCATCTTCCGGCATGGTTAAGATTGGAATTTGAGTTACGGAACCCTTACAGCCAACTAACCGACCTGCACGCTCATAAAGTGTAGATAGGTTAGTATATAAGTAACCTGGATATCCACGACGACCTGGTACTTCCCGCCGAGCAGCTGATACTTCCCGTAAGGCTTCACAGTAGTTAGTCATATCTGTCATGATAACTAAAACGTGCATATCTTTTTCAAAGGCTAAGTATTCAGCAACCGTTAAGGCAATCTTAGGCGTAGCCAAACGTTCAATCGCTGGGTCATTCGCCAAGTTCACTAACATGACCGAACGATCGATTGCTCCTGTTTCACGGAAGGAATCCATGAAGTATTCAGCCTCGTCATAAGTAATCCCCATTGCAGCAAAGACAACCGCGAATGGTTCATCGGAATTCAATACGGTCGCTTGACGAGCAATTTGAGCCGCTAATTCCTTATGAGGAAGACCTGCACCCGAGAAAACTGGTAATTTTTGACCCCGAACAAGCGTGTTCAAGTGGTCAATTGTCGAAATTCCGGTTTGAATAAATTCGTCCGGATAGTCCCGAGCCATCGGATTAATCGCTTGTCCATTAATGTCTGCAAATTTTTCAGGAATAATTTCAGGACCGCCGTCCATGATATTCCCCATCCCATCAAAGATCCGTCCAACGATATCTTCTGATAGGGCAAACTCTAACGGTTTTCCTTTAAAGCGAGCCTTAATATTTGAGATCTTCATGTTTGAAGTTCCCCCGTAGATTTGAACAACAGCCTTGCCATCTTGTGCTTCAAGTACTTGTCCTAAACGGGTTTCACCATTATGAAGTTCAATCTCAACTAATTCATCATAAGCAACGCCTTCAACACCATCAACAATCATCAAAGGTCCTGAAAGTTCACCAATATTTGTGTATTCTTTAAGCATTCGCTTCACCACCTCGTTCTAGTGTTTGCTTAAGACTTGATTTAATGGCTTCTTTCAAGTCATCTAATCGAGAAATTTCTGATTCTGGAATGAATTTTGCCCGTGCGATTTGTTCACGAACATCTTTCGTTCCTTCCATAATTTCTTGGTAATAAGCTCCTAATTCCATTGCATGACGTGCTTCTTGCTCAAAGGTAGAAATTAAGTGCAATAATTTCAATTGTTTCACTTCGGAAGTGGTTGTATCCACGTCATCGAAGGCATTTTGTTGTAAGAAGTCTTCACGAATCATCGCTGCAATCACCAAGGTCAACTTATCTTTTTCAGAAAGGGAATCCAAACCAACTAAGCGAACGATTTCTTGGAGGCTGGCTTCTTCTTGAAGTAAGGCCATAAAATGACGAACCAATTTTCCCCATCCTTCTTCAAGGTGGGCATCGTTATAAGCTTGAACATCCGTTGAATATTGTGAATAAGAATCTAACCAGTTAATCGCTGGGAAGTGACGTTGTTGTGATAGTTTAGAATCCAATGACCAGAAGACCTTAACGATTCGCAAGGTATTTTGTGTAACAGGTTCGGATGTATCCCCTCCTGGAGGTGATACCGCACCAATGGCAGATACCGATCCTTCACGTCCATCGGAACCTAAAGTCTTCACTAAACCAGCTCGTTCATAGTATTCAGCAATACGTGATCCTAAGTAAGCAGGATATCCTTCATCCCCAGGCATTTCTTCCATACGTCCTGACATTTCACGCAAGGCTTCTGCCCAACGAGAGGTTGAATCCGCCATGATTGCGACAGAGTAGCCCATATCCCGGAAATATTCAGCAATGGTAATTCCAGTATAGATTGAAGCTTCCCGTGCAGCCACCGGCATGTTCGATGTGTTAGCAATTAAGATGGTCCGCTCCATGATCGATTCGCCCGTCTTTGGATCGACCAACTCAGGGAACTCGTTAATAACGTCCGTCATTTCGTTCCCACGCTCACCACAACCAACATAAACAACAACATCTACGTCAGCATACTTAGCAATTTGGTGTTGAACAACAGTTTTTCCTGCCCCGAAAGGTCCAGGAACTGCTGCCACTCCCCCTTTTGTTAATGGGAAGAAAGCATCAATTACTCGTTGACCTGTCTTTAAAGGGGTTTTTGGTGTTGTTTTTGAAGCATAGGGCCGTCCTTCACGTACTGGCCATTTTTGGATCATATTGAGTTCTTTTTCACCTTGATCCGTATCTAAAACACAGATCGTCTCTTCTACTGTAAAATCGCCAGACTGAATGGACTTGATTGTCCCTTCAACACCCACTGGTACCATGATCCGGTGTTCAATAATTTTTGTTTCATCAACCGTACCAATGATATCTCCAGCTATAACATGATCACCAACAGCCTTAGTAGGTTTAAACGTCCATTTCTTTTGTTTGTCAAGAATATCAACGCTTGCTCCCCTAACCAAGAAGTTACTCTTAGTTTCATCCATAAATTCTTGTAGAGGACGTTGAATTCCGTCAAACATCTTTGTTAATAGCCCAGGACCTAATTCAACGGATAAAGGATTCCCACTTGAAATCACTTCTTCTCCTGGTTGTAATCCAGACGTTTCTTCGTAGACTTGAATTGACGCCACATCTTTGTGCATTTCTAGAATTTCACCGGTTAGGTGCATCTTACCAACATAAACAATCTCACGAATCGATGCATCCGCCATTCCCTTAGCTTTTACTAAAGGTCCGGATATTTCAGTAATTATTCCAGTGCTCATATAATTCCTCCTTTGTTATAGAATATTCTGCCCAATGGCTTTTTCGACATTTTCGTTCACTTTAGCTTTACCAATTCCCAAGGATCCCTTATGGGTTGGGATTAAGATAACAGCGGGAGTGGCTTGCGTATCGAAATACCGAATTGTATCAGGAATTTCCTGAGCAATATTTTCTGTCACCAAAATCACGCCAAATTTTTCTTGGGCTAAATCATGTATTGTTTTACGCGCTTCCTCACCATTATTAGCTGGGAAGACTTCGAATCCTAATAATTTGAAAGCCAGAACCACGTCACGGTTACCGACCACTGCGATCTTATATGCCATGAATTGGTCTCATCCTTTCTTTTATTAGCTGTGCATCTAGATTATTTTCTTTACCGATTAATAATAAACGAATATTATCTGTTTCATTTTCTAAGAAATAAAGATACGTTAAGACAGGCATCGGTCCAAAAGCCTCAAAGGAATAAGGTCGTAAGTTCTTTGCGAACTGTTCTTGGATAACACGATTAATAAAAGCCGAGTCTACTTCGCTATTATTCAATTGATCCCATACTTGATCAAGATCAATCAAATAATCAGCTCGATGGAAAGTCTCTACCAAGCCACTCAAATCTTTTTCTCGCCAGTTTTCAAGAATATCATCCCGACTGACTCCTCCTTGACCTGATAAGGCGGTATAAATAAAGGTGTTTGATTGACCTTGATTATATCCTCTAACAAACGTTGTTAGATTTTGGAAATCAATTTTCATTTTAGTAAATTCAATGACCGCTGGATCATTTAGTTCTCTTGCATTTGAAGCAATATGATCGAGATATGCCGTATCCAAAATCACATCAATTGAATAAGTATCTCCGGTATCTTCTACCGATGTGATCGCATCATAAATCGCCGCTTGCATAATCGGATCTATATCTTCGTCTTGTCCTTTAGTTTCAACCATCTGCTTTAACTGATCATAAGAATGACTTCCAATCGGAATCAAAAGATCAGATAAATCTCGATCAACATAATTCTGTTTAATTAAAACCTTAAGATTATGGTAAGTGTAACGAAGAGAGAAGATCTCAATAACCCGTGGATCCGGTGATGCTTGAGCCAACTCATGATATACGTACTCTAGGCGCTGTTGAATTGTAGGTTCAAACTGACGCTGAGTGCGAGCTTGTTCATTGACTACATAAGCCGTTTTGGCGAGATAATCTAGTACACTGTCAATTTGATCCATCTGCAACAAGGTATCGTAATCAGATTGGCTTAAGAGTTGGGCTTCATAGAGACGTAGCGTCGTATTTAAACCAGCATACTCTAATTGTGACATTCCTAGCCCCCCTTACGCTTGCAATAGTTTTTCAAGTTCAATTAACAGTTGAGGTGTTAGTTCTTGAATCACATCTTCAAAGAAATAATTTAAGTTAATGCCTGCTTGTGAAAGCATAAAACCAGATTTGCCGGCTTCATTCGCTTCTGTAATCTCCATATTTGGATAATCCTTAAGTAAGGCAGCACGACTTTCTTGACTTAGTTTATCACTCGATTTTTGACCAAGGGTTAACTTAAAGCTTTGTGATTCATTAATATCTTTTAGGACATGGCGAATCAATTTGACAAATTCTTCCTCATCCTGTTGGTTGACCAATGGGGCAACTCCTTGAATCATTTCTTTAAGTAAAGCTTGTTTATGTGTCAATTGGTCATTTCTTAATTCATTTGTTAACGATTGTTGACGAATTTCAAATTGACGAGCTTGACTACGATTAAAGCTATCTTTTTGTTGGTTGACTTGATCACTTAAACGTGTTTTGAATTGAGCCAATTTATCAGCTAATTCACTTTGAAGAGCTTGAACTTTTGCTTCACCTGTGGCTTGAACCTTGTCTAAAATAGATTGTTGTAAAGTTTCAATTTTTCCCACAAGCTTATCCTCCTTAACCTTGAACTAGTAAGAATGAGAATACGAAGCCTAAGATGGCATAAGTTTCTACCATGACGGCATAGATAATCGCATTAATAACTTTTTCAGGGCGTTTAGCTAAAATTTGCATCCCAGCAGCAGCAACACGTCCTTGGTAAATCCCGGACATCCATCCAACAAATCCTACTGGAAGAGCTCCAATTAAAAGTGCAAATCCTTTTTCTAAAGTCATTCCTGGATCAAGCTGTAAGAAAATCAAGAATCCAATCGCAAATCCATACAAACCTTGTGTACCTGGTAATAGTTGTAAAATCAATGATTGAACGAATTTTTCTGGTTGATCTTTTGTTAAAGCAGCTGCAGCAGAACCCGCTGTACCTACCCCATTTGAAGATCCGAAACCTGAAAATACAACTGCTACTGCAATTCCTAAAACTGCAAAAATATATCCACCATGTTCTTGTAAGAATTCCATAAATGATTCCTCCTAAATAGTTATTTAATATTTACGTGTTTGTCTAAAAATTTCAATGGTGCAAATTCGCGACCACCTGCTTCGTAGAATTTACCAAAGAATTCAACGAATATTAGCCGGTCTGAGTGAACATACGCACTCAGCAAGGATAATCCAAAGTTAAACAATTGGAGGGCGATAATTAATACAACCCCAACGGTAAAACGAGCAACTGGTGGTAAATAAGCAACCAAAATATTAAAGGCAAGGGCAATTGACCCACCAGAGATTCCTAAAGCCATTAACCGACTATAAGATACAATATCACCAAGGTAACCAGACACACCATAGAGATCATACAATCCCGCAGCAAATCCAGCTGCCTTATTCTTACTATTTATAATCGCAATACCTAATATCACCAAGGCTGCGACTCCTGCCATGTATAGACCAATCTTTTGTAAAATAGCTTGGTGTAATACCATTGGCCCTAAGGCCGCAATAATAAATCCGCACAGCATAACGATCCAGGCTAAACCGTCCTTGATCGCAGAGGCTTTATCGCTCTTCCAATTAAGCCCTGTATGCAAGGCTAATCCATGAAGAATTTGAATAAATCCAAGTCCAAAAGATAAACCTAAAACAGCAATCACGTCTTCAGTCGGTGATAACAACTTAAAGGGTAGCGCGGCTCCAAAGAAAGAACCATACAACAATCCCCATACAATCACTGAGTAACTTAAAATATGGAAGAATTTAATGTTTTTCTTCATTCCTTGATCCATTGTGAAGAACTTCAACGGAATCAGTGTACCTAGCCATAATAAAAGGCCATAACCAAGGTCCGCCATCATCATTCCGAAGAAAATCCAGTAATACGGCGCTAAAGAGCTCGTTGGATCAAAACCATTATATTTAGGCGTTCCATACATTTTAGTGATGTTTTCAAAAGGTGCAATCAATGATGGGTTTTCTAATTTAGTTGGTACCTCATCCACTTCATCTTCCACCACATCACTTTGACTAATATAAATTTGGCCTGGTAAAGCTTCTTCAACATTCTTAATAATCGCAGGCGCTTCATCCTTGGCCACCCAGCCTTCAATCGCAAACAAACGATCACTGGTCATTGAGCTTTCAGTGGCTTCCTGCCTTTGATAAAGCGCATAAAGAATTTCTTCAGCCATCTCAAGCACACGATATTCCTCTTGGAAATCTGCTAATGATAAACGCTCTGCTTGAGCTTCTTTTCTTAAATCCTCCGCTTGTTGATGGCGCTCTTTTAATAAATTCGCAGGTAAGTCTGCAAATTGATAATCCAAGGCTTGGAAACGATTCTGTGTTAAGAACTGATTTACTTCATAGCTTTTATCAAGACTCGTTGCAATTACCAAACCGATTTCATCTCTTGATTGGTAAACCTCTTCAACGATTATATCTTTGTTCTCACGCACAGCATTGATATACTCATTGTCATTCGTCTGAGGCAGTGTCCCAATATATAACTTGGTATATTTTGGAGCTCGGTGATAAGCTGGAATAGCGTGAAGATTTTGCCACTTACTAAAGAAATCAGCTTCATTATTAATGACTTGTAAGTCACTTTCAAGCTTTTCAAGCTTCTCTTTTTTGGCCCAAACTTTTTGAGTCACTGATTTAATCTCATCAAAAGATACTTGCTGTTCCAACTCTTCTAAAGTCATTGTTGGTAAAGGCTTCATATATTTTTCTTTAAAACCCTTAGCTTTCAAATAACTATCTAAAAAACGCATGGCTGAGCGAACATCTTGCAATTGATCATCCAGCTCATTTAAGCGTTGACTGGTGCTTGGCCGAGTACCATCCACTTGGTTTGGATTAATCGGACGAACTTCTATCTTCTGAATCGATTGCAATTCTTTCATCAATCGATTACGATTATTTTCCTCCACAATAGCTGATATTTTGACCATCTTGGCTATTGCCATATTTCTTCCACCACCTTCTTAGCAATTTTTTGCTCAAGCTCTTGCCGGCGTTGAAGTATATCTGCTTCCATCTGCTTAATCTTCTGCTGGCTGTCTGATTGAAATTGGTCCTTGACTGTTTTGAACTTATCTTCCTGTTCCTGGCGAACATGTTCCTTAAACGCTTTCAATTCCTTTTCAAAATCTTCCTCTAGAGCTTTTTTCTTGTCTTCAAACTCGAGATTCAATTGTTTCAGCTTGTTTTGATATTCCGCCTCTTTGGCAGCACAAGCTGATTCAATTGAATTCACTTGATCCACTAGATTAGCCACTGCTTCACCCCCTATAGCTATTAATTATACTACATTAATAAAACGTCTTCAAGGCGATTTCCTATTAGCAAACCGCGATGGAAAGCCATATTTAGCTTATAGATTCTCCCTATAAATAAGTAGAAACATTTTTACTAACACCTAAAACAATCAAAAAGAATAAAAACAATTAAACAAAAATTAGAACTGTTTAATCGTTTTTATTCTTTGTATCCTTAATTATTTTATTGTTGCTCGTTTAAATAACGGGCCAAAAATTCTTGGGTCCGTTGATGCTTTGGATGATTAATGACTTGATCCGGTACGCCACTTTCGACAATATAACCCTTATCCATGAACACCACACGACTCGATACGTCTCTGGCAAAAGTCATCTCATGGGTAACCACAATCATGGTTAAACCTTCCTTGGCTAGTTGGGTCATAATGTCCAAGACCTCCCCTACCATCTCAGGGTCAAGAGCAGATGTCGGTTCATCAAATAAAAGCACTTCAGGATCCATGGATAAAGCTCGTGCAATGGCAACCCGCTGTTGCTGGCCACCTGACAAATGTTTTGGAAGAGCATCCCGATAAGGAGCCATACCCACCCTATCTAAATTCGCTAAGGCAATCTCTTTAGCTTCTTTTTCTGAACGTTTAAGGATTTTTTGCTGGCCAAGGCAGCAATTCTCTAAAACATTCATATTCTTAAATAAATTAAACGATTGGAAGACCATCCCTACCTTGGCGCGTAATGCCGTTGGAGAAGCATGACGCTTTAAAATGGACTGGCCGTGAAAAAGAATGTTTCCGCCACTAGGTTCTTCTAACAGATTTAAGCAACGCAACAACGTCGATTTACCCGATCCCGATGAACCAATAATCGAAATAACTTCTCCGGAATTAACTTCAAAATTAATATCTTTAAGCACTTGATGATCGCCAAATGCTTTCTGTAAATGCTGGACTTGAAGAATTGAACTAGGCATGTGACGATTCCTCCTTTACTGTTGGATAGGATGACGAGGTGTAAACCTTATAATGGTCTGCTCCTTCTAGATGGGTTTCAAAAAGATTTAATAATCGAGTCGCAACAAAAGTCATGACAAAATAGATGCACGCCGTAATAAAGAATGTCTGGAAGGTTAAATAGGTGGATCCAGCCGCTGAACGTGTAATAAAGAAGAGTTCTGTCACCGCGATCACGTTTAAAACAGAAGTATCCTTAATATTAATCACAAATTCATTCCCTAGAGTGGGCAAGATCGAACGAATCGCTTGTGGTAAAATGACCGATACCATTGTTTGCGTATGGTTCAAACCAATCGCTTTTGCTGCTTCCGTTTGTCCTTTATCAACAGAAGTGATGCCACCACGAATGACTTCCGCTAGATAAGCTCCTGTATTAATCGACACAATGAACAAGGCTGCCACAATCGAGGATAGATCTAAGTTGAAAAATAGCTTGGACCCATAAAAAATCAACATTGCTTGAACCATCATTGGTGTTCCACGGAAAATTTCAATATAGGCTACAACGATAAAATCTCCTAATTTATGAAGATAGTACAACAAAGGTTGACGGTGCTTAGCAACAGGAATCGATCGAAATATTGCCACTAACAAGCCTAGCAAAAATCCGAATAAAGTTGATACCGATGCGATAAACAGGGTCGTTAAAGCTCCTTTTATAAACTGACCACCATAAGAAGACCATACGCTAGCAACATCCGACCAAAAACCCTTCGAAGGTCCTCTTTGATTTAAATCTACCATTGCTTGCATCAAGTCTTGACGTTCATCTTCAGGAATAGCGGTTAAAGCCTCATTAATTGCAGCTTTTAGGGGCGAATTTTTTCGTAATCCCACCGCAATCGATGTATCAACCTCTTTAGTATCAAAACCTTGCCCTTCTTCGAAAGCCACATAGGTTAAATCTGAATTCGCAGCAACTGCGGCCATGGCTCCTGGCCGTTCCGAGACATAGCCGTCCGATTTGTTAGATACGACTGAAGAAATCATAGTTGGAAATGAATCCATGGCCGTCTGCTGATCGACTTGTGGAATTTGTGGAATCAAATCATAATGGAAGGTATTTAACTGTCCCGTAATCTTTGCCCCTGCAAAATCCTTTAAAGACTTGGCCTCAGCATAAGGTCCATCCTTTTTAACAACAACAACAATATCCGATGTATAATAAGAATCACTAAAATCAATTTGTTGGCGTCTCTCTGGGGTTGGTGACATTCCTGCAATAATCGCATCAATTTTACCTGATTCGAGTGCTGGTGGTAAGCCATCCCATTCTAATTTGACGATCTCCAACCCCAGCCCTAAGGAATCGGCTAGTTTTTTGGCAATTTGAACATCGTACCCATTAGCAAACTCCCCATTTGAATTAGAAATCGCCACCGCTTGATCGGCAGCCGATGATTGAGACCAGTTAAAGGGTGCATAATTTGCTTCCATTCCTACTCTTAATACACCTTTTGTTTCTAAGCCACTCTCATTTGCCAAAACAGTGGTGGGCACGATTTGCCAAACTAAGAGTAAGATGGCCCATAGTCTATAAATAAACCTTTTGTTAATTTGCATGACAATTCCTTTCTTTGATTGAACAGTTACCATCTAGTCTTTTAAATAAATAGCCATCACATGATACCCTCTATTTTCTAAGGCATGTTTTAATGAGTCCGTCTCTTGATCATCAATATGTAAAGCCACTCGTATTCCTTGGTCCACATGATAAACCGTCATATGCGTTAAATTTTTATTAGTTTCTACTAAGGCGTCCCCAACTTCTTCAATAACGCCTTGTTTATCTTTAGCAAGTTCAATCACTAAGTGGGCACCCTTAACGGTATAACCTGATATTTCAGCAAAGGCCTTAAAGATATCCTTATCTGTAATAAGCCCCAGAAGCTTGGTATCCTCCATCACGAGTAAAACACCTACATGATGTTGTAACATCAACTGGGCCGCTTTTTCCACTTGCTCTTTCGGTCCAATCGTAAGATACTGAGTCTCCATAATTTCTTCAACTCGCGTTTTTTCCAATAAATAATTTACCTCATGGGCAGACAAAGACGTCGCTTGAGAAGGTCGGTTAGCGATAATCGTTTCTTTTGTAACTAAGCCAATGACTTTATCATTTTTGATCACAGGCAGACGATTAATATCTTTTTCATCCATCAAATCCGCTGCTTGCATCATGCTTGTAGAAGGACTGACAGTAATTAAGTCCTTACTCATATAATCACAAATATACATAATTAACCTCCTAAGTATGCTTTAATAACGCGAGGATTTTCCCGAATTTGCTCCGGACTTCCCTGGGCTATGAGTCGCCCATATTCTAACACATAAATCTTCTCACAGATACCCATGACCAAAGACATATCATGTTCAATTAAAACAATTGTCATCTTAAAATCTTTTTGAATCGCTAAAATTAATTGACTCAGTTGATCCGTTTCCTGAGGGTTCATCCCAGCAGCAGGCTCATCAAGGAAAAGTATTTTAGCATTAGTCGCTAATGCTCTAGCTATTTCCAAACGTCTTTGTTGGCCATATGCTAAATTCGTTGCTTTTTCATTAGCCATATCTGCTAAATCTAGCCGCTCCAAAAGATTCAATGCTTCTTGACGCAATTGTGCCTCATCTTGATAGAATACACTCGTCCTTAATAAATGATCCCATAACCGACTTTTTTTATGGGCATCCATAGCTACTAAAACATTTTCGATCACTGTTTGTTGTGGAAAAAGACGAATATTCTGAAAAGTTCGCGCTAAACCTTGATGCGTTACTTGATCAGACCGCATTCCATTTAGCTTGATCGTTTGATCCTCTTTTTCTAGAAGAACTTCGCCTGAGCTAGGTACATACACCCCAGTTAATAAATTAAACAAAGTGGTCTTTCCAGCCCCATTTGGACCAATTAAGCCAATTAAGGCATTATCATCAAACGTTAGCGACACATCTGAGACTGCCGCTAGACCGCCAAAATTTTTACTTAAGTTTTTAACAATTAATCTTGTCATTGCTAAGCCTCCTTGCGCTGCTGAATTTTACGCTGTAATTGACTCGCTAATCGCCACTCTTTGTGTCCCATCAATCCAGCTGGCCTAAAAATCATAATCAAGATGAGTGCCAATGCATAAAACACCATTCGCAATTGTCCATAGTCTTGCAACACGAGATTAATTAAACCTAAAATAATCGCTGCCAGGAAGCTTCCTGTATAGGAACCAATTCCTCCAAAAACAACAATAATAAGAATATCAATCGATCGATTAAATGTATAATCACTCGGAGTCACTACCCCAATAAAGTTAGCTTGCAAGGCTCCTCCCATGGCAGCTGTCATCGCTCCCAGGATAAATGCTCCTAACTTATACTTGGTTAAAGGAACCCCCATGGCTTCTGCAGCAATCTCGTCCTGACTCATAGCCAGGGTTGCACGACCGACCGAAGAATAAGTATAGTTCAAGATGAGGATTGTTGTTAGTACCAATATTACAAAGGTCAACTGCCAAGAAGTCGTCAGCGGGATGTTATTAATTCCTGCAGCGCCATTGGTTAATCCACGCCAGTTTATCAATAAGACTCGAACCATTTCAGCTGCACCTAGTGTCGCAATCGCCAAATAATCTCCTTTTAAACGGAGCGTTGGTAGACCCACTAGAAAAGCTAAAACTGCAGCTAATGCCATCCCTACTATAAAAGAGAGTATGATCGCTAACCACGGATTAGCAATACTTTTAGAGATTAATGCGGCAGAATAAGCTCCCACCGCAATAAAAGCCGCATGTCCCAATGAAAACTGTCCAGCCACCCCTAAAATCAGGTTTAACCCTACCGCATAGATGATATTGATCATTATTGTTACTAAGGTCACTTCATAATAGGCATTAATCCAATCCAAATGAATCATCAGACCAATGACTAAAAAGCACAAACTTATGAACGTGAGCCATATTAAATTTTTGCCATGAAATCGTGTCATCGCCTGACCTCCTATACTTTTTCCTTCTTATTTTTTCCCAAAATCCCCTGTGGAAGGACTAAAAGAATCATAATTAATAGCGCATAAACTGCTGCATCCTTATACATCGAATAGCCTAAGGCAGTCACTAGAGTCTCTAAAACTCCAATCAACACGCCTCCAATCATAGCTCCTGGAATAGAGCCAATACCACCCACAACCGCCGCAACGAAGGCCTTCAGGCCCGGCATCGTTCCCATGGTTGGTTCAATCGCCCCATAGTAGATACCAAAAAGTACACCTGTGATACCAGCAATTCCAGATCCAATGGCAAAACAAAATGAAATAACCCGATTGACATTGATACCCATTAATTCCGCTGCCTGAGCATCAACGGCAACGGCCCGCATCGCTTTACCCATTTTAGTATGATTAATTAAAAACTGGAGGATCAACATCAAGGCAATACTGATCACAAAAACAAAAATTTGTTTTAGTTGAATATATATCCCAAAAACTTGAATTGGCGCCCCTACTATCGGTGATGGAAAAGAACGCACTTCAGGCCCAATAAAATAAACCATCAAATTTTGGATTAAATAAGATACGCCGATCGCTGTAATCAGGGCTGCCACACGAGTTGATTTTCTCAAAGGTCGATAAGCAATCTTCTCAATAATGACACCTAACAAGGCACAAAATATCATCGCAATCAAC
This sequence comes from Facklamia sp. HMSC062C11, assembly GCF_001810675.1. Lineage (NCBI taxonomy): Bacteria > Bacillati > Bacillota > Bacilli > Lactobacillales > Aerococcaceae > Facklamia > Facklamia sp. HMSC062C11. The sequence goes on along the minus strand of NZ_KV802403.1, from coordinate 70,946 downwards.
ATTGAAATATAAAAATTAACCTTCAAATATGCTAGAACAAAAAAGCTAACAAATGCTCCCATCATAAATACTTCCCCATGGGCAAAGTTAATTAATTTTATAATTCCATAAACCATGGTATAGCCCAAAGCAATTAGCGCATAAATAGAGCCTAAAGATAGGCCATTAATAATTTGCTGCAAAAACAACTGAACCTGCATGAGACACCTCTTCCATTATTCATTATATCTAACAGTAGCTATCGAATCCTATCGTTAAAATCACTACTTAACCTGTACCTCTACGGCTGAATCTACTTTCCCTTGGTCTAATTTGACAACAACCGCACTCTTTATTGGATTATGATTCGCATCTATCGAAAAACTACCCGTCACTCCCTCAAAATCTTTCGTCGAAGCCAAGGCTTGATTCACTTTATCCGTATCCGTTGACTGAGCACGTTCAATCGCATCAAACAATAAATTTGCTGCGTCATAGCCAAGAGCTGAAAATGTTGAGGCCTCTCGGTGATATTTCGCCTGAAAATCACTCAAAAATGATTGTACCTTAGGGTTATCACTTAATGGTGAGAAATGATCTGTATAATAAACATCATGTGTATTTTGATCCCCTGCTAGATCCAAAAGAACATCTGAAGCAAAGCCATCCGATCCTAAAATAGGTGTTTCAATGCCCATTTCTCTCGCTTGTTTAATAAACAAACCCGCTTCAGTATAGTAGCAAGGTAAATAGATTAAATCCGGCTTAAGCGTGTAAATACTCGTTAATAGCGCTGTAAAATCACGATCACCACTAGCAAAGAAGGCCTGACTCAAGATATCACCGCCTAAACCTTTATATTCTTTCATAAAATTATCTGATATCCCTTGGGAGTAATCTGAAATCGCATCAGTCACTACCATGACCTTCTTAGCCTTTAAATGTTGATAAGCAAAACGAGCGCCTGCTCGTCCTTGAAAGGGGTCTTCAAAGCAAACTCGATAAAGATACTCCCATACATCCCCATTTTCCTTCAAAGTTAACCCTGCTCCTGTTGCCGCTGGCAATACTAATGGTACTTTTCCATTGGATAAAATCGGCACGGTCGCTAAGGAAGTCCCAGTCATCGCTGGTCCCAAAACACCCACTACTTTCTCCTTAATCATTCTTTGGGCTAATGAAGCTGATTCTGTTGTATCTGACCGATTATCAAAAGTAACCAAGTCCACAGACCGATGGTCTAATAAGCCACCTTTTTGATTTAAATGATCAATCGCTAGGTTAATTCCATCAACCATATCTTGCCCATAATTCCCCCCTGGACCGGACAATTCAAAATTTGCTCCTACCTTGATCGTTTCATTAGCAGAGACACTCATAGGCAAACACAAGCATAAGCATATTCCTAATAAAGTGAATATATTTTTCATACATTTCATAAGCAATTCCTCATTCTAAAAAAGATGAACTCATTATATCAAACTATTAGAGTTTAACAAGATGAAAATGAGAAAAACACGTTTTCATCTTGTTGTTTTTTCATTTTTCAATCCATAAAAAATAGACTCTTTCGAGTCTATCTAATCTAGCTATTAGCTTAATGACTAGTTCCTTGATCAAGATGAATTTGAAAGGCTTCTCGCGGATCACCATTTAATAAGTAGATTCGCCCACAATGAGTAAAACCTAGATCCTCTAGTAACTGAAGCATAGAACGATTTGCTTTATGAGTATCAATTCTTATGTTACCACATTGACTAATAGCCCATTTTAATAAATCTCGCCCAGAATGCCTCCTTAATCCAGCACTAACGAAGCGATGAACAGTATGATATGAAGTTTCATCCAACCAACCTCTACCTTCAATATGCTGATAAGTAGGATCAATACCAGCTATTAAAGCCATAGCGGCTAAGATGTGATCTCTCTCATCAGCTAACACAAATAAGCGATTTTTAAGAATATCTCTTTTAATTTGCGCGAGTCCCGGATATCCCGGAGCCCACTGATGCAAATTTCCTTGCTTGATTTGAAACTTTTGCCCCTGATCGTATATCTTTTGTAAAGTTTCCATCTCCGAAAGTCTAGCTAATCGGACACTAGTCTTCACTAAAAACCCCCCCTTCAAAAGGATCCTGACGATAATCTACGTGCATCAGATATAACCCTTGCGGAGGAGCAGTAGGTCCAGCTTGATTTCGATCCTTAACTTGTAAAAGGCGTTGCATTTCAGAAGGATCTTTTAAACCATCACCAATTTGCATCGCTGTCCCCACAATAATTCGAATCATATTATACAAAAAACCATTCCCATAGAAATCAAAAATCAATTCTTGCCCTTCACTGTCTTCTCGTACCTCCGCTTTATAGAGCGTTCTTCGCTTATCTTCTTTATCTGTTTTTGTTGAACAAAAAGATGTAAAATCATGCCAACCCAATAAGGGCTCCAAGGCATTTTGAATCGAGGTTAAAGAGTAGGAATAAGGATGATGGGTCGTATAGAAACGCTTGAAGGGGTTAAGCACTTTACCAGTATCTATACGATAACGATAGCCTTTACCTAAGACCTGGTAACGTGCATGGAATTGATCTGACACCTTATTTGCTGCTACCACTCGAATATCTTTATCTAATAATGCATTTAAGGCGTTAAGAATTGCTACTGGAGGTAAATCTAATTCCAAATCAAAATGAACAACCTGACCCAAAGCATGAACACCCGAATCCGTTCGGCCCGAACAAGAAGTGGCTATTTTTTGATCTGACTTTTGCTTGGTAATCTTTAACAAAGCAGCCTCCAGGGCACCTTGAATCGATGGCCCATTAGGTTGAACCTGATAGCCCACGTAACGAGTCCCATCGTATTGAAGTTTTATGACATAACGCGGCATAATATTCTCCTATCCAAACAACTTAGCTTTATATGAATCTAGATTAAATCCTAAAAAAGAAAACCAGACCCGTCCATAATATAAGTGACAAAGCCACCAGAACATCTGCCCGCTGAAGAGATAATTGGCGATACTTACTACGACCTTCTGATCCGTGATACCCCCTAGATTCCATGGCCGTCGCCAATTCCTCCGCACGATTAAAAGCTGATACAAATAAAGGAACTAAGATTGGAACGACCGCCTTCATTCTCTGCATTATGGACCCTTCATCAAATTCTACCCCTCGTGACCGCTGGGCATTCATAATAGTAGTGGCCTCATCCATGAGTGTTGGTACATATCTTAAGGCAATCGATAACATCAAAGCGACTTCATGAGCAGGAAAACCAACTTTTGCTAGTGGTCGCATTAAATGTTCAATGCCATCCGTTAACTCTAACGGTGCAGTCGTTAAAGTCATTAAGGTTGACATCATGATAATCAAAAATAGACGCATAAAGATATAAAAAGCATTTTGTAAACCCAAAGAAGTAATTGATATAAAGGCAAATGAAAAATAACTTTTTCCACCCTGGGTAAACAGTAATTGAAAAATTACCGTAAACAAAATAATCCAAAACATCGGCTTTAAACCTTTAAAAAAGAATTTAATAGGAATTCGGCTCAGCTTAACACCCAATAAGATAAAGATTAGTAAGACCGCATAAGAAGCTAGACTATTAGCAAAAAACACAATAAGAATAAAATAAAAAGTCGTTAATAATTTAGTCCGAGGATCAAGTTGGTGAACCAAGGAATCCATCTGGATATATCGCCCAATAATTAATTGATTCATATCTGTCCTCCATCTATTCCCCGATCATGCCATTGAATAAGAGTTTGAGCGAGTTCCTCATGAGTCAATGGAACTAATTCATCAATGTGATCATTTGTTTGATCAAGACGCTTTTTTAACTGATTGAGAAACAATAAACTATGTGGCAAATCTAATTGCTTCTCCTCCAACCAATCTGGCTGGGAAAAAATTTCTGTAGGGGTAGCGACTTTAATAACCTGCCCTTTTTCTAAGACTACGACCTGATCAGCATAACGCGCCACATCATCCATTTGATGAGTCACTAAAATCAAGGATAGCCCTTCTTGCTTTTGTAAATCCATAAACATCTGTAAGATTTCCCATTGACCAAGTGGATCTAAACCTGCCGTTGGCTCATCTAAAACCAGAACCTCCGGTTCCAAGGCTAGGACTCCAGCAATCGCTACACGCCGCATTTGCCCTCCGGATAATTCAAAAGGAGATCGATCGAATAAGGCTTCTGAAATTCTTACACGTTTCAAGCATTTAATAGCGATCTCCCTAGCCCGTTCTTGACTCACCTTAAAATTCAAGGGTCCAAACATAACATCTTTAAGTACCGTTTCTTCAAATAATTGAGCTTCTGAAAATTGAAAGACGACACCGATCTTCTTTCTTAAAGCTTTCAAATTTTTTTGAGAGGCTTCAGCAGTAATTTCTCGTTGATCAATAATTACTTTCCCTCTAGTTGGCTTTAAAAGAACATTCAAATGTTGAATTAAAGTCGATTTCCCAGAACCGGTATGTCCGATAATTGCCGTTATATTTTTTTGACCGAGACTTAAATTAATATCCTTTAAAACGGGTACCTCAAAAGGTGTATTCGGGTAATAAGTAAAACCTACTTGGTCAAATACGATTGGGATAGCCATTCTACTAATTCCTCCTCGGTTAAATACTTGTCAGGAACAGGAACATCTTGCTCCTTTAAACAAAGACGTAATTTTTCAGCAAAGGGTAAATCTAATCCCATTGCTATTAAATCTTCTCCCAAAGAAAATACTGCTTCTGGTAAAGCGAGCTTCATCACTTTCCCTTCCTTAAGAATTAAAATACGATCCGCTTGACTAGCTTCATCAATATCATGAGTAATCGAAATAACCGTGAGCTGGTATTTTTCTTTAAGCTCACGGACCGTCTTGATAATTGTTTTTCTTCCTAGCGGATCCAGCATCGACGTCGACTCATCTAAAATAATTACATCAGGTCTTAAAGCAAGTATGCCTGCAATAGCGACGCGTTGCTTTTGCCCGCCAGATAACTTAGCGGGTTCTTTCTTTAAGAAAGCCTCCATTCTTACCTGTTTTAAGACTTCATGGATTCGTTGAACCATCTCTTGGCGATCAATCCCCAAATTTTCTAAACCAAATGCCACATCGTCTTCGACAGTCGCCCCTACAAATTGATTATCTGGATTTTGAAAGACAATCCCTACTTCTTTTCGGATCTGCCACAAAGAATCCTCGTTCAATAACCGGCCGTTTACCTCCACCGACCCTTGGTAAGGAGCCAGGAGACCATTGATCATTTTAGCCAAGGTCGACTTGCCAGAACCATTGGGTCCGATAACTGCCAACCACTCCCCCTTATTAACAGAAAAAGAAACCGAGTTTAAAGCATCCCGGCTGGCGTTGGGGTAACGAAAAGAAAGATCTTGAACGTTTATGATAGCTTCCACTTTACGAACTCCTAACTATTCACGGCTGAATTTATTTTTGTTTAAAAAAAAAGCACTTTAAGATGATAGCAAGGATTAAAGCCGGATAACCAGCTTTAATCCGCCAAACTCATGGCTTACTTGCTATAGAGCTAGACTTCATCCTTGAAATCATAACACTCTTCATCATAAAAGTGAAATAAATTGATTAATCATTAAACCAATTCAATAATAACCATCGGTGCTCCGTCTCCGCGACGTGGACCTTTTTTAAGGATTCGAGTATATCCTCCGTTACGCTCTGCATAACGTTCTGCATAAGTATCAAATAAACGATCTAATACAGACTCAATAACTACTTGATCGTCTTCGATACGAGCATCAGCTATTTCATTACGTAAGAATGATGCTGCACGACGGCGTGATGCTAAATCGCCTTTTTTACCTAAAGTAATCATTTTTTCAACGGATTTACGAACCTCTTTTGCACGAGCTTCGGTCGTTTCGATGCGTTCATTAATAATCACATCTGTGGTCAAATCACGTAACATTGCTTTACGTTGAGCACTTTTACGTCCTAATTTACGATATGACATAATTCTTTCCTCCTTTGCAACTCATTAATCTTCTTCGCGTAAGCTTAAATCTAAACCTGTTAATTTATTCTTTACTTCATCCAGTGATTTCCGTCCAAGATTGCGAACTTTCATCATCTCTGATTCCGTTTTATTAGTTAACTCTTGTATTGTATTAATACCCGCACGTTTTAAGCAATTATAAGAACGAACAGACAAGTCTAATTCTTCAATGGTCATAACCAACAATTTTTCTTTTTCTGCTTCTTCTTTTTCAACCATAATTTCTACTTGACGTGCTTCATCATTTAAATCGACAAAAGTATTCAAGTGTTCTGTTAGGATTTTTGCTGCTAAACTTAGGGCCTTTTCAGGACTGATTGAGCCATCGGTCCAAATATCGAGAGTTAAGCGATCATAAGAGTTTCTTTGACCTATTCGTGTATTTTCTACTTGATAATTCACTTTAGTAATTGGTGTATAAATTGAGTCAATCGCAATTTCACCAATAGTCATATCCTCTGTCTTATTATGTTCACTTCTTACGAATCCTCTGCCACTAGCGACATTCATCTTAATATTCAAGCTGCCACCTTCTGCAATGGTACAGAGGTATAAGTTTGGATTTAAGATTTCTACTTCATTATCATGAATAATATCTGCAGCTGTCACTGTTTTGGGACCTGTCACATTTAATTCAATGACTTTATCTTCTTGGGCATGTTTCAATAAAGCTAACTGTTTTAATTGAAGAATAATTGTGGGCACATCTTCGACAACCCCTTTAATGGTCGAGAATTCATGAGGTACTCCCTCGATCCGAATACTCGTTACTGCCACTCCAGGCAATGAAGATAATAGCACTCGACGTAATGAGTTACCAAGGGTTGTTCCATAACCACGTTCTAGCGGCTCTACGACTATCTTTCCATATTTCGCATCGTCACTAATTTCAATTGTTCTAATTTCTGGTTTTTCAATTTCAATCATTGATTATTCTGCCCCTTTCAAAACGTTTGTCGCGCCAATCGTTCAAACACAACCGACTTAATGAGCATTAATTATACACGGCGACGTTTTGGTGGACGGCATCCGTTATGAGGAATTGGTGTTACGTCACGAATTGCAGTAACATCCAAACCAGTTGCTTGTAGTGAACGAATAGCTGATTCACGTCCTGAACCTGGGCCTTTAACGGTTACTTCAACACTTCTCATACCATGGTCCATTGCACCTTTAGCGGCAACTTCTGAAGCCATTTGAGCTGCAAATGGTGTTGATTTTTTAGAACCACGGAATCCTAATGAACCCGCTGAAGACCAAGAAATCGCATTACCATTAACGTCAGTGATCATAACGATCGTATTATTAAATGTTGAACGAATATGTGCTACACCTTTTTCGACATTTTTCTTGACACGACGACGTCCTCTACGTGTTTGTTTTGCCATGACTATTCCCTCCTTCTATCTTAATAATTATCTAATTGGTTTTTTAGGGCCTTTACGAGTACGGGCATTATTCTTTGTGTTTTGACCACGTACTGGTAAATTACGACGGTGGCGAATTCCACGGTAAGAACCAATATCTTGAAGTCGTTTAATATTCATGCTGACTTCACGACGAAGATCGCCTTCTACTTTAATCTGATTAACAATTTCACGAATACGATCAACTTCATCGTTCGTTAAGTCTTTAACACGCGTATCTTCCGACACATTAGCCTGAGCTAAGATTTGTTTTGCAGTCGAGTTACCGATACCATAAATATAGGTTAACGATACCACAACTCGTTTATCACGTGGAATATCCACTCCAGCAATACGAGCCATACGATTCCCTCCTTTTTAAATTATCCTTGACGTTGTTTGTGTTTAGGGTTTTGGCAAATCACCATTACTTTACCTTTACGGCGAATTACCTTACATTTTTCACAAATTGGTTTTACAGATGCTCTAACTTTCATCATTTACCTCCTTATTTGACTTAGGGGATTACTTAAAGCGATAAGTAATCCGGCCACGAGTTAAGTCATAAGGTGACAATTCGATTGTCACTTTATCGCCGGGTAAAATGCGAATATAATTCATTCGAATTTTACCAGAAACATGAGCCAAAATTTCATGGCCATTTTCTAATTCTACTTTAAACATTGCATTAGGCAAGGTTTCTACGACAGTGCCTTCTACTTCGATTACATCATCTTTTGACATTCGAATAGTATGCTCCCTTCTCTAGAATCAATCCAATTGTTTTTCTAAAATTCTTTTAACATTCGCATAAACATTCTCAATTGAATCCTGTCCATTAACGCGATGTAAGAGACCTAATTGATCATAATAATCTAAAATTGGACGAATTGATTCCATTTGAAGATCAATACGGTGAGAAACTTTTTCAGGGGCATCATCTTCACGTTGATAGAAGTCACTTGCGCCACATTTATCACAGATACCTTCCACTTTCGGTGGATTAAAAAGTTTATGATAACTTGCTCCGCATTTCGCACAAGAGAAACGACCACTTAATCGTTCCTTTAACACTTGTGGATCAACATCTATATATACGACAGCATCAATTGGAGTCGATAGTTCTTTTAAGTTTTGACTAAGTGCTTGAGCTTGGTCGATGGTACGTGGATAGCCATCTAACATAAAGCCATTCTTTTTCACATCATCTTGATTAAGCCGTTCACTAACAAGGGCATTTGTTACTTCATCCGGAACTAAATTCCCATGATCAGTATAAGACTTAGCTTTTAAACCTAAAGGTGTTTCATCTTTAATGGCTTTTCTAAATATATCTCCTGTTGCAATATGAACCATTGGATAATCTTGAGTAATTTGGTCACTCTGAGTCCCTTTACCTGCACCAGGTAGACCCATTAATATGATATTCATCGTTTTTCTCATCCTTTTTATGTCTTAACGCATTATATATGCAAGAAACCTTGATAACGACGTTTAACAATCCGACCTTCGATTTGTTTAGCCGTTTCAATTGCAACGCCGACAACAATCAACAAGCTAGTACCCGAAAGGGCAATATTACTTGGAATTTTCCAAATAAATCCAACAACAATCGGTAATAGAGCAACGATACTTAAATAAATTGACCCAACTCCACTTAATCGATTGATCAAGCTCGTTAAATAATTTTCGGTATCTTTACCTGGTCTAACACTTGGAATATAAGCACTTTGCTTTTGCAAATTTTCAGCAACTTTTTCTGGGTTGACCTGAATCAACGAATAGAAGAAAGTAAATCCGATCAGCAAAATAGTATAGAAGATTGCTCCATATGGATGTTGAATGTTAAATAATTTAACTAGGAACTGCATTACGCTACCTGTTGGATTTGGGTTAACTAACCCGATAATCGTTTGAGGTGTTGTAATAAATGAGCTAGCAAAGATTACTGGAATAACTCCAGCTGAGTTAATCTTTAATGGTAAATGAGCCATATGACGACCGCCTGATTTACGAGCATGATGAACAGGAATACGACGTTGTCCCCTCTCCATCACAACCACAAACACAGTCATTATAAATAGCGCTAAAATAACGGCTCCCATAATCAACAGATTACGAGTTAGTTTATCTCCAGCATTAATAATCATTGTCTTAATGAACGTTTTAACTTCAACCGGAACTTGCGAAACAATCCCCGCCATAATCAAAATGGAAACGCCATTACCGATCCCTTTTCTTGTAATCTGCTCACCTAGCCAGACAAGTAGTAAACTACCCGCTGTTAAGACAAGCGCAATGATCAAGTAAGTGGCTGTACTTGGATTTTTTATTAAATTCAAGTGGGACATTCGATTCATACCAAAGGATAACCCTAATGATTGAATATAACCAATGACAATCGCTAAATAGATAGTCCATTGATTAAGCTTCCGCCGGCCGACTTCACCTTGTTTTGCCCATTCAGTAAATCTTGGAACAATATCCATTTGAAGTAATTGGACAATGATCGATGCTGTAATATAAGGTGAAACACCCATAGCAAATAAGGAGTAACGTTTTAGTGCGCCCCCTCCAAAAGCATTTAACATCCCCAACAAGCCATGGGAAGCTAGGGTGTCTAAAACATTGGCATTCACTCCAGGAACTGGAATATGCGACCCAAGTCTGAAAATAGCTAAAATAAAGAGCGTAAAGAAAATACGATTTCTTACATCTTTAGAAGAAAAAGCGTTCTTAATAAAAGTGACCATTAAATCACCTCAATCGATCCACCAGCGACAGTAATTGCTTCTTCTGCTGCTTTAGAGAACTTATGAGCTTTGACACTTAATTTTTTCTCTAATTTACCTTCACCTAAAATTTTAATTCCTGAAAGTTCTTTTTTAACAAGTCCTGCTTCAAATAGAGCGTCCACATCCACTGTTGAGCCTTCTTCGAAACGGTTTAGACTTTCTACGTTAACAATCGCATATTCTTTACGGTTAATGTTCTTGAATCCGCGTTTTGGTAAACGACGGTATAGAGGAGTTTGTCCCCCTTCAAAACCTAACTTAGTGCTTCCGCCAGAGCGTTGTTTAGCACCACCTTGTCCACGTCCAGCTAATTTACCATTACCTGAACCTTGTCCACGGCCTACACGATTACGCGCTTTACGAGAACCTTCTGCAGGGGTTAAAGTGTGTAATTTCATCATTGGCACCTCCTTGTACTAGTATACTAAAATTAAGCTTCTTTGACTTCTACTAAATGAGAAATAACGGAAATCATTCCTCGGATAGAATCATTATCTGGTTTAACAACGGTCTTATAAGTCTTAGTCAAGCCGAGTGCTTTCGCTGTTTCAACTTGGTTTTTCTTGCGACCGATCAGACTGCGTTTTAAGGTAATTTCTAAATTAGCCATAAAATACCTCCTAACCTAACAATTCTTCAACTGATTTTCCGCGTAAATCAGCTACATCTTCAGCAACTTTAAGTTGTTGGATTGCTTGCATTGTCGCACGAATCATATTGATTGGTGTATTTGATCCTAATGACTTAGAAGTTACATCGGCAATTCCAGCCAAGTCCATGATCGCTCTGACTGGTCCACCAGCAGCAACCCCAGAACCAGCTTGAGCAGGTTTTAACATTACCCGTCCGCCACAGAACTCACCAATTGTTTCATGAGGAATTGTAGTTCCAGCTGTTGGTACTTTGACTAAACTCTTCTTAGCATTATCAACTGCCTTACGAATTGCTTCTGGTACTTCTTGAGCTTTACCTGTACCAAAACCAACATGGCCTTCTTTATCACCAACCACGACTAATGCGGAGAAACGAAGACGGCGTCCACCTTTAACAACCTTAGTAACTCGGTTGATGGCAACTACGCGCTCTTCTAATTCGCCTAAATTATCTGGGTTAATATATACCATTCTTAGCTTTCCTCCTTCTTTTAAAATTCAAGTCCATTTTCACGAGCTGCATCGGCTAAAGCTTTGATACGTCCATGATATAAGTATCCACCACGATCAAAGACAACACGCTTCAAACCTTTTTCAACACCACGTTCAGCAATCAATTTACCAACTGCTTTTGCTTGGTCAATCTTGTTTGATTTTTCAACGGACTGATCTTGACTAGAGGCACTTGCTAGCGTCACACCCGCTACGTCATCAATTAATTGAGCGTAGATGTTAGTATTCGAACGGAATACACTTAAGCGTGGGCACTCAGCAGTACCAGAAATTTTATTGCGAATTCGATGATGTCTTTTTTGACGTGTTTTATTTTTATCTGGCTTATTAATCACAATAGTCACCTCTTTTTATAATTTTTAGGGTGTAAGTTAATACTAGATTACTTACCTGTCTTACCTTCTTTACGGATAACGTATTCGTCAACATAACGGATACCTTTTCCTTTATAAGGTTCTGGTGGTCTTACAGCGCGAATATTTGCCGCAAGTTCTCCAACTTTTTCTTTATTAAAGCCTTCTACAATAATAGAAGTGTTAGAAGGTACATCAAATCCAACACCTTCTTCGGCTTCAAATTCAACAGAGTGAGAAAGACCCACATTTAATACGAGCTTATTACCTTGCTTTTGAGCACGATATCCAACCCCGATTAATTGCAACTCTTTTTTAAATCCTTCAGAAACTCCAACAACCATATTATTCACAATTGAACGTGTTGTTCCATGAAGTGAACGGTTTTCTTTGGAATCGTCAGGTCTTGTAAATTCAATTTCGTTATCTTTAATTTCTAATGAAATTTTCGGACTCAATTGACGTGTCAATTCACCTTTTGGTCCTTTTACGGTCACTGTATGACCGTCTAAACTTACGGTTACGCCTGCTGGAATTGTTACGGGTGATTTACCAATACGACTCACAGGGCTGCACCTCCTTTAATTTAATATATATTCTACCAAACGTAGGCTAAAATTTCGCCACCAACATTTTGTTGACGTGCTTGTTTATCTGTAATAACACCGTTTGATGTTGAAATGATTGCAATTCCTAAGCCGTTTAGTACTTTAGGAACATCTTCTGATTTTGCGTAGATTCTTAAACCTGGTTTTGAAATACGTTTAATTCCTGTAATGACCTTCTCATTGTTACGGCCATACTTAAGCGTAATTTTAATTTGGTTTTGCTTGTTATCTTCAATAACTTCGTAATTCTTAATGAATCCTTCGTCTTTTAAAATTTCAGCAATCGCTAATTTTGTATTAGAAGAAGGTGCAGTGACACTTTTGTGTCCTACACTGTTGGCGTTACGAATACGAGTTAGAAAATCTGCAATTGGATCTGTCATTGCCATATGTTTTTACCTCCTTAGTTATTCGAATTCTTACCAGCTTGCTTTTTTAACACCTGGAATTTGACCTTTGTAAGCTAGTTCACGGAAGCAAATACGGCAAAGTTTAAATTTGCGATATACAGAGTGCGGACGACCACAACGTTCGCAACGGGTATATTCTTGAACTTTATACTTAGGTTTGCGTTGGTTTTTAACTCTCATTGATGTTTTAGCCAAGATAATGCCTCCTTATATTATTTTTTAAATGGCATGCCTAATTCTTTCAATAAGGCATGAGATTCTTCGTCAGTGTTGGCTGTTGTTACAAAAACAATATCCATACCACGCACTTTATCAACATTATCATAGCTAATTTCAGGGAAGATCAATTGTTCTTTGATACCAAGTGTATAATTACCACGGCCATCAAATGAACGATTACTTGTTCCTTGGAAATCGCGAACACGTGGAAGTGATACTGAGATTAATTTGTCTAAGAAATCATACATTCTATCGCCACGAAGAGTTACTTTTGCTCCGATAGGCATTCCTTCACGCAAACGGAATCCAGCGATTGATTTCTTTGCTTTTGTAATCACTGGCTTTTGACCAGAAACAAGGGTTAATTCTTCAACAGCTTTATCTAAATTTTTAGCATTTCCTGTTGCATCACCAACACCCATATTGATTACAATTTTATCAATTTTTGGAACTTGCATGATTGACGTGTAATTGAATTGTTCCACTAACTTAGGTGTTACTTCGTTAATATATTTTTCTTTTAAACGGTTCATCTTTTAGCCTCCCCTCTTAGTTGATTGTCTTATCTGATACTTTAGCGTAGCGTACTTTTTTACCATCTTCAAAGCGATATCCTACGCGAGTGGGTTTACCAGATTCTGGATCAATTAATTTTACATTTGAAACATGGATTGGCGCTGGAAACTCTTCGATTCCACCTGTTTGGCCTTGGCTTGCTTTACGATGTTTCTTTGCAATGTTGATTCCTTCAACAACTACTTTATTTGATTTTGGCAAACTTTTAAGTACTGTTCCTTCTTTGCCTTTATCTTTACCTGTAATGACTAAAACTTTATCGCCTGCTTTAATACGCATGAATTGTCTCCTCCTTTATTCTTGTTTATAAAACTTCTGGAGCTAGTGAAACAATCTTCATAAAGTTATGGTCACGTAATTCACGCGCAACAGGACCAAAGATACGTGTTCCACGTGGGCTCTTATCGTCACGAATGATAACACACGCGTTTTCGTCAAACTTGATGTAAGATCCGTCCTTGCGACGTGAACCAGACTTAGTACGTACGATAACTGCTTTGACAACATCGCCCTTCTTAACAACGCCGCCGGGCGTTGCGTTTTTTACCGTTGCGACAATGACGTCTCCAATGTTAGCTGTCTTACGTCCAGATCCGCCCAAGACTTTGATTGTTAAAACTTCACGAGCTCCTGAATTATCAGCAACTTTTAATCGACTTTCTTGTTGAATCATTTTTTATCCTCCTTCCGATTGGTAGTTACTAAATGATTACTGCTTCTTCTACAATTTCTATTAACCGGAAGCGTTTCGTAGCAGATAATGGACGAGTTTCCATAATACGTACGATATCGCCTTCTTTAGCTTGATTTAATTCATCATGAGCTTTGTATTTTTTAGAGTATTTAACTCGCTTACCATACTTTGGATGAGTTTTACGCGTATCCACTTGAACAGTGATTGTTTTATCCATTTTATCGGATACAACTCTCCCTTGGTAAACTTTACGTTGATTACGTTCAGTCATTGATTAATTGCCTCCTTTGTCGTTTTTACTTAGACAATTCTTGCTCACGCAAGACTGTTTTGATGCGAGCAATCGATTTACGTACATGACGTAAACGGGCAGTGTTGGTTAATTGTCCAGTTGCCAATTGGAATCGAAGGTTGAATAATTCTTGCTTGAATTCTTTTTCTTTTTCCAACATTTCAGCAGTGGATAATTCTCTAATTTCATTAATTTTCATTCGATTCACCACCATATTCTTCACGTTTTACGAATTTAGTTTTAATTGGTAACTTATGTGAGGCTAAGCGGAATGCTTCTCTAGCAATTTCTTCACTTACACCATCAATTTCAAATAAAATTTTACCACGTTTTGTTGGTGCAACCCATCCTTCAGGTGCCCCTTTACCTTTACCCATACGAACGCCGATAGCTTTCGATGTATAGGATTTATGAGGGAAAATCTTAATCCAAACTTTCCCACCACGCTTCATATAACGCGTCATTGCGATACGAGCTGCTTCAATTTGTCTGTTGGAGATCCAACCTGATTCAGTTGCTCGTAAACCATAAGAACCAAAGTCAACATTTTTTCCGCCTTTAGCTTCTCCACGCATTTTACCGCGGAATTCACGACGGTGTTTTACACGTTTAGGTACTAACATTGATTAGTTCCCTCCTCTCTGAGATTCTTCATTTGAATTTTTAGTAGGTAAAATTTCACCTCTACAAATCCAAACTTTAACGCCGATTTTACCATATTGTGTGTCGGCTTCTTCCCATGCATAGTCAATATCTGAGCGTAATGTATGCAATGGAACTGTTCCTTCTGTATAATGTTCAACCCGAGCCATATCTGCTCCGTTTAAACGGCCTGAAACCTGTGTTTTAACGCCTTTAGCGCCAGCTTTCATCACACGTTGAATGGCTTGTTTTTGTGCACGGCGGAAAGCAATCCGGTTTTCTAATTGTTGAGCGATATCTTCTGCAACAAGTTTTGCGTCCAATGAAGGATCTTTAATCTCAACAATATTAATGTGTACTTGCTTTCCAGTTAATTTGTTCAATCCGTTACGTAGCACTTCAACTTCTGAACCACCTTTACCAATAACCATTCCTGGTTTAGCAGTATGAATTGAAACCACAACACGATTAGCCGCTCTTTCAATTTGGATGGTTGAAATTGAGGCGTCTGCTAACTTCTTGTATAAGTACTCACGGATTTTTAAATCTTCGTGTAAGTAATCAGCAAATTGTTTGTCTGCGTACCATTTAGCATCCCAGTCGCGGATGATTCCTACACGCATTCCAATTGGATGTACTTTTTGACCCATGAATTAAACCTCCTCTTTTTCTGCCACCACGATTGTGATATGGCTAGTGCGTTTTAGAATTTGTGAAGCAGATCCTTTAGCACGAGGACGGAAACGTTTCATAGTAGGTCCTTCGTTAACATAGGCTTCACTAACATATAAAGACTCTAAATCTAAGTCAAAGTTATGTTCAGCATTTGCGATTGCTGATTTTAATACTTTTTCAATAATGGGAGATCCCGCTTTTGGAGTGAACTTTAAAATCGCCATTGCTTCTCCAACTTGCTTGCCTCTAATAAGATCAACGACTAATCGAGCTTTACGAGGTGCAATACGAACGGTTCTTGCCATTGCTTTAGCAGATGTTACTTGTTCTGACATCTATATACCCTCCTCTTAATTAGCGTTTTCTGGTTGACTTATCTTCGTCTACGTGTCCTTTATAAGTACGCGTTGGGACGAATTCACCTAATTTATGTCCAACCATATCTTCTTGAATATAAACTGGGACATGCTTGCGTCCGTCATAAACCGCAATCGTTAACCCAATAAAGTTAGGGAAGATTGTTGAACGACGAGACCAAGTCTTAATCACTTGTTTTTTACTTGCTTCTTGTTGAGCTTCAACCTTTTTCATTAAATGTTCATCAATAAAAGGTCCTTTTTTTAAACTACGAGCCACACTGTAGCCTCCCTTCCAAATTATGGATTATTACTTCTTACGACCACGAATAATTAACTTGCTAGATTTCTTTTTAGCGTTACGTGTTTTAACACCCATTGCTTTCTTGCCCCATGGTGTCATTGGCGATGGACGTCCGATTGGAGCGCGACCTTCACCACCACCGTGTGGGTGATCATTAGGGTTCATTACAGATCCACGAACAGTTGGACGAATTGATTTCCAACGGTTACGTCCAGCTTTACCAACATTTATCAATTCATGTTGTTCATTTCCTACTGTTCCGATAGTTGCACGGCAACTAGCCAAAATCATACGGACTTCGCCTGAATTCAAACGAACCAGTGTGTACTTTCCTTCTTGCCCTAAAACCTGAGCAGAAGTTCCCGCTGAACGAACTAATTGGCCACCCTTACCAGGTTTTAATTCAATATTATGAATTACAGTACCTACAGGAATGTTTGATAAAATCAATGTGTTTCCAACTTTAACGTCAGCATTTTCGCCTGACTCAACTTTTTGTCCAACTTTTAAACCTTTAGGTGCTAAGATGTATGTTTTAACACCATCTTCATAATGGATTAAAGCAATGTTGGCAGAACGGTTTGGATCATATTCAATCGTAGCTACTGTTCCGACTACACCGTCTTTATTTCGTTTAAAGTCGATTACGCGGTAAGCTCTCTTATTACCTCCACCTTGGTGGCGTACTGTCATTTTTCCTTGACCATTACGTCCGGCTTTTTGCTTTTGAGATCTTAACAATGTCTTTTCAGGTGTTTTAGTGGTGATTTCAGAAAAATCGTAACCTGTCATATTACGGCGACCATTTGTTGTCGCTTTATAGTGTTTTATTGCCACTCTATTACCCTCCTATCGTATTCTTACTCAGCGTCATCTTCACCAAACAATTCGATCCGTTTCGAATCGGCTGTTAAAGTGACCACTGCTTTCTTGTATTTACGAGTAAAGCCTTGGTAACGTCCCATGCGTTTAGCTTTACCATCAACATTAATTGTGTTTACTTTTGCAACTTTAACTCCCTCAAACATCGCTTCAACCGCTTGTTTGATATGTGTCTTATTAGCGCGACGATCTACTTCAAAAGTATATTTGTTGTCATCAATTGCTAACATGGATTGTTCAGTCACAACAGGTCTTAAAATAACTTCTGATAAGTGCATTATGCTAATGCCTCCTCTACTGTAGAAAGTGCTGCTTTAGTAATAAGAACTTGATCGGCGTTAATCACATCTAACACATTAACATTTTCATCATCGATCACTTTAACGTTTGGAATGTTACGTGCTGATAAATATGCCGCTTCATTATCGCCTTCTAATACTAGTAAGGTTTTGCTGTTAATATTTAAGTTAGCCAACACTTGTTTGAACTCTTTAGTTCTTGGCGCTTCAAATACCAACTCATCTACCACAACAAATTTTTGGTCAAGTACCTTTTGAGATAACACAGAGTTAAGTGCTAATCGACGTACTTTTTTAGGCAATTTATAACTATATGAACGAGGGGTTGGCCCAAATACCACACCGCCGCCTACCCATTGTGGCGAGCGAATAGAACCTTGGCGAGCACGTCCGGTACCCTTTTGTCTCCATGGTTTACGTCCACCACCGCTAACTGCTGAGCGATTCTTGACAGCATGAGTTCCTTGTCTCAAGGAAGCTCTTTGCATAACAACCGCTTCAAAAATGACCGCTTCATTAGGTTCAACACCGAAGATCGCTTCGTTTAAAGTCACTTCTCCAGCTTGTGTTCCATCTTGTTTAAATAATGTAACTTTTGGCATTTACTCGTTCCTCCTTCCTTATTAATTATTTAACTGTTTTAATAGCTTGTTTAATTTCAACGAGTGATTTTTTAGCTCCAGGAACGTTTCCTTTAATAAGGATTACATTGTTCTCTGGGTCAACTGATACAACTTCAAGATTTTGAATTGTCACGCGTTCGCCACCAGTTTGTCCAGGTAGGTTTTTACCTTTAAATACTTTAGACGCATCAGACGCCATACCCATCGAACCTGGGCGACGGTGATAACGAGAACCGTGAGCCATAGGGCCTCTTGATTGTCCATGGCGTTTAATAGCACCTTGGAATCCTTTACCCTTGGATGTACCCGTTACATCAACGATGTCACCTACTGCGAATGTTTCGACTGTGATTTCTTGCCCTACTTCATATTCTCCCAGCTCAACATCACGAAATTCGCGAACGAAGCGCTTAGGAGTAGCGTTTGCTTTTGCTACATGACCCTTATGCGGTTTATTTGATAACACTTCACGAAGGTCTTGATATCCAACTTGAACAGCTTCATAGCCATCATTTTCCATTGTTTTTACTTGTAAAACAACGTTAGCTGGAGCTTGGACTACTGTTACGGGAATTAACTCGCCGTTTTCCGTAAAGAATTGTGTCATACCGACTTTTGTTCCTAAGATTCCTTTGGTCATGAGTACACCTCCATTTTCTTTTTATTATAATTTAATTTCTACATCAACACCGGATGGTAAATCCAACTTCATTAAAGCATCAACCGTTTTAGCAGTTGGTTCAATAATGTCGATCAAACGTTTATGTGTACGCATTTCGAATTGCTCACGCGAATCTTTATATTTATGCGTTGCACGAATGACTGTATAAACAGATCGATCTGTTGGAAGTGGGATTGGACCTGAAGTCTTAGCCCCTGTTCTGTGTGCTGATTCAACGATCTTCGCTGCTGAAACATCGAGCGCGCGATGCTCATATGCTTTTAAGCGAATACGAATTTTTTGTTTTGCCATATTTTTTCCTCCTTCGTCTCATTTGAATGTAGACTAGCTCAACAAGAATTTCTGAACACCAGGTATAGGCAACTCGCCCTGGCGTATCACAACCTCTCGTTTCATCGCTAACGCCTTTCTTATCGGCTTTGTAACCTTTTTCGCTAGTAGCCTAGCGATTGGCACAAGGAATATTATAACCAACAAATCCATATAAAGCAAGGGTTTCTTTCACTTTTATTTAAAAAATCGACTTTCGAATCTGCGAGAAAATCAAAGTCAAAATAATTTTCGATTATCTATAATATTTTAAGTTTTTTCACGCCAGATACTTGCCCTATAATCACTTGCATTGTTCCTCCTCTAATATTTTTTATCTTTAATAGTAAATTACCAATTGATACGAACCTCACTTCAAATGGTTTTCTTTTTCTGTCTGAAAAATGAAAATTATTTACAAATCTTTCAAACCTTAGAATAACTGTTAATCTTACCGCTTAAAATTGTAAGTAAAAATCAAATGATTTACATTATTGTTGTGCATTATATTATTCGTTGACTTTATATATTGCGCACTTTATACTATTTTTAAACGCAGTTTATTTTAGGAGGAAGATTAATGAAACGCATCTATGCTTTTAATGAAGGCCACGCAGATATGAAGGCGCTACTGGGAGGGAAAGGAGCAAACCTTGCCGAGATGACCCACCTAGGATTGCCAGTCCCACAAGGATTCACAATTACTACTCAAGCTTGCTTAGAGTTTTTAGAATCAAATAACACCCTGCTCGATGAACTCAAAGATGAGATTTCTTTAGCAGTTGCCCAATTAGAAGATAAAACCGGAAAGAGATTTAATGATGCTGAAAATCTTTTACTTGTATCAGTTCGTTCAGGTGCTAAATTCTCAATGCCTGGAATGATGGATACAATCCTTAACTTGGGTCTTAATGACCAAAACGTCGAAAAGCTCGCCAAACTTACCAACAATCAACGTTTTGCCTATGACTGCTATCGACGCCTACTACAAATGTTCGCTAATGTCGTCTATGAAATTGACATGAAACATTTTGACCGGATTTTAGAGCAAAAGAAAAAAGAAAAACATATCCAATACGACTATGACCTGTCCGCAGACGACCTTCAATCAATCATTATTGATTATAAAAATGTCTACCAACAAGAATTAGGATTTGAATTCCCTCAAAACGTCTTTGATCAAATTCATGAAGCCGTTAAAGCCGTCTTCAAATCGTGGAACAACCACCGAGCAATTGTTTACCGAAAACTCAATCATATCCCTGACGACTTAGGAACAGCCGTTAATATTCAAGAAATGGTCTTTGGAAATATGAGTGAAAACTCAGGTACAGGAGTTCTCTTCACGAGAAACCCCGCTAATGGTGAAGCTAATCTATATGGGGAATATCTAACCAACGCTCAAGGAGAAGATGTCGTTGCTGGGATTCGTACACCCGCTTCTATCAATCGATTAAAAGACCACTTCCCAAATATTTACCAAGAGATACTACAATATACTCAGAAACTAGAAAAACACTACCATGATATGCAAGATATGGAATTTACTATCGAAAATGGTAAACTATTTATTCTACAAACACGTAACGGCAAACGAACAGCCCAAGCTGCAGTCAAAATTGCTGTTGACCTAGTTCAAGAAGGCATTTTAACACCGAAACAAGCCCTATTAACGATCGATTGCCAATCACTAAACACCCTTTTACACCCCGCTTTTGATCCAAGCTCCTTAGAGCAAGCATCACTCATCTCATCAATGGGTCTTCCTGCCTCTCCAGGTGCAGCTACCGGTGAAATCGTCTTTACAGCCGATCGCGCTAAAGAATTGGCAGACCAAGGCCATTCCGTCATTTTAGTCCGCCACGAAACCTCACCCGAGGATATTGTGGGAATGCATTCATCAAAAGCTATTGTAACAAGCCAAGGAGGAATGACCTCCCACGCTGCTGTGGTAGCGCGAGGAATGGGTAAATGTTGCGTTGCTGGCTGTAGTGAGTTAGAAATTAACGAAGATAAAAAGACCCTCACCTACCCTGGTGGCCAATTAAATGAAGGGGATATTATTTCGGCTGATGGTAGCACCGGTAAACTTTACTTAGGAGAAATTAAAACAATCGCCACTGGAAAAAATGACTATTTTGACCAAGTTATGGAATGGGCTCGTCAATATGCAGACATGGAAGTTCGCATGAATGCCGAAACCGTTAACGACATCAAAACAGGACTACAATTTAAAGCAAACGGAATCGGGCTCGTTCGGACAGAGCACATGTTCTTCGAAGCTCAACGTCTCATTGCGATTCGTCAATTCCTTTTGGCTAAAGATGAGCCAGCCCGTCAAACAGCGCTTGAAACGATTCGCCATTTCCAAACTGAAGATTTCTCCAATATTTTCGATTTAATGGAGGATAAAGCGGTCGTAATTCGCTTACTCGATGCACCGCTTCACGAATTCTTACCTCATAGCCATCATGAAATTCAACAAGTGGCTCAAGACCTGCACTTGGATGCTGACGAGTTATTCGATCGCGTTCAAGCCATGAAAGAAGTCAATCCAATGATGGGACATCGCGGCTGTCGGATGGGCATGACTCACCCAGGACTTTATATTGCACAAAGTGAAGCAATCATTCGAGCTGCAATTAAAACTGCCCAAGCTGGTCATGAAGTTAAAGCAGAAATTATGATCCCATTGGTCTCAACACAAGGCGAACTCAAATCGCTAAAAGAAAAAATCAAAGCACATCTTGATCAAATTCTGAATCAAGAAAAGGTCTCCGTTGACTATATGATTGGCGTGATGATCGAAACCCCTCGCGCTTGCTTTATCGCCGATAAACTCGCAGAGGATGCTTGTTTCTTCTCTTTTGGAACTAACGATTTAACTCAGCTAAGCTTCGGCTATTCGCGAGACGATGCTGGCAAATTCCTTAACCAATATATAGACCAAGGCATCCTAGAACATGACCCTTTCCAAACCATTGACACTAGCGCGGTAAAAGAATTAATCGCTCTTGCCACTCAAAAAGGGCGGTCTATTAAGAATCAATTAAAAGTTGGTGTATGTGGAGAATTAGGTGGAGATCCTAAGTCCATCGAAAGTTTCCATGAAATTGGCCTATCCTATGTTTCCTGTTCCCCTTACCGTGTCCCTATTGCACAATTAGCGGTTGCTCAAAGCAGTATCCGTCACCAAGAGAAATAACTAACCAAAAGGAGGACACCATGAAGTTTTCTCCACGTCAAAAAGAAATTGTAGAAATCGTCAAACACAACGAGCCCATTTCTGGCGATGAAATTGCCAAGAAATTAGGACTCACAAAATCAACACTGCGAAGTGATTTTGCGGTACTGACCATGACCGGTGTTCTGGAAGCCCGTCAAAAAATAGGCTATATCTATTCTGGACGTAGCGAGGACTCCTTACTAACGGACGCTTTTGCAGAGTATCAAGTTAAAGATATTATGATTGAAGCCTTAACGACTTACGCAAAAACAAGTGTTAATGAAGCCATAACTCAGCTCTTTATGTATGATGCTGGTTCCTTATATATCATCGATCCTAATGACCAGACCCTCCAAGGTCTGGTCTCTAGAAAAGATTTGCTTCGTTCTTCAATTGGCCAGCCAGCTGACACACCGCTTGGTGTTATTATGACTCGTATGCCCAATATCATTGTGATCCAACCCGACCAGTCCGTCTTAGAAGCTGCCCGTTTAATCGCTCAACATCAGGTTGATTCATTACCTGTGGTAACTGCGAACCATGAAATTCTAGGTAAAATATCCAAAACACACATCGTTAACCTACTGGTTGATCTGTGCTATGCGGAGGAATAACATGACACAACAAAGCAATCCTATTTTTTATATCATTTCAGACTCAGTTGGGGAAACTGCTCTACGAGCGACTAATGCCGCCTTGGCACAATACCCTCAATTGACGAATGCGAGACTCAAACGATACCCATTTATTAATTCTTTAACCGAATTAAGTCCGATTCTTGAAGAAGCAAAAAAAGTTCAAGCAATAATCATTACCACACTCGTTAACGATGAACTTAACCAATTTGCTGAAGAATTTACTCAAAATCATAACATTCCCTACCATAATGTCGTTCGACCGATCATGAATATTATCCATCAAGAGACACACCTGACCGCCAGTGAACAAGCAGGCAGTTTACATCGACTTGATGACCACTATTTTGATCGAATTCAAGCGATTGAATTTGCTGTTAAATACGACGACGGAAAGAATCGCAAAGGATTTAAACTTGCTGATATCGTGCTTTTAGGAGTTTCTCGATCATCAAAAACCCCTTTATCCATGTACTTAGCGAATAAATCTTATAAAGTAGCGAATCTTCCTATTTTTCCGGAAGTCCATATTCCAGAAGAAATCTTTCAGGTCGATCCTAGACGTATTTTTGGACTGACCGCTTCGCCGCTATACATTCAACAAATTCGAAAAAAACGCGTAAAAATGATGGGAATGAGTGAGGATTCATCTTATACTTCAATGGAACGCGTTAAACATGAGCTCATGTTTGCCGATGATTTATTCTATCGCTTAAAAGCTAATGTTATCTATATCGAAAATCAATCCATTGAAGAACTCTCCGAACAGATCATCACTCAATATAATTACAATATGTATTCTTAACAAAAAGAAGGGAAGAACCACACGGTATCTTCCCTTCTTTATTTTGGTTATTTCTTATTATTAGAATCCGAATTTTTATTCGATTCATTAAAACTTGCCTCGAGCTTTTCTAATTGTTTTGCAGCGAATTCCTTACCCCCTAGACCTACCGCTAACGTGAAGGCAAAGGCAATGGCTCCAAGAATTATAACAAAAGCCGCATTAACAATGGTTGGTGCAAATTGTAATTGATCTAAAGTCATAAATGAGGCTAATACTATGATAGCATAACGAATAATTTCTCCAAAAATAAAGGATCCTGAGACTTCTTTCAAGAAAGCTGCCAAAATATTAGATCCAATAATTCCCGCAGCTAAAATCAAAGCGGCAGAGATGACATCGGGAATATAAGCGATAATCGATTGTCCAATTGTATTCAACACCTCTAAATTTAAAACAGAAATAGCTTCTACAATAAAGAAAATCAATAGCATTCCACGTGTTATTTGAGCAGAAACTGTTGAAATTTCTATTTGACTTTCTCCCTTAAAATTTAGATATTTCGAATATTGATCAATACCAGATGTTTTCAGTAAACTTTTGAGTAGTTCACTCAACAACTTAGCAATAAAACTACCGACTAGCACGAGAACTACGGCCACAAAAATATTTGGAACTGCTGACATAACACTATTCAGCACCTCTACAATCGGCTGTGATATGGTCGGAATTCTTAATGTCTCTAAAGCCACCGTTAATATTGGGATAAATATTAATACATAGACCCCTCCTGCGAGAACTTCGGCCACTTGACGACTATTTTCAGATGAGTTGTTTTGGTGGGTTAACTTGTTATACCAACGATCAACATTAAATCCTACTAAAACATTTTCTACAATTTGTCTGACAAATGAACAGAAAAAATTACCGACAAATATAATCAATGCTGCAGCAATAACATTAGGAATATAATTAAATATCTTCAAGATCATGTTATAGATTGGATCAACTACCCCAACTAAACCTAAACGGTTCAAAATGAAAGGAACAAATAACAAAAATATCACAAAATAAGCAAGTGTCCCCAAAGTATCTAAAAAAGCTTTAGATTCTTCATCATTTCGAGCTAGACCCCACGCTTTCAGCTTATCATCGAAGTTTGTTTTTACTAAAAACTCAATCAAATATTTACGACCATAGTGAGCCAACATTGAAGCTACGATCAATAATACAACCGCAATTAAAATCCCTGGAACAACACTTAAATAATCATTCATCATCATTTGAAAATTCATTTTAGCGCTCCTTTCCTCATAAAACCATTATAGCATGTTAAAACGAGCTGATAAACATCAAAAAACCCCACCGAAGTGGGGCTTCAAAATCATTAAGATTAGTTAAGGATTGATGTAACTGTACCAGCACCAACGGTACGTCCACCTTCACGAATTGAGAAGCGAGTTCCTTCTTCAATCGCGATTGGGTGAATTAATTCTACAGTCATTTCTACGTTATCACCAGGCATAACCATTTCAGTACCTTCTGGTAATTCAACAACACCTGTTACGTCTGTTGTACGGAAGTAGAATTGAGGACGGTAGTTAGTAAAGAATGGAGTATGACGTCCACCTTCTTCTTTAGACAATACGTATACAGAAGCTTCGAACTTCGTATGTGGTGTAATTGTTCCAGGAGCTGCTAAAACTTGTCCACGTTGGATATCTTCACGAGTGATACCACGTAATAAGGCACCGATGTTATCTCCTGCTTCAGCATAATCTAACATCTTACGGAACATTTCTACACCAGTAACAGTTGTCTTCTTAGTTTCTTCGTGGATACCAACGATTTCAACTTCGTCACCAACTTTGATTTGTCCACGTTCAACACGTCCAGTTGCAACTGTACCACGACCAGTAATTGAGAACACGTCTTCAACTGGCATCATGAATGGTTTGTCAGTTTCACGTTCTGGTTCTGGAATATAAGCGTCAACTTCTTCCATTAACTTAAGAACATTCTTTTCTTGTTCTTCGTCACCTTGTAAGGCTAACAATGCAGAACCTGCAACTACAGGAACTTCATCACCTGGGTAACCATATTCAGTTAATAAGTCACGAACTTCCATTTCAACTAATTCTAATAACTCAGGGTCATCAACTTGGTCAACTTTGTTTAAGAAGACTACGAAGTAAGGAACACCTACTTGGTGAGCTAAAAGGATATGTTCACGAGTTTGAGGCATTGGACCGTCAGCAGCAGATACTACTAAGATCGCACCGTCCATTTGAGCGGCACCAGTGATCATGTTCTTAACGTAGTCCGCGTGTCCTGGGGCGTCAATGTGAGCATAGTGACGAGTAGCTGTTTCATACTCAATGTGAGACGTGTTAATTGTGATTCCACGTTCTCTTTCTTCTGGAGCGTTATCGATTGAAGCGTAGTCTTTAGCTGCTTCTTTATTGTCTCCATGTTTTGCAAGTACTGTTGAGATTGCCGCAGTTAAAGTAGTTTTACCGTGGTCAACGTGTCCTAAAGTACCTATATTAACATGGGGTTTAGTACGTTCGTATTTTTCTTTTGCCATTTAATGAATCCTCCTAATAATTTAAAAGTGTATAGATAATGTACCTATCATGGTCATTATACCGACTTTACTACAAAAATTCAATCAATTGCCGTAAATTCAGTATCTTATATTTGTTGCATCATCATATTTTTAATGCTTATGCTTCAGATCCACCATATTTCTTAATAATATCTGCAGCAATTGATTTTGGAACATCTTCATAGTGATCAAATTGCATTGTAAATGTTCCACGTCCTTGAGTCGAAGAACGTAAGGTTGTTGCATAACCAAACATTTCTGACAATGGAATAAAGGACTTAATAATTTGAGCATTTGCTCTTGAAGTTGTTCCTTCAATACGTCCACGACGAGAATTTACATGTCCCATAACATCTCCTAGATATTCTTCAGGAACTGTAATTTCAACCGCCATCATTGGCTCTAAAATAGTAGGGTCTGCCTTCTTGGCAGCAGCTTTCAATGCCATAGAGGCAGCCACTTTAAAAGCTGTTTCACTCGAGTCAACATCGTGATATGAACCATCATATAACTTAGCTTTGATATCTACTAATGGGAATCCGGCTAATACACCATTTTCCATAGCGTCTTTCAATCCAGCTTCAACTGCGGGAATGTACTCACGAGGGACAACCCCACCGACAATTGCATTTTCGAATTCGAATCCTGCTCCTTCTTCATTTGGAGAGAATTCAATCCATACGTGTCCGTATTGTCCTTTACCACCTGATTGACGGACGAACTTACCTTCTGCTTGACAGCTAGAACGGAAAGTTTCGCGATAGGATACTTGAGGTGCACCAACAGTAGCATTTACCTTGAATTCACGTTTCAAACGATCCACGATAATATCCAAGTGCAACTCACCCATACCGGCAATGATTGTTTGTCCTGTTTCATGGTTTGTTGAAGCACGGAAAGTAGGATCTTCTTCAGCCAATTTAGCCAAAGCTAAACTCATCTTATCTTGGTCAGCTTTTGAATCTGGTTCAATCGCTACTTCAATAACTGGATCTGGGAATTCCATTGATTCAAGAATAACCGGTTGGTCAGGATCACATAAGGTATCTCCTGTTCCAGTATCTTTCAATCCAACAGCTGCAGCAATGTCTCCTGAGAAGACTTCTTCAATTTCTTGACGGTGGTTGGCATGCATTTGTAAGATACGTCCAACCCGCTCACGCTTGTCTTTCGTTGCATTTAGAACATAAGAACCTGATTCCAAAGTCCCAGAATAAACACGGAAGAAAGTCAAACGACCAACGAATGGGTCTGTCATTACTTTAAAGGCTAAAGCTGCGAATTTTTCATTGTCATCTGCATGGTGTTCGATTTCAGTGTCAGTTCCAGGCTCTACCCCAATAATTGGTGGTACTTCTAATGGACTTGGTAAGTAATCAATAACACCATCTAATAGAAGTTGAACCCCTTTATTCTTAAAGGCTGTACCACAGAAAACTGGGAACATTTTAACTTCAACTGTTGCTTTACGAATCGCTGCTTTTAACTTATCTTCTGGAATTTCTTCACCTTCAAGGTAAGCTTCCATGATGCTTTCATCAACATCCGCTAAGCTTTCAACCAATGTTTCATAATATTGGTCGGCTTTATCTTGATACTCTTCAGGAATATCGATTTCTTCAATTTCAGTTCCTAAGTCATTTTGATATAGATAAGCTTTTTTATGAACAATGTCAACGATTCCGCGGAAGTTTTCTTCAGAACCAATTGGAACTTGCATTGCTACCGCATTAGCTTGAAGACGTTCGTGAAGGGTCGATAATGAATATTCAAAATCTGCCCCTAATTTATCCATCTTATTGACAAATACAATCCGAGGAACTCCATAAGTTGAAGCTTGGCGCCAAACAGTTTCTGTTTGAGGCTCAACCCCTGATTGTGCATCGAGTAGGGCAACCGCCCCATCTAACACCCGTAATGACCGTTCAACCTCAACCGTGAAGTCCACGTGTCCTGGGGTATCAATGATGTTTACTCGGTAACCTTTCCATTGTGCTGTTGTTGCAGCTGACGTAATGGTGATTCCACGTTCTTGTTCTTGTTCCATCCAGTCCATTTGAGCCCCACCATCATGGGTTTCACCAATCTTATGGATCTTACCTGTGTAGTACAAGATACGCTCTGTGGTCGTCGTTTTCCCGGCGTCAATGTGAGCCATGATACCGATATTACGCGTTTTTTCAAGAGTAAATTCTCTTTTCGCCATTCTTTATACCTCCTCTTTTATTTTCTTTCATTGTGCACTAAGCTCTTGCTTAGCCAATAAATAACAAACAATCTTACCAACGATAATGAGCAAATGCTTTGTTAGCTTCTGCCATCTTATGAACGTCTTCACGTTTCTTAACAGATGCTCCGGTGTTGTTTGCAGCATCCATAATTTCGCGTGCTAGACGCGTTTCCATGGTTTTTTCACCTCTTAAACGAGAATATGAAACTAACCAACGAATCGCTAAAGTATAACGACGTTCTGGACGCACCTCAACTGGTACTTGATAGTTAGATCCCCCAACCCGACGCGCTTTAACTTCTAATAATGGCATAATATTTTCAATTGCTTGTTCAAATACTTCCATTGGATCTTGTCCACTTTGTTCACGAACAATATCAAAAGCACTATATAAAATTGCTGAAGCCTTACCACGTTTACCATCTAACATTAAACGATTGATTGTACGTGTTACTAACTTAGAATTATAAATTGGATCTGGCAACACTTCACGTTTAGGAATATTTCCTTTACGAGTCATTCAACTTCCTCCTTTACGATTAATTTGTTAATAATTATTTTTTAGGTCTCTTTGTACCATATTTAGAGCGACTTTGTTTACGTTCATTGACACCTGCAGTGTCTAAAGCGCCCCGAACAATATGATAACGAACCCCTGGTAAGTCCTTAACCCGTCCACCACGAATAAGGACCACACTGTGTTCTTGCAAGTTATGGCCTTCACCTGGGATATAGGCGGTCACTTCCATCAAGTTGGTTAAGCGAACACGTGCATATTTCCGTAAAGCAGAGTTCGGTTTCTTAGGGGTCATCGTTCCTACACGAGTACATACTCCACGTTTTTGAGGAGACATCGTTGTAGTACTTGAACGTTTATAAGAGTTATAACCGACGTTCAATGCAGGTGATTTAGATTTAGTTACTTTTGACTTACGTGGTTTATTAACTAATTGGTTAATTGTAGGCATCAAAAGTCCTCCTTCCGTATATTCTTTGTCAACACATCCAAGTGTGTCATAATTAGGTCTATTTTTTTGCAGCCTCTGGTTAAGTACCTAGCGCTGCATTTCGAGTGGTTTTACAGCAGTCAGCACGACTGAAAATCAGGAATCTGTCAATAAAAACACCTCCATTATACTAACACGAACTAATGGAGGCGTCAATTGTTTTTTTTATTATTAGTGATTTCTTAATGTTGGGAAAAGTAAAACATCTCTAATTGAACTAGCATCTGTTAATAGCATGACTAGACGATCGATCCCAATTCCCAATCCACCTGTTGGTGGCATACCATACTCTAATGCTTCTAAAAAGTCTTCATCCACCGGCTGAGCCTCATCATTACCCGCATTTTTTTCTGCCATCTGTGCTTCAAACCGTTCCCTTTGATCGATAGGGTCTGTTAACTCAGTGAAGGCGTTCGCATACTCATGACCCGCAATAAACAACTCAAAACGATCTGTAAAGCGAGGGTCTTTTTCATTTTTACGGGCAAGCGGTGAAATCTCCGTCGGATGACCATAAACAAAAGTAGGTTGAACAATCGTTTCTTCTACTTTTTCTTCAAAGAAATTATTGATAATGTGACCAACCGTTAGATCATGATCTAAAACGGGCACCCCGTGTTCCTTTGCCAAGTCTTTAGCTTGATCAAAAGTCATCTCTTGCCAGAAATCAACACCAGTGGCTTCTTTGATCATATCTACCATATGACGTCTTGCCCAAGGAGACTCCAAATCAATAATCTGGTCCTCATAGGATACTTTAGCATCTCCTAAAACCCGTTGAGCTACACTGCGAATTAATCCCTCAGTTAAATCCATAACATCCGTATAAACCGAATAAGCCGTATAGACTTCGATCATGGTAAATTCAGGGTTATGTGTCGTATCGATCCCTTCATTTCTAAAAACACGCCCGATCTCATAAACGCGTTCCATTCCACCGATGACCAATCGTTTTAAATGGAGCTCAAGGGCAATTCTTAAATATAACTCCATATCTAAAGCATTGTGGTGAGTAATAAAAGGTCTAGCATTCGCTCCACCCGCCAAATTATGTAAAACCGGTGTTTCAACTTCCAAATAACCGCGTTCATCTAAATAATGACGGACTTCTCGAATTATTTCTGACCGCTTAATAAATCGTTGATAGCTGTCTTCGTTAGAAATTAAATCCAAGTAACGTTGACGATATCTTTGCTCAATATTGGTTAAGCCATGGAATTTATCAGGCAGAGGACGAAGCGCCTTGGTTAAGGGAATAAATTCATGGGCCTTAATGGATAGTTCACCTGTGTTTGTCTTAAATACTTCCCCTTTAACACCGACAATATCTCCTAAGTCCGCAGCTTTCCACCATGCAAAAGCATCTTCACCAACTTTATCTTGACGAACATAAATCTGAATCTTTCCTTTAAGATCCTGAATATGGGCAAAACCAGCTTTCCCTTTTCCACGCTTAGAAACGATTCGTCCTGCTACTGAAGCTATAATCTGTGCTTCTTCTTCAAAAGATTCTTTTGATTTATCTTGATACTTTTCAATTAAATCTTGCGAATAGTCTTCTTTTTCAAAACCAGCTGCAAAAGGATTAACACCAGCTTGAGCCATTGCTTTCATTTTGTCTCTTCTGACCAAAATTTGATCATTTAATTCCAGGGTATGTTTTTCCTGTTCTGACATTTTTATCCCTCCAAATCCTCATATACCCTTCCATTCTACATGATTAATAACACTTTGTCATGAAAACTCGTTAAGAAATACATGATCTCTCAACAAAAAAGAGCTACAACCAACTGGTTATAACTCTTTTAAATCAATAAGTTTTTAATCTTCGTCTGATGAATCCTCTCCAGAACTATCAGCAGCATGATCCGAAACATTCGAAGTCGATTCTTCCTTCTTAGTCGAACTATCTACTGGATCATCCAAAGTCAATGAGTTTGATTCTTTCTGTTCATCCTTTTCAATAGCTTGAGGCATTTCACCTGTTTCAAATAACGACTTGATTTGACGAGCATCTAGCGTTTCTAATTCCAATAATTTTTCAGCAATCGTATTAAGCTGCTCACGATGCTCGTTGATAATTTTTAAAGCTTCCTCATGCGCTTCACCCATTATTCGATGAATTTCCTTATCCATTTCATACGCAACTTCTTGAGAATAATCGGGATGATTTCCTGAACCATACTGACGACCTGCAAAAGGTTTACTATCACTCTCATACTGAACTGTTCCAATTTTTTCAGACATACCATATTTCATGACCATGCTTCTCACAATAGCAGTCGCTTGTCGGAAGTCGTCGCTAGCTCCTGTCGATTGATGATTAAAGACGATTTCTTCTGCCGATCTACCGCCTAAAAGACCTACTACTTGTTCAAAAAGTTCCTCATAGGTCACAATGTATTGATCTTCTTTAGGTAGCATAATAGCATAGCCCCCAGCACGACCTCTTGGTACAATGGTTACTTTATGAACAGTTCGAGCCTTACTTAATACCATTCCTATAACCGTATGTCCCGCCTCGTGGAAGGCCACAATGCGTCGTTGTTCCTCAGATATTACTTTATCCTTTTTGGCAGGGCCCGCAATCACTCGGTCATGAGCTTCATCGATATCCTGAGCATAAATCATGGTTCGATTAAATCGTGCAGCCAAAAGAGCTGCTTCGTTTAATAGGTTCTCTAAGTCCGCTCCCGAAAATCCAGGTGTTTGCTGAGCAATCACTTTTAAATCGACATCTTTTGCCAATTTCTTGTTTCGAGCGTGAACCCTAAGAATAGCCTCGCGCCCTTTAACATCAGGGTTTCCTACTAAGATCTGACGATCAAAACGACCTGGTCTTAATAAAGCAGGGTCCAAGACATCTGAACGGTTGGTTGCAGCAATGACAATAACACCTTCATTCCCCTCAAACCCATCCATTTCAACTAACAATTGATTCAAGGTTTGTTCTCGCTCGTCATGACCGCCTCCTAGGCCAGCACCTCTTTGACGTCCAACAGCATCAATTTCATCAATAAAAATAATCGATGGCGCATTTTTCTTAGCATTTTCAAATAAGTCACGAACTCGCGATGCTCCTACACCGACAAACATTTCAACAAATTCGGAACCAGAGATTGAAAAGAAAGGAACGCCTGCTTCACCGGCTACCGCCTTAGCTAGCAAGGTTTTCCCGGTCCCTGGGGGGCCTTCTAGTAAAACGCCCGCGGGGATCCGTGCTCCTAGTTTTGTAAAGCGCTTAGGATCTTTTAAAAACTCAACAATTTCAACTAATTCTTGCTTTTCTTCTTCTGCCCCCGCCACATCGGTAAATTTCACTTTTACTTTTTGTTTTGAGATATCTTTTGATTTGCTTTTGCCAAAGTTCATCATCCCTCGGCCATTGCCACTCGATTGCATCATGGTATACATTAAAAAGAAGACCGGAACAACCATTAGTAAAACCGGTAAAAAATTCAGCCATAATCCCACTGAAGATTCAGGAAGAGCTTTAAATTTAGTTCCCTGCTCCTTTGCAACTTGAGAAACGTGATCCAGTGTAGCATCATTACCTAGAATATCTGTCGAAAACGTTCGTTCATTCGGTGAACCTTGAAAAATTTGAACATATTGTTCATTTTCTTCCTTTTTCTGCCCAGAGTCTTTGACATATTTTCCTTTTATATGATACACACCCGAGCCAATCTGAACTTCAAATTCCTCGATTTTACCGGCTTCAAGTTGAGTCATAAATTCACTCGATGTAATTTCTTTCATGTTCCCTAGCAAGGAACCTCCGCCTGTCATAGCACTAAAAAGACCTAATAGGGCTAATCCTAATATTAGATAGGTCAAAGTGTTACGAAACGGATTACGATTTCGATTTGGTTTTTGCATTGACGACATTGCTCCTTAATTTTTATAATAACACTATGTTAGCAGACTATCGATAAAACTACCACTAATTGCTTTAAGAATATATCGATTCTTTTAAGACACCAATATAAGGAAGATTACGATACTTCTGTTCATAATCCAAGCCATAACCCACAACAAATTCATTAGGCACTTTGACACCAACACAATCCACGATAACATCGGTCATAATTCGGCGCGAAGGCTTGTCAAGCAAGCTACAAATCTTAATCGAGGCAGCTTTGCGGACTTTTAAAAGATTTATCAAATACTGCAAAGTTCGACCTGTATCAATAATATCTTCCACAATTAAAACGTGCTTACCTTCCACACTCGCATCTAAATCCTTAATAATTTTCACTTCTCCAGAGGATTCTGTAGCTGTTCCGTATGATGAAACATCCATAAAATCAATCTCTAGATAACAGTCAATTTGACGAATCACATCTGCCATAAAGAGCGAAGCACCTCTTAGAATACCAACGACCAATATCTCTTTGCCCTGGTAATCTCGAGTAATCGCTTCTCCTAAACGTTTGACGGCCTCTGCCAATTCCTCTTCAGTCACTAAAACACGTTCGATATCTTTTTCTAACATTTCTTCTCCCCCTATCAATCTATAATTACACTTAAGTGTTTTATATTCAGACTAGCTAATACATCTTCTGCAACAGTAAATAATGGGTCACATTTTGTGGATTTTTTGGTTGATAGGTCGCTGAAATTTGTTGGCCAATTAACCAAATAACCGCTTCTTGATCATTAACAACCAACCACATTTGTTCTCTTAAAGCAGGCGGTACTTTTTCATCAATCATAATCCGTGACACTTTTTTATGATATAGACCTTCTTTTGAAGCTAACTCCATCACGTCACCCGCTTGACGATGACGAACGGAAAAGTGAATAGGGTGGTCCAACGAACTAAGATCCAAGGTCACATATTGGTCAACTGACTGGCGCATCTGGTTATTCACATAGTTAGCATTAAAAAGTCCAATCCATAAACCATTATCAAGACTATACCACTTATCAAGCTGATTAAGTTCTACTTTTTTATCTTTGACTATCGGACGCATTAACTGAGACTCAATATAAATAAAATCATACTCTCTACGTGCAATCCACCCTTTGGATAAATTTAAAGTGTGATTAGGATTAACTGCATTAAGCATCTGATCTTCTATACCTTGAATAATATCCTTATCATATTGCCCGACTTCAGGCAAGAAACGCTCTTCAAAAAAAATCGTCAAAAAAGTTCGTCGAATTTCTGCTTCAAGATCACACCAAGCTTTCACATCTAACACCCAAACGCCTTCTTTAATAACCCCCACTAACAAGGGCTCTTTGCGTATATACATTGAGTATAAAGCCTGGTAAGCCAGCTGAAGCTGCTTCTGCATTGAAACTAGATTTTGAAAAAATTGAGGATTCTCACTCTCAAAAAGCGGTAGATAATCATTTCTAATACGATTTCTTAGATGATTTGGTTGGTGATTGCTGTCATCTTCATTGTAAGCTAAATTATTTTTATGCGCATAATCATATAATTGTTCCTTACGAAAGCCAATTAAGGGGCGTAAAATCGATACACTAACATGTTTTTCCTTGGAAGTTTCTAATAGACGTTGATAATGACTGGGCATCCCCATCAACCCTCTGATGGAAGCCCCTCGAATTAAACGCATAAAGACAGTTTCGACTGCATCGTCTAAGTGATGGGCCGTCATTAGGCAATCTGCCTGCGTTGCATCAACGACATCCGCCAAGAACCGATATCTGGCATATCGAGCATTCGCTTCAATATTACTTTCACTGGGATTTTCCCATTTTGAAACAAAATAGGTCAAATTCATTTCTTTAGCTGATTTAATGACCATATCTCGTTCAAAATCATGGATTTCTTTTGATCGTAAGCAATGGTTAAAGTGAGCTATCACTAAGTGGCGGTCCTTATATTCCTGTAAGTGACACAATTCCAACATTAACCGCATTAAGACCATCGAATCAACCCCACCAGAGACTGCCAGTACAATTTTTTGGGCCGTTTGCCATTCTGGCCAAGTTTCTAATTGTGTTTTGAATTGTCTTAAAATCGGCTCCATTCCATCCCTCCTAAAATAAATAAGAACTGCAGAATAATATCGCGTTCTTGCAGTTCTTTTAGGAATAAATTATTAACTACGTCGTCCGCCCCGTCCGCCTCGTTTGCCTTCTGTATTACGCCTTAGCGAAGCTAAACGATCTTCTGAATCTTTCAAAAAATTACTCATTAATCGGTCAAAATCATCATTACTTTTTTGAGCATACTTTCCAGTAACATTTTGATTTGGAAAGTTTTCTTTTTTATTCTGGTCATCTTTAACAAAGTTTGATTTTGATACCCGTGCTGGCTTTACTTCTTGAGCATCGAACTTCTTTATTTTCGATTTATCAACTGCAGGTTTATCCTTAGCTTGTCGGATGGACAATCCGATTTTACCATCGTCTGCGACCGAAATAACTTTCACCGTCACTTCATCACCGAGACTTAATAGATCATTGATATCTTGTACATAATCCTCCGAAACTTCGCTAATATGCACAAGACCGGATTGCTTATTTTCTAAAGCAACAAATGCACCAAAATTTTTGATTCCCGTTACTTTCCCTTTTAATTTTTGTCCTACTTCAACCGACATAATTATGAAATTCCTCCTGCTATTATTAAATATTATTTAGTATTTGAAAATATTTGATAATCATCCATCTTATCTGACTCAATATCAAAGATAATCTCGCCCTCTTTAGAATAAAAATAATCCCTTCGAGCTAATTTGGCAAGATATTCAGGATCTTGAGAACGCTGATACTCAAGCTGAACAGCTTGATACTTGTTTTGAGTCTGTTTAAAAGCGGTTTGCGCTTCCGTTAACTGAGCTTGGCTTTGAGAAAGTGCCTTATGTGCACGCACACAAGAAATTAAAGCAAAAGCCAAACAAATAATAGCTGCAAAATGTATAAAGAAACTCATATAGCTTCGCTTTGCTTTTTTCATCTGCATTTTATTAGAAACTTGACTTGCTTTTGGCTTTTCAAAATTTAGAATTTTTTGATTTTTAACGATTTCTGACATAAGTATCACCGCTTTCTCATCTAGAGTATATCAGTCTTTGTCTTAGAATGCACGATCAAATATTAAAATTGAGTAATTAATCATTGACTTCTTCGTAGAGCTCCTGAGCCTCATCTTTCTTACTCGTCTCTTTAATCGCTTTTACTCGAATTTTTAACAGGCGATTTCCAAATTCGATTTGAATTAAATCCCCTACTTTAACCGTACTACTTGATTTAGCCACTTGACCATTAATCTGAACACGACCTTGATCCGCAACTTCTTTGGCAACGGTTCGCCGTTTAATAATTCGAGATACCTTCAAAAATTTATCTAATCGCATTTTTATCTCCTTTAATTTTCGATCTTAAATGTCTCCTGCATCTTTTGCTCTTGTTCTTTGTGGTTTTGTAATAAGTCGCTCGCTTGGCTCATAAATTTAATCAACAAACTTAAAATTTGATCCGCTTCCTTGCCCTGAACTAATAATTTTACCTGGAGTTGGTCCTTATTCAAAATGACTTTTTCTCGAGCTTTAACATTTTCTAAAGCTTCATAAACCTTAGGACCATAGAAATACTGGCTCGCAATCGCGTTGAACATTACCACAATCGATTGATGGTTACGCGTTAATTTTAGCACACCTGCCCGGCTTGCATAATAACGTAGTAAAGCAATATCCAGTAAATTAGCCACTTCATCTGGAAATTCACCATAGCGATCGATCCATTGATCCTGAATTTCACGATATTCCTCCATACCATCCATT
Source organism: Facklamia sp. HMSC062C11 (assembly GCF_001810675.1). Lineage (NCBI taxonomy): Bacteria > Bacillati > Bacillota > Bacilli > Lactobacillales > Aerococcaceae > Facklamia > Facklamia sp. HMSC062C11. Next base: position 33,378 of record NZ_KV802403.1, on the reverse strand, counting down.
TTTTGTAGCATCTTGTAGGCGGCGATTTTCTGCCTTTCATCCGAAATATAGCTATCTGGAATATAGGCATCAATACTTAGATCGATTTCAACAACAGACTGATTCAAGTTTTCAAGCATATTTTGCTTACCTTGGCGTCGATCAATCGCTTCTCGTAACATTTGTGAGTATAGATCAAAGCCGACTGAATCGATAAATCCTGACTGTTGAGAACCTAAAAGGTTTCCAGCTCCTCGAATGCTTAGATCACGCATAGCAATTTTGAAACCTGATCCTAATTCCGTAAACTCACGAATCGCATTGAGTCGCTTTTCAGAAATTTCACTCAACTGCTTCATAGGATCATACATCAAATAAGCATATGCTAGACGGTTAGTTCGTCCTACCCTTCCTCTTAATTGGTAAAGCGTTGATAGTCCCATCCGATCCGCTTTTTCGATAAAGAGAGTATTAACATTTGGAATATCTACTCCTGTTTCAATGATAGTGGTTGTCACCAAGACATCATAATTTCCTTGAATAAACTCATACAAGACATTCTCTAATTCTACTTCAGACATCTGCCCATGAGCAACTGCCACTCTCGCTTCAGGTACTAATTGGCTCAATTGATCTGCTCGATGATAGATCGAAGCCACTCGATTATAAAGATAAAAGCATTGACCGCCACGATCAATTTCTCGTTCGATAGCAAATTTAATAGCGGCTTCATTTTGTTCCATAACATAGGTTTGGACCGGATAACGATTAGAGGGTGGAGTTTCAATCACCGATAAATCTCTTACCCCTACCATCGCCATATGAAGCGTTCGTGGTATCGGCGTTGCCGTTAAAGTCAACACATCTACTTGTGATTTTAACTGCTTAAGTCGTTCTTTATGTTTAACACCAAAACGCTGCTCTTCATCGACTACCATCAAGCCTAAATCAAGAAAGGTCACATCTTTAGATAATAAACGATGTGTCCCTACCACAACCTGACAGGCACCAGTTTTTAGTCCTTTAATCGTCTCCTTTTGCTCCTTTTGACTCGCAAAACGACTTAACATTCTAATCTCAAAAGGATAATCTGCAAAACGTTCCAAAAGAGACTGATAGTGTTGTTGCGCTAAGATCGTGGTTGGAACCAAAAAAGCGACTTGCTTACCATCCATAACTGCCTTAAAAATCGCTCGCATCGCAACCTCTGTTTTACCGTAACCGACATCCCCTACTAACAAACGATCCATCGGGCGATCTTTTTCCATGTCCTTTTTAATTTCAGAAGATGTTTGCAATTGGTCTGGTGTTTCAATATAAGGAAAGGCTTTTTCAAATTCTAGCTGTTCTGGTGTATCCATACTAAAAGCATAACCTTTTTCTTGTTCACGCTTGGCATATAACTCAATGAGTTCATCTGCAATATCCTCAATTTTACTGGAAACTTTTTGCTTCGTCTTAACCCACTCGCTACCACCCAGCTTATGTAATTTGGGTGTCTTCGCTTCGCCAGATGACACATATTTTTGAATCAAGTGAATCTGATCAACTGGAATCATAACTTTCGCATTTTGTTGATATTCAATGGCTATTAAATCACGATGAACACCTGAGATTTCCATCGTTTCCATTCCAATATAGCGACCAATTCCGTGGTTTACATGAACCACATAATCGCCTACTTCTAACTCATTATACGACTTGATCCGTTCCGCATTAGATAACTTTTGACGCTTCGCTTGATGTTTTTTTATTCGATTAAAAAGTTCCTTTTCGGTGATAACTACCCATTTATCAAGCGGCAGTTCAAAACCGTTGGTCAAGTGTCCTTCTAAAACATTAATGGCTCCTTGATAAATCTTCTCATCCTGTTGATGATAAATCGGCTGAATTTGATACTCATTAAAAATTTGTTCAAGCTTTTTAGCCCTTTCTTTATTATCAACCACCACTTGAATAACCTGGCCTTCTTTCAACCAGTGATCTATTTCAGGTTTAACTAAAGCCATCTGATTAAAGAAAGGAGTCATTGAGCGATATTGAAATGAATGAAGACTCGAAAACTTCATTTTTCCAAGCCCTTTTTGAATAAGGGATAAGTAAACCGTCCTCTTTTGACAACCTTTAATTTGATCAAAAGCAGACAAATGGAGCTTCTGACCCGGCAACAAGTTTCCTTGATTAATTTGATCTTCGATCCAAAACTGATCACTTTCGATCAAATGTAACTCTTCTTGATGGACTCTATCAAATTCACTCACAAGCAAACACGCGTCTTCTTCCATATAATCCAATAGAGATGTCCCTACCGTATCATAAAAAGAAAGAAAGGCTTCAGGGAGTACTAAACTTCCTCCTTTTTCTAGATCTTCTAATTGATCATTCATTCGCTGACTAAGCGTTTTGACAAGTTCAGCGTCTTTCAAATGATTCACTTGTTTAGAAACTGCCGTTTTAATAGACTCACTCACGGCTAATTGTTTTTCTTGATTAAATAAGATGTCTTTAACCGGTTCAAGCATAACTTCATTAATATTTTCTAAGGAGGTTTGAGTCTGTGCATCAAAGTAACGAATCGAATCTAATTCAGTATCAAAAAAATCCAAGCGAATCGGGTGTTCACTATTTAAGGGATAATAATCAATAATACTTCCTCGAATCGAATATTCCCCAGGAGATTGCACCATATCTACTCGTTGATAAGCCAAATTAAACAATTTACGCTCCAGGTCGTCACGTGTTATTTCACAGCCTATACTTAAAATTAATTGATTATCTTTCCAATCCGCAATCGGCATTAGGCGCTTTCTAAGCGCATTGACTCCGGCAACAACAATGACCTTTTCGCCTGAAATTAAGGTCTGAAGGGTCTCTACTCGTTGAGCGATCCCATCATAGGACGCCGTTGAATATTCTAAAGCGACATTCTCTTCACAAGGAAAACTTAATACTTGGTTTTGAGGTAGTAAGGCATTTAAATCATCATAAAGCGCTTGACGACGATTTCGATTAGGCTCGATTATGAGTAACTGTCTTGGATTTTTTTTATACAATTCCGCAATAAAAATAGATTTTGCGGATCCATCAAGGCCCGTGATTAAATGATGGTATGTGCCTTGTTTATCAGCAGGCGCTTGAAGCATACTGTCAATCGTCTGATCAAATGGCCTTGTCTGTAATTTTTCGAGCATATCCTCTTCCTTACCTTTCTACTCTTTGAAAATAATGATAGCTACTTTTGGTTATATTCCTTCATAACTTCCTCAAAAGAAGCCCCTTGTACCCAATCATCAATTGCTTGAACCGCTTTATCTACAGACTGATCAACTAATAATTGCTCACTCGGTGTAAAAGCTGATAAAACATGGTCTACCACCTTATAAGGACCTTCAGGATGTCCAATTCCAATGCGAATTCGCTTAAATTCAGAAGTTCCCAAAAGATTGATCATGCTTTTCATTCCATTATGTCCACCTGCAGATCCTTTGGTCCTCAATCTTAGACGTCCCAACGCTAAATCCATATCATCATAAACAACACATAGGTCATCAGCCGACACATTAAAATAAGACATTAACGGCAAGACTGCTTCACCTGAATTATTCATATAGGTATAAGGCTTAACTAAAAAGACTTTATCCTCGGCTAATCGCCAAATCGTATAATCTGCATTAAACTTTTGTTTATCCATCATTAATTGGTTATCTGATAATATTTGATCAATCACTGAAAAACCAATATTATGTCGCGTTTTGTAATACTGCTCACCTGGATTACCTAAACCAACAATTAATTTCATACTTCAACTCCTCATTCACTCATCTTAAAACATTATAGCATATGCCAAGCATTAGCCTAAGCAAATAAAAACCCGTAGATTAATAACTTAATCTACAGGTCAAATTGCACCTTCTAAAACTCTATTTCAACTGCATTTGTTAAGACGTCTCTGTAAGAAAAAGAAACCCGATCCACATTATCGTTCTCTTTCAAGTCAACAATAAAAATAGATCGATAGGTTTCTGTAAGAATTCCTCGTCGTTCTCTTTTTTTCTTCCGTCCCATTTGAACAGTGACTACAATGTCTTCGCCCAACTTACCATCAAGCATTGATTTTATTTCTAACAGATCCTTTGGCATCTCATCACCTCTCGATCCATTATATCACAAACCGATAAATAAATCAATATAGCATAAGTTGAATGTTCTTGCAATTGTTTTTTTAGATTATTTAGAAACATTTATTTTGTACACCGATAGCTAACCCCGATAAATGGCCAACTCATTCCCGATACAACTAGTAATAAACCTACATCCTTTACTATTCAAATTAAACGTCCAAAGTCTCTAACCACCCTAATGGTATTGCACGAAAAAGAGCCGCAAACTCTTCAACCGTCAATGTTTCCGCCCTTCTTTGAGGATCAATTCCCGTCGTTTTAAAGGCTTGCTCCAAAGAATCAACCCCATCTATATGAACCTCTTGGGACAGACCAGTCTTTAAATTATTCCACAAAGTTTTTCGCCGTTGTTTAAAACATTGTTGAACAAAACGTTCAAAAAGTCGATCATCAGCCACTTCCACTCTCTTTTGCGGTAAACGGGTTAACTTCAAAACCGCTGAATCTACTTTTGGCTGTGGGATAAACACTGTTCTAGGTACTACAAAGGCATATTGACTAGCCATTTGCATTTGAATAGCAACCGATAACGAGTTATAAGCTTTCGTTCCAACACTAGCTGTCATCCTTTGAGCTACTTCCTTCTGCATCAACATCACCAAAGATTGAAATGGTAACTCACTTTGTAGTAAATGCATAATAATAGGTGTAGTAATATAATAAGGCAAATTAGCCACTACCATTAAAGGTTCTTCCAATAAGCCTTTATAAACCTCTTGTGAAAAATCAACCTTTAGAATATCCTCTGCAATCACAGTCACATTATCAAAATCAACCAAGGTTTCCGACAAAATTTCTACAAACCGCTGATCGATTTCGAAGGCAATCACCCTTTTAGCACGCATGGCTAAAAATTGTGTCAAAGCACCGATCCCTGGTCCAATCTCGATAACAGTACAACTTTTATCAATATCAGCAAGATCGACCATTTTATTCAATATTTGAGGTTCAATCAGAAAGTTTTGACCAAGACTTTTTTTCATTTTTAGTCCATATTTTTTCATAATCGCAGCGGTCTGGCTGGGTTTAGCAATAAAATTATAGCTAGCTTCCTTCTTCAAGTAAGTCAACCTCTTTCATATAGCGCACTAATTGTTCTTCTGTGATCCCATAACGCATCAACTGCTTCCGTAACTGCTTTCCGTTTACATGTCCTAGATTAAATACCTGCGCAAGTTTCTTTCGATGCATAGACGCTTTAGGATGACCAATTAACTTTAATTTGATTAACGTCGCTTGGCTAATTTCTTCCGAGTGAATATCAGCCTTACGTTGGCTAATCCGATCAATGGCTTGGCGAATTGCTGCTGGGCTCGCATGTTCAATACCCAAAGAATGATTTCGCCGATGAGGATTTGCTTCTTCTTGTGTCAAAAAAGCCTCTTTAGCTTGTGGAACCGCTCGGATAATCGTTCGCCGTATTTTTTGCCCGGCAAAATCGGGATCTGTAAATACAATCACACCAAACTGTTCTTGTGCCCTCTTGATCCGTTGCAAAATCGAGGCATCAATCGCCGATCCATTCGTTTCAATCGTTTTAACTTGATTTCCATAAGTCTCGATCAAGCGCTTTGTATCATCGCGTCCTTCAACAACAATCACTTCTTCGGGGATGTGGGATAACTCATGCATCTAAGGATTCCTCCGGCGCCCAAGAAAATAATTTGCAAGCATTCTGATAAGTTTGTGTAGCAAAGTCTTCAAGTGACATTTCTCTTAATGAAGCCAAGAGCTCTGCGACATAACGAACATATGCCGGCTCATTCATTTTACCTCTTTTTGGAACAGGTGCTAAATAAGGAGCGTCCGTTTCTATTAACAAATGGTCAAGTGGTACAATCTTTGCGGCTTCACGAACTTCAACCGTCTTCTTAAAAGTGACTACTCCTGAAAAAGACAGGTGCATACCTAAATCCAAAAAGCGTTTAGCCATTTCAGGCCCTTCACCAAAGGAATGCATAATCCCGCCTGCATCCGGAACTCCTTCTTCTTTTAAAATTCGATAAACATCTTCAGTCGCTTCGCGATTATGAATAGTGATAGGAATTTGATGCTCTTTAGCAATCGCTATTTGTCTTCTGAACACCTTCATTTGAACATCGCGCGGTGCTGTATCCCAATGATAGTCCAAACCGATTTCTCCTAACATAAATACGCGTGGTAATTCTAACCAATGATGAAGATCCTTTTCAAAGTTTTGATCGTATGTTAGGGACTCCGTAGGGTGGCAGCCCACTACCGATATCACCTGTGCATAACTCTGGCTTAATTCCAAGGTCTTTTGAATCGTCGGACGATCAAATCCTACAACTGCCATCGCTTTAACGCCAGCTTGAGCAGCGTTTTCTATATATATATCCTCTTTACCAGCAAATTCATCCGCATTTAAATGTGTATGCGTATCAAATAACTTCATAGATCCTCCTGTCAATTATCCAATTAAGGCACCATTTTGGCTTTCATCCGGAGCGAAGACTAGGTGGAGATCTTTTCCAGACTCTGCAGATAAAATCATTCCCTGGCTCCAATAACCCATCATTTTTCGTGGTTTAAGATTTGATACAATAATCAGCTTACGTCCTATTAATGCTTCGTGATCTGGATAATACTTAGCAATCCCCGACAAAATCTGACGATCTACTGATTCGCCAGCATCTAATCTAAATCGCAATAATTTATTCGATCCTTTTACTGGAGCAACATCCATCACCTGTGCAACCTTCAATTCAGTCTTAATAAAATCATCAAATTCAATAGGGGCATCAAGATTTAAAGATTCTAAATCCCAATCAGGGTCATCCAATTTACGTGATGAGTTTGACTGATCCTGGTTAGATTTTCCAGTCATTTCCTTAAGAATATAAGCCTGTTCCTCCTCAACATCGAGTCGTGGGAAAATAGGCACACCATTAGATACTACTTGGCTTGCCTTTGGAAAATGACCGAAAGCTAAATCACTTAAATCAGTAGACACTTCATCCTCAATACCTAATTGACGGAAAATTTCTTTTGGGGTATTAATCATAAAAGGCCTTAATAAGTGACCAATAAATCTTAAACTTTCTGCTAAATAGAATAAAACGACAGGTAATTTCTTATTATCTGCTTCTTTAGCTAATATCCACGGCTGTGTTTCATCAATATATTTGTTGGCTCGACTGACCATCGCCATCAAGTGATCCAAAGCTTGATCAAAAGCCATCTTCTCCATAGACTCTAAATAGGCCGAGTATTCCTTATCAAAGAAGGCTTTTAAATTCTGTTCAAACTGGTCCTCTTCAACACAATCAAAATAATTTTTAACACTACCGGCTTGATATTTGTTAATCATGGCAACTGTTCGATTTAATAAATTACCTAAATCATTAGCCAATTCTGAATTAATACACGTAATAAAATCCTCCGGAGTAAAGACGGTATCATTTCCTTGGGACATTTCACGCAATAAATAATACCGTACTGCATCGAGTCCATAACGTTCAATTAATGTCTCAGGATAAATAACATTCCCCTTAGATTTAGACATCTTTCCATCCTTCATAACAATCCAACCATGTGCATAAATATGTTTAGGCAATGGCAAATCTAAAGCCATTAAAATTGCTGGCCAATAAATCATATGAAAACGCGAAATATCCTTTCCAATCATATGAACATCCGCTGGCCAATACTTCTTAAACGCCTCATTTTCTTGGTCAGGGTAACCTAAAGCGGTAATATAATTGGATAAAGCATCAATCCAAACATAGATGACATGCTTTGGATCTGACTTGACAGAAACTCCCCATGAAAAAGATGTTCTAGATACAGCTAAGTCAGATAAGCCAGGTTTAATAAAGTTATTAATCATCTCATTCTTACGAAAGCTTGGTATAATAACATCTTCACTAGAATGATAATAATCAATCAGACGCTCAGCATATTTACCTAATTTGAAGAAATAGGATTCTTCCTTCACTAACTCAACCTCATGCCCACTAGGCGCAATTCCTCCAATCACTTTACCGGACTCATCACGAAATACTTCCGACAGCTGTGTTTCAGTAAAGTACTCCTCATCGGAGACAGAGTACCAGCCCTCATACTCTCCAAGATAAATGTCGCCTTGGTCTAATAGCCTTTGAAAGATCACCTGAACCGCTTTTTCATGAGCTTCATCGGTTGTACGGATGAATTGATCATTTGAAATTCCCAAGAGTTGCCATAAATCACGAATAGCATCCGCCATTTTATCCACATAGGCCTGCGGTTCCATCCCAAGTTCAGCTGCTTTTTTCTCAATCTTTTGACCATGCTCATCGGTTCCAGTTAGAAAATGAACATCATATCCTTTTAATCGCTTATAACGAGCCATGGCATCACAAGCCAAAGTAGTATAGGAATTTCCTATATGCAATCGTCCAGATGGATAATAGATGGGAGTTGTAATATAAAATGTTGGTTTTTCGGTCACGAAACGCTACCTCCTATTTAAAACTAAGAATTACCTCTTATTATAACATACTAGTCTTAATATGAAGCGATTCCTATCCATAAAAAAAGACTAGGAACACCCTAGTCTTTTAAAATTCTATTAACGTAATCTTACGGCAAATTGTGGTGCATATCCAGAAACGCTACCATAACTTACAGACTGACCTGGTTGAGGAGCATGAATATAAGAACCTCCACCTGTTGCTAAGGCTACATGATAAGTGCCTCCAGATCCATCTGCCCAGAAATAAAGATCTCCAGGTTGTGCTTCTGCAACTGAAATTCGTGTTCCAGCATTCTGTTGAGCACCAGTCCATCCACCGATTTCCATACCATAAGTCTCACGATAAACATATTGAACGAAACCTGAACAATCAAATCCTGAAGGCGATTTGCCACCCCACACATAAGGAACACCCAAATATTTCTGTGCATTAGAGATCACATCCCCAAGGTTTGCAGTAGAAGGGGCCGGTGCCGTTGTTGTTTCCACCACTTCTTGAACAGGAGCTGCAGTCGTTTCAACGGTTTCTTCCACGACTGTTTGTGGTGCTTGTGTTGTTTCTACAACTTCTTGAGTACTTACAGGAGCTTGCGTTGTCTCTACAACTTCTTGGGTCGTCTCTTGCCATTGTGAAGTTGTTGTTACTTCTTGAACAGACTCTTGACTGGTTTCTACTATTTCACTTGTTTCAAGCACTTCTTGAGAGCTAACCGTTGGAGCAACTGAAGTGGTTTCAGCGCTCGTTACTTGAGGATCAAGCACTTGGCTTGTTTCTTGACTCACTTCTGGATTAGAAACAACTAGGTCTGCTTCATAATTTTGTTTTTCAGCTTCTAATGCTTGTAATTCAGCTTGATCTAATTGTCCTTCTGTGACTAATTGATTATAGTTCGATTCTACCAGAGCACTTTGAGCTTCTAAATCACCTTTTAAGGCCTCTAAACTAACCATCGAGTCCACTTTCGCTTGCTTTGCTACTTTGGTCTCGGAAATTTTTGATTCTAAGCTTTCTTTATCTTCTTTTTGCTGAGCTAGTAAATCCTTATTAGAAGATACTAACTTACGAATTACATCCATCCGACCAACAAAATCCGAAATAGAAGTTGATGATGCTAGCACACTAAGATAATTTGATGTGCCCCCATTTTTTTGAATGGCAACAGCTTGATCAGCAATTAATTGTTGACGTTTTTCAATTAAAACTTCCAATTCAGAGATTTCTTGACCTAAAACAGCGATTTTTTCATCATCTGCTTGAATAGCTTCCTGCAATTCAGCTGCTTGAGCCTTAATACTGTCAACAGAATGATATGCGTTGGCTAATTGTGCATATAACCTTGTTTGTTCTGGACTTAAATTCTTTGAATCAGCCAAATCTTGTGCTTTTACAAACATTGGATTAATAGCTGTTACAAGCAAAGTAGAACACAACAATGTTTTCATCATCTTTTTAGAAATTGCCTTCTTCATTGTTAAAGTCTCCTTGTTCGTTAATGTATTTATGGTTGGACTATCCAATCAGTCCATTTTTATCATCACAACCAATACTTTAACACATTCTTGTTCTGATGTGGTCGTTTTCTTCAATTCGTATAGGTTTTGAAATCTTCAAGAAATATTCTTTAGAAATTCTTTAATAATTAAAAAACCGTTTAAAGACTAGTTCTTAAACGGTTTTTTCAACTCTTAATTTTCCTATAATTCAACCAAGGTATAATTCTTCTTTCCGCGACGGACTAAAATATAACGTCCTTCAATCGCATCTTCTTTAGACACCTCATAATCCACATCGGTTATTTTTTGACCGTTCAGTAATATAGCGCCGTTTTCAATAAACTCCCTCGCTTGTCGACGAGAAGAAACAATTCCCGTATCCACTAACCAAACAGCAATATTAGTTGGCTGACCTGAAATACTTGCCTGAGGCATATTTTGAAATCCAGCTTGAATTTGTTTAGCGGTCAAATCTTGAACCTGACCAGTAAATAAAGCTTCAGTAATTTTTTGTGCTTCCGCTAAAGCTTCACTACCATGAACAAACTGAGTAATTTCTTCAGCTAATCGTTTTTGAGCATGTCTTAAATGAGGCTGACTTTCAACTTCTGCAGCTAATTGGTCAATCTCTTCTTTCGTTAAGAAAGTAAAATATTTCAAATACTTTACAACATCTTCATCTGCTTGGTTAAGCCAGAACTGATAAAACTCATAAGGGGTTGTCTTTTCTGCATCTAACCATACTGTCTGACCTCCAGCTGACTTACCAAACTTCGTACCATCAGCTTTAAGCATTAAGGGAATCGTTAATCCATAGACCTCGGCTTCCGGCCCCTCAACACGTCGAATGAAATCAATTGAAGCTGTAATATTCCCCCATTGATCACTTCCACCGATTTGCAATTGAACTTCATTATTTTTATAAAGATGTAAACAGTCGATCGATTGAAGGATTTGATAGGCAAACTCAGTAAAAGAGATCCCATTATCCAGCCGCGAAGCGACAACGTCCTTCGCTAACATCGTATTAACATTAAAATGTTTACCATAGTCCCTTAAAAAATCTAAAGCCGATAATTGACTTAACCAATCATTATTATTCACAATTTGGAAGGAATTCTCACTCGTGTCGCCTTTAAGAAACAATTTTTCCATTTGTTGTGTTAATTTTTCAGCGTTTTTACGAACAACATCCATTGTTTGAAGCGTCCGTTCACTCGTTCGACCAGAAGGGTCACCAATCGAACCAGTGGCTCCACCAATAACTACAACCGGATGATACCCTTGAAGCTGAAATCTTTTCAAAACCATAAATGGAATCAAATGTCCAATATGCATTGAATCTCCCGTAGGATCTACGCCACAGTATAAATGAATCGCTTTTTTCGCTAATAAATCCGCTAATCCCTTTGCATCAGTTTGTTGATTGACCGCTCCGCGCCATTCTAGCTCTTCAATAATCGACATTATGTTCTCCTTCTATACTTGATTTTTCTTTAGTTAAAACATTATAGCAAATCTTAATTATTTTTTCCAATCACTCACGCGCCACATTTGCCCATCTAATCGCTGTTGATAATCTTCCAATCTTTTTTTCTGTTCTTTGTATAACAATCCAGCATTTTTAAGAATGGCTTGCGTTGGGTAATCCTTAGCCTTTTGAATCCATTGTACCATGGCTTCTTCATACTCCCACTTTTCCATTTCTGGTTACCACTCCATTTCTTCAAAAAAATGCAACTCTTCTTTTTGTTCATTTAGCTTCTCTAAAAATTGGTCAAACAGCCATTGATCAACATCGGAAAGATCTAACTTTAAATTATTTACTAGCTTAATAATATATTCTTGCCGAGCTTTAAAATCATGCACTTTTCCTTCATTAAGATACAACGAATAATCAATCATTAGCTCCAACCTTTCTGACTCCGTTAAATAATGATATTGAAAGATTGAAAAAGGTGAAAATGTTTTTAAATCAAAATAATTAGCCCAAGCGTAATAAGGTGCCAACATCGAAGAAAGGGTAATTTTTTGCCGTCCATAAAATTGATAATCATCCGACTGACTCCCAGCAACCATAATGATCCCCAAAGGATGTCCTTGTAATCGCTGATGTAAGCGTCGATTTAACTTATCTTGACTAAAAACTTGATCCAACCATAACTTTAAGATGAAGGGAGCTTGGTACCAATAAATAGGAAATTGCAAAAAGAGTTGGTCGTAGGATAAGATACGGTCTATTTCTTGATCCGAATCAAAATCTCCTTTATTTTTCCATTGATCATACAGATCCACATACTCAACTTCTGCCAAAGAACGACCGCTCTCGATTAAAAATTGTTGACTACCTGATTCTGCTAATTGATCATGAGCAATTAAGACTAAACTAGTCATCATTGTTTGACTCCTTTTCCTCACTGGTGCTATTTTGATGTGGCAAGCGAATAGTAAAGGTCGTACCCTCCCCTTCTTCACTCTCCACTTCAATTTTTCCTTCATGAGCTTCGACTAATGACTGAACTACCGCTAAACCAATCCCTGATTCGCCAAACTTGGTACTTTTACGCGAAACATCTACTTTATAAAATCTTTCCCAAATTAATTTAATCTTTTCAGCTTCAATCCCGATCCCATGGTCTTTAACTTGAATCATCGATCCTTCGTCCTCCATAGACCCTATAATTTCAATGTCACTGTCACTAGAAAATTGAATGGCATTATTTACTAAATTAATGAGTATTTGCAAAAGGCGATCATAATCTGCCCATATAATCAGATCATCGCTAGCCTGAATAACAATGCGATCATTTTTATCATCTGCCTTCGTCTGCATTTGTGTTTTCAAATGTTCAAACAAAGTCTTACCCTTAATGGCTGTTTTTTTAAGCACGATCTGCCGACTTCGTATCTTTTCATAATCCAAATTTTCATTCACAAGCCGGGTCAAACGTTTTGTTTCCGACTGAATCAATTCCAAGGAACGTGCTTTTTGACTCTCAGGAATCATATCGTACTGTAAGCCTTCCAAGAGACCAGACATGGTAGTCAACGGGGTCCGCATTTCATGAGCAGCATCCATCATAAATTGCCGTCTTAGACTTTCCTGCCGCTTAATTTCTGCTTGATACTCCACCAACGAATCAGCCATTAATTGAAAATCGCGTGCTAAATCCGCAAACTCATCTTTTCCTTCCGTATTTACCTCCACTTGATAGTGCCCAGCAGCAATCTCTTGTGTCGCTTTTTGTAAATGCTTCAGTTTTTTAGTTTGGTAAAGAGAATACACAATACTTATTAATACTCCCACAAAACTCGCCACTAAATAAGAGATAAAAATCTGTCGCTGCATGGTTGAAACTTGGACTTCCAAATCTTCTAAAGGAGCTCCTAAAGAAATAAAGCCCGAAGGAAATCCTGCAACTTGGTTCTCCTCTAACGGAATATACACTGTGGCCATTTGTTCCTGAGTTGATGGATTCACTAGTCGTTGTGAGAACCTAAGTCCGATACTTCGACCATTCGCAATTTGATCCAGGTCACTCTGACTCAGTTTTGAGGAAAAACGTTGATCGTAAGTAGGATAGATTATCCGCCCATCCGATAGATACACTTGGATCATTATCTTCTCACTTGCTAGCAATTGCGAAGCGATAACCAGATCATTGCGTGAAAAAGCATTATTAACAATATTTTCACCATATAGCAGTAATTGATTCTCCCGTTCATTATAGATATGTTTTTCCATATAATGCGAGATCCCGTAAGCAGAGATCGATAAGGCTGTTAACAAAACCACGAAAAAGACAATGATCTGTTGCCACAAGAACTTCATAGTTTATTCCCCATCATGCTCGTCAAATTTATATCCCACACCCCAAACGGTTTGAATTAACTGAGGCCCATAATTTTCAAGTTTTTGTCTTAATTTTTTAATATGAGCGTCAACCGTCCGTTCATCACCATAAAAAGGGTCTTCCCAAATGCTTTTTAAAAGCTGCTCCCGGGTAAAGACACGCTTTGGATGCTTAGCAAACATAACCAATAACTCAAATTCCTTAGGCGTTAAATTTTCAACAAGTTGCTCATTATAATAAGCCTCACGTGTTGTGGTATTAATTTTGACGGTATCGGTCTGAATATTAAATTGATCCTCTTCTTGAGTTGGGCGATCCTTCATTGAAATATGAGCACGGCGGTGAAGTGCCTTCATACGAGCTAGTAAAGTTAGCGGACTAAATGGCTTAGTCACATAATCATCTGCTCCCATCTCTAAACCAATAACCTGATCCGACTCAGAATCTTGTGCTGTCAACATAATAATCGGTGTTTCTTTTGAGATTTCACGCATTTTTCGACAAATTGTCATCCCATCCATAGAAGGCAAGTTTAAATCCAAAATTACTAGATCCCATATTTCAGGATCCGCTTGATAGGCATCAAAACCTTCTTTTCCATCTCCATAAAAGCTAGCTTCGAATGCTTCTTTTTCAAAAAACATTCCCATCATTTCACACACTGAACTATTATCTTCGATCATCAATATCTTCATTATTCTCATTCCTTTCTTTGGCTAGCCTTAAACCTTCCAACCTCATTATACCTTAAAACCCCCTAAATCACATCGCAATCATAAAAAAAGAACCTATGACACTCTCGCCATAAGTTCTTCAAATTAGTATATTAAACTTTTCCGTTTATACCGTGGACTCTTCTTTCAATTGATCAATCACTTGATCGACCATTTCTCTTGCAATCTGCATACTTTCCTTGGTCTCGTCATCTGACTCTGAGCCACCATTCTTAAAACTTTGATCTTCTTTACTCTTAGCCGACGGCCGATCCAATAACTCAATTTCTTGGGCATGACATTCAATCACATAAACCGACTTATTATCTTTATCCTGATACTTTCGACTTTGCATCATGCCAGAAATGGCGATACGTTGCCCCTTACAAGCAAACTTATGCAACATCGTCGCTAAGCCATTCCAAGCCACAAATGGAATAAAATCGGTAATAGTCTCCCCATTACGATCACGATAGGTCCTCGGAATAGCTAACGCATTATTGACCACTTTAGAATTTTCACCAGCGGATTTTATTTCAATATCTCGGCAAATTCGACCGACAAAAACTATCTGGTTCATCGATATCCTCCTTAAATCATTACTAATAACTAGATAGTCTATCAGCCATCATTTGCGCTATTCATTTTGAATTTGCTCTGCAATTTGAATGATCTTCCTTAAGCGGTGATTAACACCTGATTTAGATATCGGTCCTCCTGGCACTTGATGACCTAATTCTTTTAAGCTTAAATCAGGATTTTCAAGCCGGAATTCTGCTATTTGTCTTAGTTTTTCGGGCAATACCTGAAGCCCTTTGGTCGATTGAATCAACTTAATCGCTTCAACTTGCTTTTGTGAAGCATCAATTACTTTATTAAGATTAGCATTCTCACAGTTAACCAGTCGATTCACTGAGTTACGCATATCTCTAACAATTCGAATATCTTCAAACGCTAACATTCCCCTTGTAGCACCAATCACAGCAAGAAAATCAGCAATCTTTTCCGCTTCTTTAATATAGACAATATAGCCTCGTCGGCGTTTTGTTATTTTGGCATTCAAAGAAAAATCATTCATCATCTTACACAAAGAATCGCTATGATCTTCATAATTGGAGTAAATCTCAAGATGATAAGAATTAGCAGTGGGCGTATTAACCGACCCCCCTGCTAAAAATGCTCCTCTTAAATAAGACCGTTTCTTTTGTTCATCCAACAATAACTTTGATGAAACATCCGTCTGGATTTCTCCTTGATCCCAAATTTCTAATTCATTCAGAAGGTCTAAAACCCCTTGACGAAAACGTACGATATAAACATTATTCTTCTTTAGCTTCATCTTCCGTCTAACAATTAATTCGCCTTCATTGGAAAATTGATCTTTAATCAAAGTATAAATCCGTCGAGCAATCGCTGCGTTTTCGCTCTGCACATCTAAAATCAGCCGCTGCCTTTGTATATTGAGCAAGCCGTTCATCCGAATCAAAGCCGCTAATTCTGCTTTAGCATGCTCATGGTGCACTTCAAGCAGGGTACATTCTTTTTTTATATCTGAAGCAAACGTCATTTGATCGCTCCTTATTCTCACTCTGGCTCATTAATAAGAAGCCCGAGTTAAATGATTTTTGGCATTTAACTTACTAGTTTCTAATAGATAACTTAATTCCTGAACAACTTTATTAGTATCATGGTAGGCGCCTCCCTGGGTCATATTCAAAAACTCACTTGAAATGACCCGACAACCTTGTTGCCGCAACGCCTCAAAATCGTGCTTAACTTGTAATAAATACTCTTCATTGGGTTGGTTTTTAATATATTCTTCAGGTACTGGGGTCGTATTAACCAACACTGTATCAATAAAGTTAGCCTTTAAATGCTTATGCAAGACCGCAACATGATCTGCGTCGGTAAAGTTTTCTGTTTCTCCTAATTGAGTCATAATATTGCATATATAGACAACCTGAGCGGGACTTTCTTTAATAGCTTCCCCTATCTCTTCAATCATCAAGTTAGGCAAGATCGATGTATATAAACTACCCGGGCCTAACACTACCAAGTCCGCCGTCATGATTGCTTCTACAACATGATCCGAAGCTTTGATCGCTCGATGACCACTTAAGGTCGTGACATTAACTTCTTCTATTTTTTTTCGATGCTGAGCAATTTTAGATTCTCCAACTGCAATGGATCCATCCTCAAACAAAGCATTCAAAATCAAAGGCTCCTCAGCCGCAGGATAGATATGCCCTTGGATTTTCATGTATTTTGACAAAACATCAATGGATTCACTCAAAGATCCCGACATCTCTTTCAATGCCGCAATCAGTAGATTACCTATAGCATGTCCCGCTAAAAAGTCATCATCTGTATTAAAGCGATACTGAAAAAGCTCCAATAAGATCGGATCCATTTGCGACAACGCCACCATACAATTACGAATATCTCCCGGTGGAACCACATTCACATAATCTCGAATAATCCCTGAGGATCCACCATCATCAGCGACCGTCACAATAGCCGTAATATGGGCATCTAATTTTTTTAATCCTTTTAGAATAACTGGTAACCCAGTACCGCCCCCAATAACAGCTACTTTAAATCGCCCTTTATTAATTTGATCCATTAGCCTCTACCTTCTTAATTACTTGTTGTTGATTGCGATCCTTATCTCGATGAGAAACTTTAACCATATATTTTTGACGAATTAAATCTTCGCCTAGACGCTCCGCCATCGCTGCAGATCGGTGTTGTCCTCCCGTACATCCCACCGCAATCGTTAACTGACTTTTACCTTCTCGCTTATAATAAGGCAAGCAATAATTTATCAAATCTATCCATTTTTGATAAAAAGTTTCTGTCTCGGGTTGATTCATCACATAATCATAGACCGGACGATCCAAGCCGGTTAATGTTTTTAAATCATCAACATAGTAAGGATTTGGTAAGAAGCGAACGTCCATCACCAAATCCGCATCAATCGGCAGTCCATATTTAAAGCCAAAAGAAATCACATTCACGACAAATTGGGACCGGTCTTCCGCTGAAAAATGAGACATAATCTTTGCCCTTAATTCTCGTGGCTTCATCTTAGAAGTATCGATAATCCACTGAGAACGCCCACGAATTGACGCTAATAAAGCCCGCTCTTTCTGGATCGCTGCCAAAGTAGCCTCGTGCGTCCCTTGAGATAAGGGGTGACTTCTTCTACTCTCTTTATACCGGGCAACTAGAGTTTTATCATCTGCTTCCAAAAATAAAATCTGACTAGTCACAGCCTGGTCTCCATCCATTTGAGACATCACCGAAGTCAATTCATCAAAGAATTCCCGCGTTCTTAAGTCAATAACCAAAGCAATTTTCGTAATTTTCCCAGTTTCCTGCATCAAACGCCAAAAAGTAGGCAGCAATTTTGGTGGCATATTATCAATACAATAATAACCCAAATCTTCCAAAGACTGCACGGCTACAGTTTTCCCTGCTCCACTCATCCCGGTGATAATTACTAGCTCTAAACCTTCTGACATAACCGATCCTCATTTCTATCATTTAGCTTTCAACAACGCCTCTTTTGAATTTAGACTTGCAAAAGAGTACGTGCTGCTCCTTTTAACTGTTCCGCCTTCATCGTTGCCTCTTCTTTATTTTTATCTACTACACCTAAATAAAGCTTTATTTTAGGCTCTGTCCCACTAGGCCTTAAAGCAAACCAGGCATTAGGTGTCAAACGGTACTTAAGAACATCTGACTTAGGATAAACTAATGGTATTTGATGCCCATCTTCACAAGAACGGATACCCGTTAGACAATCAATCGTTTCAATCACTTTAAAATCAGCTAATTCTTTAAGTGCCATTTCTCTCAATTGTGTCATCATTTTCTTCATTTGATCACGTCCGCCTAAACCTGGATAATCAAACGAAAGGGTCTCTTCATAGTAATAACCATAACGCTGATAGATTTGTTCTAAAACCTCTGATAAACTGTGACCTTGTTGCTTATGATACGCCGTTAATTCTGAAATAAATACCAAAGCTTGGATAGCATCTTTATCTCTAGCGAAAGTTTTTAATAAATAACCATAGCTTTCTTCAAATCCCATCAAAAAGGAATGCGACTGATTCTGTTCATACTGCTTAATTTTTTCGCCGATATACTTAAAGCCGGTTAAAACCTCGACTAATTCTACTTGGTACTCCCTCGTTAAGCATTCTACTAAGTCCGTGGAGACAATTGATTTTATAACTACACCATCACTTGGTAAATCTCCAGATTGAGACTTAATCGTGAGCAAATAATCCAGCATCAAAACAGCAATCTGATTCCCTGTCAATAACTGAAATGTGCCCGTCTCATTACGAATCATCGCCCCTAAACGGTCTGCATCCGGATCAGTCGCCAATATAACATCCGCATCAATAGCCTGTCCTAACTGTTCAGCCATATCAAAGGCCGCCGGAGATTCGGGGTTAGGATACTTCACGGTTGGAAAATCACCATCAGCTTGCGCCTGGTCTTCCACAACATGAACTTGTGAAAATCCCGCTTGATGTAGAGCCTTCAGTCCCAAATACAAACCTGCTCCATGTAATGGTGTATAGACAATTTTTACTTGATCTCCCACTTGATTAATCAATTCTTTTTGCAAAGTAACGGTCCTCATTTGATCCAAATAAGCCTGATCTAATCGATCAGAAATGATCTCAATTTGACCCGAACCCAGTAATGTTGTCTTATCTCCAAAGGGAATGGTTAAAATATCTTGAACGGCAGCTACCGATTGGCTTAATCGGTCCGCTAGAGCAGGAGGCATTTGCCCACCATCTTCACCATAAACCTTATATCCATTATATTCTGATGGATTGTGACTAGCTGTAATCATAATACCTGCATACGCTTTTAAATGACGTACCGAAAAAGATAAGACCGGAGTGGGACGCAAAGACTCAAACAAATAGGCTTTAATTCCATGATACCCTAATACCAAGGCTGCTTGCATTGCAAATTCACTGGATTGATGACGAGAATCATAAGCGATAACCACGCCGCGTTCCATAGCTTCCTTACCTTGCTCTTCAATTAAACGCGCCAAACCTTCTGTTGCCTGACGAACAGTATATACGTTCATCCGATTCAAGCCAGCCCCCATTATGCCACGCATTCCTGCAGTACCGAATGATAAATAGCTTGAAAAAGCATCCTCAACCTGCGTAGGGGTAAGCCCCTCTAAATTCGCTCTAAGCTGCTCATCTAATTGTCCATATTCCTTCCACCGTTGATATTCTATACGCCAGTTCATTGCAATCCCACCTTTCTATTATCGATTAACTTATTTGTTAGCATCCATATCTTGAAGATATAAATAAGCTTGATGACCTGCTCGACTTCCATCACCTACAGCTGTAGCGATTTGACGCAAAGTGTTTTGACGCACATCGCCCACCGCAAAAACACCGGGAATCGAAGTCTCCATACGCTCATTGGTTATAATCCAACCCTCTTCATCACAAATCCCTAATGATGTAACGAGTGATGTATTCGGAACCAACCCTATATAAATAAATACGCCCTGACAAGGCACAAGACTTTCTTTTTGATCCTTTAAAGACTTTATGCGAACCGCTTCAACCGCTTGATCTCCAACAACTTCTTCCACGACACTATCCCAAATAAAATCAATCTTTGGATGATTAAATGCCCGATCTTGCAATAACTTTTGTGCACGCAATTGATCTCGCCGATGAATAATAGTTACTTTAGAAGCAAACTGGGTTAAATAAGTCGCTTCTTCAACTGCCGAATCGCCACCGCCTACAACAACTAGCTCTTTATCACGGAAGAAGAAACCATCGCAAACTGCACAATAAGATACACCTTTCCCATTGAGTCGCGTTTCACTATCTAGTCCTAATTTTCGATGTTGGCAACCAGTAGCCAAAATAAGCACCTTACTAATAAAACACTTATCGGAGGTATACACCAACTTAGCCTCTCCCTCAATATCAATTTTGGTTACTTGCCCCATCACGTGGTCTACACCAAACACCATAGCACTTTGATACATTTTTTCAGCTAATTCCGGACCAGAAATTAATGGATAACCCAAATAATTCTCAACATCTGCGGTATTATTCACTTCTCCTCCCGGTAAACCTTGTTCAATCATGACTGTTTTTAAATTAGCCCTCGAAGCATATAGGGCAGCTGTTAACCCAGCGGGTCCTGCTCCAACGATCACAACATCCACATGTTCTTTTACTAGTGATTCCTTTGCCATTACGATCATTCTCCCTTCACTTGATTTTTCGCCCATTCTTCTTGGTGTGACGCCAAAGAAGCTTCTTGTTTTCCAGGTCGACCCATTAAATCTTGGATAACCGTTTTTAGTGAGGCCCCTTCATACAAAATTTGATATAAACCCGCTGTAATTGGCATATCCACTTGATATTCTTGACTCAACTCATAAGCTGCCTTGGTTGTAAAGATTCCTTCAACAACCATATGAACTCGCTGCTCTACTTCTTCGACATTATAACCCTGAGCTAACAGATTCCCTGCTTGCCAATTTCTGGAATGAACGCTGGTACAAGTTACAATTAAATCACCAACCCCGCTCAAGCCCGAAAATGTTAAAACATCTGCACCCATCTTTATCCCTAAACGGGTTATTTCTGCTAAGCCCCGTGTAATTAATGCCGCTTTCGCATTATCTCCGTAATCTAACCCGTGTAAAATTCCAGAGGCCAGCGCAATAATATTTTTTAGAGCTGCTCCCATCTCAACACCAATCACATCCGTATTCGTGTAGACTCTAAAATAATCATTCATAAACAAAGTTTGAATTTTTTGCGCAGCCTCTAAGGAAGTGGACGCTGCTGTAATTGTGGTAATATCTTCTTTCGCCACTTCCTCAGCATGACTAGGACCCGAAAGAACCACAATCGCTTGATATAATTCCCGAGGAATCGTTGCTTCAATCACTTGAGAGATTCTTAAATGGCTTCCCTGCTCCAGCCCCTTACTAACATGCATAATAATAGGACATACTTTAGATCTACTTAAAATAGGGACAATTGATTCAGCCACTTTACGAATAGCCTTTGTTGGCACTGCAAACACAAGCAATTCACAAGCTGCTACAGCTTTCTCTAAATCATTCGTTGCCTTTATGATGGGGGCAAGTTCAAGCCCTGGTAAATAGGAAGAATTTTGATGTTGGTCATTTATTTCTTTAATAACATCCTGCTCAATCCCCCACATTTGAACATTAACCTGATTGTCGGCTAGTACTTTTGCTAAGGCTGTTCCCCATGAACCTGTTCCTAAAATTGTTACTTTCATATTCTCATTCCTTTTTTACATTATATTACTGTCTGAATAATAAGGGATATTCGAATTTTTTCTACGCAGAATACCGAGCGTTATACCTCCAACCACCATTAAAATGGAGACAACTTGAGAAATTCTAAAACCAGCAAAATACAAACTATCACTTCTCAATCCTTCTATAAATGATCGCCCAATTCCATACCAGATCAAATAAAAACAAGTCATTTCTCCAAGTTTTAAATGCTGATTCATCCGACGCAAACAAAGTAAGATTAATCCGCCAAATAGGTTCCATAAAGACTCATATAAAAAAGTTGGCTCTCGATAAGCTCCTTCAATCCATAAGTGCTCAATCATGAACTGCGGCAAGTGAAGAGATTTTAAACTGGTCAGATCAACAATTCGTCCATAAGCTTCTTGATTAATAAAGTTACCCCAACGGCCAATACTTTGAGCAAGCATTAATGAAGGAACCGCCATGTCTAACCATAAAAATAAAGGTTGCTGATAACGTCTAGCAAAATAATATAAAACAATGCCCCCGGCGATCACACCCCCATAAATTGCTAAGCCTCCTTGCCAAATAAAAAGAATGCTTAATGGATCTGACTGATAGGCTTCCCAAGAAAAAAGAACATAATACAAACGTGCCCCTATAAAACCAATAACAATCGCCCAAAACATCAAATCAAAAGCTTGGTCTTCATCCATTCCCTTACGACGAACTTCCCTCATAAATAGACTGTAAGCAATAGCCATTCCCAGTCCAATAAGTAACCCGTACCAACGAACTGGCCAAGCTCCAATTCTAAAGGCAACTGGATCAATTTTTGCAAAAAACATGATCGACCCTCTTCTATCCCTCACGATTTGCTCGTATCAGCGCATCTAATTTTTGATTAAAACTTTCTGTTGCATCATAGCCCATCTGAGTGGCTCTGAAATTCATCGCCGCTGCTTCAATGATCGCTGCTAAATTTCGCCCGCTTTTTACAGGAATACGAATTCTTGGTATTTGAACATCAAAAATACGTTCATATTCTTGTTTGGATCCTAAACGGTCATATTCAATCTGTCCATCATCTAGCACCATTTCAATAATCAATTCCAAACTCTTAGAACGTACGATCGCTGAAACACCATATAGACTCATCACATCGACAATACCTAGACCACGAATCTCTAATAAATTCTGCAAAATTTCTGGAGCTTCTCCGATCAAGGTTAGTTCATCAATCATATAAAATTCAACCCGATCATCTGCAATCAAGCGATGTCCCCTTTGTATCAATTCTAAAGCGGTTTCTGACTTACCAACACCCGAAGTTCCGGTAATTAATACACCCATCCCAAAAACCTCTAAAAAAACACCATGCTTCGAAAAACGTTCCGCCAATCTTCCTTCTAGATAATTAGTTAGATTAGCTAACACACGTGATGTCTTAGAACGAGCAGATAGGACAGGAACCTTCATTTCGTTTGAAACTAAAGCTAATTCAGCAGGGACAACGATCCCTCTTGCAATCACGATCGCAGGCGTATCATGACGACAAATTAATCGAAATTTTTCAATCCGCTCTTGACTTGATTGCGCTTGAAGATAAGCAATTTCTGTTCGTCCGATTAATTGAATACGCTCGCTCGGATAGTAATCCTTAAATCCAGCCAAAATTAACCCCGGCCTTGATACTTCAGAGGAAATAATCTGTCGATTCATAAACTCGGCACCAGCTACCAACTTAACATCCAAGGTGTCAACGAGCTCCTCTACCGTTACATATTTATTCACAAGGATCCCTCCAATTAATTTCCTGGCTAAATGGTATCATAATCCGAATCTAATAACTAGTTATAAACAAAGGAAGGCTGAGATATTAATACCTCAGCCTCCCTAAACTATATCATTTTAATGATAAAATGGGTCTTTTCTAAACCCTTAAAGCGACAAGATTCTCAGCAAAATTAAGAGCAATACGCTCAATAATACTTGCTATTTTTTTATGAATCAACAATACGTCTCAACCTTGATTATTCTTAAATAGATAATGTAAAGTAAGGCTTAAAAATCACTCCACATATCTTCCTCGTCCTTCGGTGTAACATCTTCTCTATTAGATTCATCAAAACGATGACGAGATTGATATCGTCCAACATTTTGATAATCTGTAGGTATGATGAAGGCCAAAATCAAATACAACAGTAATCCACTCCCACCGGTAAAGAATGCGAAAATAAAGAGGATGCGAAAAATTATTGGATCAATATTAAAGTATTCGCCTAAGCCCCCACAAACACCTAAAAAGCGTTTGTTTGTTGATGATAATGTTAAAGTCTTTTTATGTGCCACAGAAATTCCTCCTTATTATTCCCTATCTTTTAAATAGATGTCACCCATGGTTAAAGTCACTTCAATTTCTAATACGTCCTCGTCATCTTGTCTCCGACTCACTTGCATATGCTTGCGGTTCGAAGAAATAACTTGAAACTGATTCAAGCGATGATGAATATCGCCGGTCGTAGTTGATAAATTTGCCTGAAAAGCTTGTTGTTCGGGAAAACTGATTTTAACATCTCCGCGAACACCCGTAATATTAATCGGATCATTCGACCTATTTCTCTTAGTTAAGTAGACATCTCCATTAACGGAATTAACGTTTAACTGATGAACATCACCATCTAATCTAATATCACCATTCACATTTTCAACTTTTACATCCTGGACCAATGAATCCTTAATCAATATGTCACCATTAAGTAAATCCACATCTAACTTATCGACTTCGATACCTTTAATATCTACATCCCCTAGCTTACTTTCTATCGTCAGATCCGATGTATTTAATTCGTATGCACTAATATCCCCACGCATCGCCACAAGATGGACCTCCTGGGATTCGAACGCTTTAAGATTCAAATCACCATTCAAAGATACCACTTGGATAGCTTCATACATTTTATTTGGAAGCCATAGCTGCATATCCATTGTTAATTGAGGTTTCTTAATCGCAACCTTTAATGTTTGATCTTGCAATTCAATCGTAGCCAATTCTAATATTTGATTAAGATCAACATCTTGAACATCTCCTTGATAAATAAAATGGCTGTCCAACCTAACTTGATCACCCTCATAACTTAATACATCAACATCTCCCATTAATACATCAATGTCGATCGACTTAATTGTATCTAACTCGTACACAAATTCATGATCAATCTTTTGAGCTGATGACCAAGAAAAATTCACTAATGGCTCATTATTAAATTTCAAGTCCTTTAACTTAGCTTTCACAAAGTCAGACACCTGTTTACCAATTCGTCCGCCCTCTCGACCAGCTTCCTCACTGAATAAAATAGCTTTTTCCGTAAAAGAATCAGCGGACTGCTTCACTTTTTCAGCAAAAGGGCGTCCATCAGTATGACTGTCGCCTGATTTATCCGTTTTAAAATTAGCTTGATCTTCTAGAGCCAAATCGATTTTTGCTTTCACCGCTTCTATTTGTCGGTTCAAGTTAGCTTCTTTTTCATTAAGCTCAGACCGATTTTGTAATTGATCCTCTGTTAGATTCTCAATCTCCTGAAGTACTTCATACTCTCGTAGGCGTTGCTGAACAACGATCAAATCATTATTTAAACCTTGTAAAATCTCTTGATAATGAGACACCTGATCGACTGATTCCTCAAAATCTACTGGATCTTCATGTGCCGTTGCTGGTTCTTCTCCCCTTATTTCTTCTGTGCAGGATGAAGCACTCCTTTCTTTAACTTTATCCAATGACTGGTTTAAATCCTTAAAAGCTTTTCTTCCAACATCTCCCACTTCTTCAGCGAGTGAAGTGCTGGTACGGACCACTCTGTCAAGTAAGGTCCCGATCTTGCCACTTATTTCATTAATGTCCCTTTTACTTATTTGATTCAAGCTTGTCTTCTTACTTTCTGTGTTAATACTTTCTTTTTCATAACCACCCGCTTCTAAAAGACGTAATGCTTCATCCATACTAATGATATTATTACGAACCAATTCAATGATACGTTCTTTTTCATTCATTTTACTACCTCCTCAACCGATACTTGTTCCTTATGATTCTAATTATGACACGATCCTTCTTCCATATCCTAGGTCTTCAGGCTGATTTTAATAAAAACCATCCACCACTTATAAAATAAGCAATGGATGGTTTCAATGATTTTTATCGTATAGCTATATTTCAGTTGATAACTTAATAACTATCACTTAAAATTTTGGCTAAATATTGCCCCGTATAACTATTTTTATTTTTAGCCACTTCCTCTGGTGTTCCATAAGCGATCAGCTCGCCTCCCTTATCACCACCTTCGGGTCCCAAGTCAATCAAATAATCAGCCGTTTTGATGACATCAAGATTGTGTTCTATAACAACAACAGTATTTCCAGCTTCCACTAGACGGTCCAAAACTGACAATAATTTACGAATGTCATGAGCATGAAGGCCGGTTGTTGGCTCATCAAGGATATAAAGTGTCTTACCTGAAGAAACTCGATGCAATTCAGAAGCTAACTTCATCCGTTGAGCTTCTCCACCAGACAAAGTCGTTGCCGATTGTCCTAATCGAACATAACCTAAACCAACATCCTGAAGTGTTTGCAGTTTTCTGGCAATTTTAGAGTGAACACTAAAGAATTTAAGGGCTTCATCTACCGTCATATCTAATACTTCTGCGATATTTTTACCCTTGTATTTTATCTCTAAGGTCTCAGAATTATATCTAGCACCTTGACAGACTTCACACGGGACATATACATCCGGTAAAAAGTGCATCTCGATCTTAGTGATACCACCACCTTGACAAGCTTCACACCGTCCTCCCTTCACATTAAAAGAAAAACGTCCTTTATCATAACCACGCATCTTAGCATCATTAGTTTGTGCATAAAGCTCACGTATATCATCAAAAACAGAAGTGTAAGTTGCGGGATTTGATCGAGGTGTCCGTCCAATCGGACTTTGATCGATATCAATCACTTTTTCCAAATCTTCATAACCTGATATTTCTTTGAAACTACCCGGTCTTTCTTGAGTCGACGTTAGACGTTTCGCTAAAGCAATTTTCAATATACGATTAACCAAGCTGGACTTACCGGATCCCGAAACACCCGTCACACAAGTCAACCGCCCTATCGGAAAATCTACTGTGAGATTTTTTAAATTGTTTTCATTCGCCCCGGTAATTCGAATCCACCCCAAATCCTCATTCCGCCGTGATTCAGGTACTTCTATTTTTTCCTCTCCTCGTAAATACTTACCCGTTAATGATTTTTTATTGGCCATCACTTGCTTAGGAGTTCCTGCTGCTGTGACATAACCGCCATTTTCACCTGCTCCAGGACCAATATCAATCAGATAGTCCGACTGTCGCATTGTATCTTCATCATGCTCTACTACAATCAAAGTATTTCCTAAATCTCGCATTTGTACCAAAGAATGAATCAATCGATCATTATCTCTTTGATGTAAGCCGATTGAAGGTTCATCCAAAATATAAAGAACCCCACTTAACTGAGAGCCAATTTGTGTGGCCAAGCGAATCCGCTGAGCTTCCCCGCCGGACAAGGATCCTGCTATTCGATCAAGTGTCAAATATTCTAAACCAACATCATTCAAAAAACTTAAACGATCAGAAATTTCTTTAACAATGGGTTTTGCGATAAGCTGATCATGTTCAGAAAAATCTAAACTTTGAATAAAGGCAATCGCCTTTTCAATCGAAAGTTCATCAACTTGTGCGATATTATGCTGCTGAATTTGAACTGATAGTGCTTTTTGATTCAAGCGCTGGCCTTTACAGGTCGGACATACTAATTCATGCATATAATTTCTTAAAACATCGCGCATACTCTCTGAAGCCGTTTCTTGATACCTGCGTTCAATATTATTAAAGACTCCCTCAAAAATATGATCTGCTGTTTTTTTACGATTTCCCCTATAACTCGTAAAGGAAAATTTAAATACATGAGCAGGATCACCATATTTTAACACTTCTTGATGTTGAGCTGGCAAATCTTGATAAGGTATCTCCATGTCGATCCCATAACTTTCTGCAAATTGCTCTAACATAGAGGCATAATAGCCCGATCCCTTTTTCCCCCAGGGAGCAAACGCTCCTTGACTTAGAGTTAAACTTGGATCAGGGATAATCAATTCCTCATCCGGGGTTAATCGAGACCCTATCCCATCACAAGCTGGGCAAGCCCCAAAAGGTGCGTTAAAAGAAAAAAGTCGTGGCTCCAATTCATCAATTGAAAAATCACAAAATGGACAAGCATAATGTTCATTAAAATAGAGCGGTTCATCCCCTATTACATCAACAATCACATACCCATCCGAATAACGAACCGCTGTTTCAACAGAATCAAATAACCGAGATCGAATCCCCTCTTTAATAACTATCCGATCTACCACAACGTCAACAGTGTGTTTTTTGTTCTTATCCAACTCAGGAACTTCTGTTAAATCATAGATTACCCCATCAATACGAACTCGAACATATCCTTCCTTGGCAATATTTTCGAGCTCTTTTTTATGTTGCCCTTTTTTATCTCTAATTCTTGGAGATAAAATCTGAACTTTACTGCGCTCTGGCAACTCAAGGATCCGATCTACCATTTGTTCAACCGATTGTTTTTCAATAGGAACATGGTGATGTGGACAATAAGGTGTCCCTACTCGGGCAAAAAGCAACCGCAAAAAATCATTAATTTCTGTAGCAGTTCCTACAGTCGATCGTGGATTTTGAGAAGTTGTTTTTTGATCAATTGAAATAGCTGGGCTCAACCCTTCAATCGAATCAACATCCGGCTTATCCATTTGACCTAAAAATTGGCGGGCATAGGCGGATAGACTTTCCACATAGCGTCTTTGCCCTTCAGCATATAAAGTATCGAAAGCCAATGATGATTTACCTGAGCCAGAAAGTCCTGTAATGACAACCAGCTTATCTCGCGGAATTTCTAAATTAATATTTTTTAAATTATGGGTGCGTGCCCCCTTGATCACAATTTTATTTTTTGACACGGCAACGCTCCTCCTTTATTAGAATAGTAAGATCATTATATCACATTTCAATATTCAAGAACACTTGTTCGCTTTATTTGTCAATAAAAAATCCCCTGAACACGGGGATTTTCAAAAATTCTTAATACTCAACGGCAAAAATTTCATTCATCACTAAGGATATATAAATCATAATCCAAGGGTAAATCACAAAATAACCTAACAAAAATACTAATAACACAGTTAAACCGATAATCAGTATGGGATTAACTAAGTTTCCATAATAGAAGGCAATCAATATAAAAGGAAGGGCTCCAAAAACAAACGATAATAATGCAGTCAGCAGAATCATACCTAAAAGACGTCCAAAATATTTACGCCCAATCTGTATACTCTTTGTAAAAGTAGCCCAAAGACCATACTTTCTTTCTACATCATAAGCAACTAGGTAATTGATGGAAATAAATAAAGTGCTCACTATAAGAGTAATAATCAAGGCAAACACTGTAACGAAACCTAGCTTCATCGGTGTCATTTGGTTTCCACTTACCAAAAAAACAGGACCTAAAAGCAGCAAGAAGGCACCAGCTTGAATTAAGCCTGAAAACAATGTCAATAAAAATAACTTGATTGGCAATCTTAGCCAGTCAGTTAAACCCGTATTAAAATAAGCCGCATCACCTAATCGCATTTCAGGAAAATTTAACTTTTGAAAAATACTTCTTTGAGTGAGCGTAGATAGCATCAATGTAAATAATGACGTTATTAATCCGATAACTACTGGCACCCAGGATGAATCTTTATTTAATTGATAAATAATATGACTATAATCAGTGTTTGCAGTGTCTGTTGTATTTAATAACATATTTTCCATTGGAGAAAACCAACTAGACACCATCGTGATTAATAGAATTAAAATGACTTGAATAGTAATCAATGAAATATAAAATCCAAAATGCGCTTTCCATTCTTTAAATGCTTTACCTAGCATGAGTGCTCACTCCTTTTCTTAAAGCTCATTATAACATAAGTCAGTATAAAACAATCCATTTATTTCCATTAAACCGTCTTTTGACTAGCCTGTTTTTCAAATAAAACCGAAGATGTTGAAGGTCTCCAAACTCCTATGTTCTCATCCCTTCCCTGAATAAAATAACGATTTGCAAGATTAAAATCTTTCGACTCAGATAGAGTAATAATATCTTTTGTACGATTATCGAGAACACGATTGATCAGGACACTTACTTGTGTATCTGGAAAAGCCATTAACATCGGATAATCACCCATGCTGTCACCAAATACAGCGATCAGTCCCCTTCCTCCATGTTTAGCTAACAATACCTCATTAATTAATGATACTTTACCAACCGAGATAGGAATCGGCCAATTTTTAGAAATCGCTGCCGTCAACTTTCCTTCCTTAGTTAAAACATGTGGAACACCAAAAATCTGTTGTAATGGCAATTCCAAAGGATTTTGTGAAACCGAATTGCGAATTAATGCGTAAGGACTAGCGGACACAACATAAGATAAAATCCCATGCTGATTGGCAACCCGCATTAACTGAATCACTTCTTCATTATATCGAAGACCCACCTGTAAGTAAGACTCAAGCTGAACTTTCGAACCATCTACAATAATTATCGCTTGATAATAGCGCCGCTGAGGTCTTAAGCCCTCATATGTATTCCAAATTTCCTTTACTAAATAAGAAAAGGACTCTTCATCGTAGCCTTGAAACCAATATGTAGGGCAAAAATTTGTTTCTTGAATTTTAAATATACTATGAATTGTCTGATAATAATAAATCAACTTAGCTCTAAAAGAGAGAAATATTGGATCTTTTTCGAATGATAATCGTTTTATTTTTTTCTTATCCTTTATATATAGATCATAAAGGTAAGAATAATCATTCCTTAAAGATTCAGTTAGTGTTCCCAAAGGTATCTTGGCAGGTCCTAATTTTTGATTTATATCTAAGAAATCTGGTTGAACCACTTCATAAAATTCTTTTGGAGTCATTCTAAAAGCTAAATGGTCCACTAGATATAAGGTTAGATGATCTTCAATATCCCCCATAATACACGTCTCATCAAAATCAAATACCATATATGCCTGATTAGATGGTTCTTTACTACCTGATAACTGCATATCATCAATTAATTGATTTAAACGATCATATAGCTTGGGTTCCCAATTTTCCTTTTTTAAATATGTTTGAAATTCACTCATCTGGTGGTCCTCCGAATATAAACTGTAAAAAAAGAAGCTTACACTAAGTAGCTTCTTCTCATAAGGTTAATTAATTTTTTCATATAAGTCAATAAAACACTGGGCTACATCAACCATAGTCATTGCATTCATTAAATGATCCTGAGCATGAATGAGTAATAGCGATAGTTCAATACTATAGCCTGAACTCTCTTGGACGAGCAAAGATGTTTGTGCCTTATGAGCTTGTAATAATGACTCATGAGCCGAAGTCAACAACTGGCTTGCCTGTTCGACCTCTCCATCCTTAGCCATTTCAATCGCCTCAAGTGCTTTAGAACGCGCATCTCCTCCATTAGCAATTAGAGTCATTGCAATTTCTTGCGCGTGTTTTCCTTCGATATCCCGATCAATATTACTCACTAAGTAATGCCTGAGCCTGTTCTAATATTTTACGTCCATTAGCTAAGCCATAATCATCTCGATTAATAGCTGCTACGATCGTATTTTTATCAGCCAGTTTTTCTTGGATCTTTTTAGCTAAATACGCCACTTGAGGGCCCAATAAAAGAACATCAACAGTCTTTTCTTCTAGTAATTGTCTTGCTTCAGCAACTGAACACGCAATCACTTCTAAATCCAAATGTTCATTTTCAACAATTTTATGAATTTTTGAATAAAGCATACTGGTCGACATTCCTGTCCCACATGCTAACATAATTGTTTTTTTTGCCATATAAGCATTCCTCCATTCGTTAAGATCCTAATAATATAATAACCAAAAGATAAAACGGTTTCAAGTGTTTGAAAGAAAATATTGATATTTTGTCAATCTGCAACATTAATATAAGTATGTCAATACACTGATGATTTGTTATAATAGTAAGGCTATTAAGGAGGCTTATCATTGAATTCAACAAAAAATCAAATAACCGAACGTTTACTCTATGCTTGTTTACTAACTATAACCGGCGGATCTCTAACGAGTTTTTCTTACATGAATTTATCCGGTGTATTTGCCGGATTTCAAACTGGAAATATTATTAAGTTAGGTATTCACATTGGTTCCGGACAATGGAACGATCTTGCCCCTTTCATTGTTTCCATTATAACCTTTATGCTTGGTATCGCCTTAACACGAAGTCTTAGATATCTTGGGCTTCTTAAATCAAATAAAGTTATTCGTGATATCTTTGTATTAACAAATGCCCTTTTACTTATTATCATTTCGGGTATATTAACAGGTAAAGGGTTTATCTTACTACCAATTGCACTATTAACTTTATGTGTCTCTAGTCAATATGAAGAGTTTCGAACAATTCATGGAACACCATTTACCCCCATGATGATGAGTGGTAATTTAAGAAAGATGACTGAAGATGCCTTTGATTATTTTATTCATCCACAAATTGAGAGTAAGCAAAAAGCCAAACAAGATTTTATTTACATTTCTTCGGTAATTATTTCCTATTTTATTGGAGTCCTTATTATGGCCATATTTCAACCCTTTTTAACACACCGTACCATTATCATCTGTATAATTTTTAATTTAATAAGCCTAGGATGGTTAATTATTAATAGTAAAAATATCGAATAGATAGGGTTAATGGAAACAAGAGATGTTTCCATTAACCCTATATTTACTTCTTATTATAATATATTCAGTTACGCGTGTTTTCTTGTAGTCTTGATTAGAGGATTAATTCTATCTTAAAATATAATAATCCATTATCCCTAGTCCAAAAAATATGGATCCTGCGGAATCAATTAAAAACAACATTAAAACTACTAAGACATGCGGTTTATTAACCCGTCATAAAATCAATATATTAACATTAAAAAGTTGCCGATAAAAAATTGAAAAGTTGCCGAATTTATATCCCTTTTCGTCCTTTTCAATCCCTTTTTACAAATTAAAAAGCAAGGTCATTGAAAAGCATAAACTCTTCGAAACCTTGCTATAATCAAATCTTTAAGCAAAAAAATAAGCCACCTGTCGGATTTGAACCGACGACCTCTTCCTTACCATGGAAGCGCTCTACCTACTGAGCTAAGGCGGCATAATTTATTATAAAAAAAAAGCACTCCGCCAGTAGGGCTCGAACCTACGACATC